>NZ_JABZED010000033.1:58749-214596 GCF_013416675.1 Salinispora sp. H7-4
GTAGGTGACCGCCTTCTCGTCGGTCAACAACAGGTGGTGCGGGGTGACCTCGGCGGTGACCTGAACGCCACGGGCCTTGGCCTGCCGCAGCACGCCGACGCTGCCGGCGGTGGAGACGTGGCAGATGTGCAGGCGGCTCCCCACGTGCTCGGCGAGCAGCACGTCCCGGGCGATGATCGCCTCCTCGGCGACCGCCGGCCAACCGGTCAGGCCGAGGCGGGTGGAGATCTCCCCCTCGTGCATCTGGGCACCCTCGGTCAGCCGTGGCTCCTCGGCGTGCTGGGCGACGATGCCGTCGAACGCCTTCACGTACTCCAGGGCCCGGCGCATCAGCCGCGGGTCGGCGACGCAGTGTCCGTCGTCGGAGAAGATCCGGACCCGGGCGGCGGAGTCGGCCATCGTGCCCAACTCGGCCAGGCGCTCGCCGGCCAGCCCGACCGTGACGGCACCGATCGGCTGCACGTCCACGAGCCCGGCCTCCCGGCCCAGCCGCCAGACCTGCTCCACCACCCCGGCGGTGTCGGCGACCGGCGAGGTGTTCGCCATCGCGCAGACCGCCGTGTAGCCACCGAGCGCCGCGGCCCGAGAGCCGGTCTCGACGGTCTCGGCGTCTTCCCGGCCGGGCTCGCGCAGGTGGGTGTGCAGGTCCACCAGGCCGGGCAGGGCGACCAGGCCGGTGCCGTCCACCGCGACCGCGCCGGGGGCCGTCAGCCCCGCGCCGGTCTCGGCCACGACGCCGTCGCGGATCAGCAGGTCGGTCGGCGCGGCGCCGAGGACGCTCACGTTGGTGATCAGGTACGTGGTCACCGGTTGTTCCCTCCGAGCAGCAGGTAGAGGACGGCCATCCGGACGGAGACGCCGTTGGCGACCTGTTCGACAATGGTGGAGCGGGGCGAGTCGGCCACCTCGGAGGTGATCTCCATGCCCCGGTTCATCGGGCCGGGGTGCATCACGATCGCGTGCTCCGGCAGCCGCCGCATCCGCGAGCCGTCCAGGCCGTAACGGCGGGCGTACTCACGGGCGGAGGGAAAGTAGGAGTCGTTCATGCGTTCCCGCTGCACCCGCAGCATCATGACCACGTCCGACTGCGGCAGCACCGAGTCCAGGTCGTAGCAGACGGCGGCGCCGGGCGCGAGGGCCGCGGCGATGTCCACCGGGATCAGCGGGGGCGGGCCGACGAGGGTGACCTTGGCGCCGAGGGTGGAGAGCAGCAGGACGTTGGAGCGCGCCACCCGGCTGTGCAGCACGTCACCGACGACCGCCACCGACAGACCGGCGAGCCGGCCCAGCCGGGATCTCATCGTGTACGCGTCGAGTAGCGCCTGGGTGGGGTGCTCGTGCGTACCGTCGCCGGCGTTGACGACCGAGCCGTCAACCCAGTCGGCCAGCTGGTACGGCGCGCCGGAGGCGGGGTGCCGGACGACGACGGCGTCGGCACCCATCGCCTGGAGGGTGAGAGCGGTGTCCTTGAGGCTCTCGCCCTTGGCGACGCTGGACCCCTTGACCGAAAAGTTGATCACGTCGGCGCTGAGCCGCTTGGCGGCGGCCTCGAAGGAGATCCGGGTCCGGGTGGAGTCCTCGTAGAAGAGGTTCACCACGGTCCGACCGCGCAGCGCCGGCAGCTTCTTGACCTCCCGCCCGGCCACGGTCGCCATCTCGGCGGCGGTGTCCAGGATCTCAAGGGCGGTGCCAGCGTCCAGGTCGGCGCTGGAGAGCAGGTGACGGATCATGCGCTGAGCTTCCTTCCGGTCGCGACCAGCAGGCGGCGCGGCGTCGCGCCCCGCGGGCTCACCGGTCACCGCCGTAGAGTCGGACCTCGTCCACGCCGTCGGGATCGGCCAGGGTGACCCGGACACTCTCCGCGAGGGCGGTCGGGATGTTCTTCCCCACGTAGTCGGCCCGGATGGGCAGCTCCCGGTGGCCGCGATCGACCAGGACGGCGAGCTGGACCGAGGCTGGCCGGCCGACGTCGTTCAGCGCGTCGAGTGCCGCCCGCACGGTTCGGCCGGAGAAGAGGACATCGTCGACGAGGATGACCCGCCGGCCGTCGATGCCGCCGGCGGGAACGTCGGTGGGGCCGACGGCGCGGGTACCGTGCTGGCGCAGATCGTCCCGGTAGAGGGTGATGTCGAGCACACCGACCGGGACGTCCACCCCCTCGAAGGCGCTGATCCGGGCGGCGAGCCGCCGGGCGAGTGGTGCGCCCCGGGTGGGGATACCGAGCAGGACGGTCTGTTGGGCGCCCTGGGTCTTCTCGAGGATCTGGTGGGCGATGCGGTCCACCACGCGCTGCACGTCGGCGCTGGTGAGTATCACCTTCACCGAGGGTTGTCGGGTGGTCGGCGAGTGGGCAGCCGGTGGGTACGCCACGGCGGACCTCCTTCCCCGCCTCACGGGACGGGTCGTTAAAGGATGTCGGAGTGACCGGCGCGGACCGCGAACGGACCGGACCGGGGCTTCGGGCAACGTTACCAGTGGTCACCGTCTCGACTGTCGGCGGCCGAGGGCCCGGCCACAGAACGGCGAAACTGGGACAACTCCCCCACGATGTAACGGGAAAGTTCACGACCACTTGACCGGCTGTCGCAATCCCCGTACCGTCACGCTCCGTAGCGATCGACGGGAGAACCCCGAGCAGCACTGGGAGTGTCCGAATGCCCTCTGAGTACGCCAAGTCGCTGGGCGCCCGCCTGCGCTCCATTCGCCAGCAGCAGGGCCTGTCCCTGCAGGGCGTAGAGGAAAAGTCCAACGGACGGTGGAAGGCCGTCGTGGTTGGCTCGTACGAGCGCGGTGACCGAGCCGTCACCGTGTCCCGCCTCGCCGAGCTGGCCGACTTCTACCGTGTTCCCGTCTCCGAGCTACTGCCCGACGGCAGTGGCGTCCGCCACGAGCCCACCAGCAAGATCGTGCTGGACCTCGAGCGGCTCTACGACGAGGCCTCGGAGGACCTCGCCTACGTCGCCCGGTACGCCCGCGCGATCCAGCAGCAGCGCGGCGACTACAACGGCCGGGTGCTGTCGATCCGCGCCGACGACCTGCGCGCCCTGGCGATCGTCTACGACGCCTCGCCATCGGGCCTGATCGAGCGGCTGAACGAGCACGGCGTCCTCGTCGCCGACCCGCGGGCGTTCTTCGCCTCCTGAGTGGTGCCACCCGAAAAGGGCCCGTGCCGATCGGCACGGGCCCTTTTCGCCTATCCGGTCACACTGCCGGCCGGCCAGCTCACTTTCGAGCCAGTGCCCCCCGCGGGGGCGGCTACCGGGTGGCGTACTCCGCGATCCGGCCGAGGATGCCGTTGAGGAACCGCGGTGAATCGTCGGTCGACATCTGCCGGGCCAGCTCCACCGCCTCGCTGATCGCCACCGCGTCGTCGATCTCGTCCACGTAGAGCAGCTCGTAGACCGCGATCCGGGCGAGGTTCCGATCAACGGTCGGCATCCGGTCCAGCGTCCACCCCTCGGCGTAGCTGGCGATCAGCTCGTCAACCCGGTCCAGGTGGGCAGCGACCCCCTCGACCAGGCCGACCGCGTATCCCAGATGCTCCGGTCGGGGCTTCTCGATCCGCTCCACGTAGCCGGCGAGCACCTCCACCGGTGGACGGCCCCGCAGGTCCGCCTCGAAGAGCACGTCCAGCGCCCGTTTGCGCGCCTTGCGACGCGCCGGCATCTGCTGCTTGGGCCCCTCGGCCATCAGGCTCGGCCGAGGTAACGGCCGTCGCGGGTGTCGACCTTGATCTTCTCGCCGGTGGTGATGAAGAGCGGCACCTGCACGGTCGCGCCGGTCTCGACCGTGGCCGGCTTGCTGCCGCCGGTCGAACGGTCTCCCTGGAGACCCGGCTCGGTGTATGTGATCTCCAGCACCACGCTGGTGGGCAGCTCCACGTAGAGCGGCACCCCCTCGTGGGTGGCGACCGTCGCCTCGGCCTCGGGCAGCAGGTAGTTCGCTGCCTCGCCGACCGTGTCGCCGAGCACATTGATCTGGTCGAACGTCTCCAGGTCCATGAAGACGAAGTCCTCGCCGTCGGCGTACAGGTACTGCATCGTACGCTTGTCGACGGTCGCGGTCTCGACCTTGGTGCCCGCATTGAAGGTCTTGTCGACCACCTTGCCGGAGAGCACGTTCTTCAGCGTGGTGCGCACGAACGCACCACCCTTTCCGGGCTTGACGTGCTGGAACTCGACGACGGCCCAGAGCTCACCGTCGAGGTTGAGTACCATGCCGTTTTTCAGGTCGTTGGTGGTGGCCATTTCCTGCCTTGATCATAAGGTGGCGGACAGACCCGGCAAGTCTACTAGGCCGCATTTGGCGGGGCTCGCCCGAGCAAGCCGCGGCCCCGCCGATGATCAGCGGGCCCGGGCCGCCAGATGGTGCAGAGCCAGGCGGTAGCCGTCCACGCCCAGCCCACAGATCACCCCGGTCGCCACCGCCGAGACCACCGAGTGGTGCCGGAACGCCTCCCGGGCATGAATGTTGGAGAGGTGCACCTCGACCAACGGGGCCCGCAGCAAGGCACAGGCGTCCCGTACCGCGACCGAGTAGTGCGACCAGGCGGCGGGGTTGAGCACCACACAGGCGCCCAGGTCCGCAGCCTCGTGCAGCCAGCCGAGCAGCTCGTGCTCGGCGTCGGTCTGCCGGACGAGCACCTCCAGCCCCAACTCCCGCCCGGTCTGTTGACACAGCTCGACCAGGTCGGCGTAGGTGGTGGTGCCGTAGACCTCCGGTTGCCGAGTGCCCAGACGGCCCAGATTGGGCCCGTTCAGCACGTACACCCTCATTCGGCGATCTCCTGGTAGGCGGCGTGCAGCAACTCGTCGGAGGGCGCCGCGAGAATCGTCGGGCGGGCGAGGCCGGCCAACACCACGAAGCGCAGGATGCTGCCCCGCGCCTTCTTGTCCACCCGCATCGTGGCGAGCAGGTCCGGCCAGGCCTCCGCCCGATATCCGGTGGGCAGGCCGAGCGCGCCCAGCACCGCCCGGTGCCGCTGCACGGTCTGCGCGTCCAGCCGGCCTTCCAGCTGGGCCAGGGTCGCCGCGTAGACCAGCCCCACCGCGACCGCGTGACCGTGCCGCCAGCGGTAGTCCTCCACCTTCTCGATGGCGTGCGCCAGGGTGTGCCCGTAGTTCAGTATCTCCCGGGCCCCCGACTCACGAAGGTCACCCGCAACGACCTGCGCCTTGACCCGAATCGCCCGCTCGATCAACTCCCGGAGCACCGGCCCCGCCGGGTCAACGGCGACCGCGGGCTCCCGCTCGACCAGGTCAAGGATCACCGGGTCGGCGATGAAGCCGCACTTGACCACCTCGGCCATCCCCGCGGCCAGGTCGACCGGGGAGAGGCTGTCCAGCGCCGTCAGGTCGCAGATCACCCCGACCGGCGGGTGGAAGGCGCCGACCAGGTTCTTGCCGGCGGAGGTGTTGATACCGGTCTTGCCGCCCACCGCCGCGTCCACCATGCCCAACAGCGACGTCGCCACCGGCACCCAGCGCACCCCGCGCAGCCAGCAGGCCGCGACGAAACCAGCCAGGTCGGTAACCGCGCCCCCGCCCACCCCAACGACGGCGTCGGCGCGGGTGAAGCCCGCCGTACCGAGCCGTTCCCAACAGCTGGCGGCGACGTCGATGTGCTTGCCCGCCTCCGCGTCCGGCACCTCAACCAGCAGCGGCGTCGCGCCGGCCGCCCGGGTCCGCTCCGCCAGCTGCTCGGCCCGGCCCTGCATCGGCGGCGCGTACAGCACGGCCAGCCGCTCCGCGCCCGGCAGCAACCGCGGCAGGTCCGGCAGGTCGCGCCGCCCCACCAACACGTCGTACGGCTGGTCACCGCCAACTGCGATCCGGGTAATCTCGTCCATCGGGCGCAGCCTAACCGAGCTGGCCGTGCCGTTGGCGGCGACGGTCGACGCGTCCCGGGACCCGGAACGGGACCGGACCGGACCGGACCGGACCGGACCGGACCGGAAGTGGACCCGGAACCGTTGGCCGCCCGGCAGGCCGGGCGCCCGTCAGGCGGGGAGCAGCGCGGCGATCTCGGACGCGAGCTGCTCCGGTGTCCGGCCGTCGGTCACCACCGTCGCCGTCGCCACCGCCGCGTAGTGCGGCCGACGCTGCTCCAGCAGGTGTTTGAGGGTGGCCCGCGGGTTGACCGCGAGCAGGGGTCGCCCCGCGCCCAGCCCGACCCGGCGTACCGCGTCGGGCAACTCCACCGACAGGTACACGACGGTGTGCCCCACCAGCGCGGCCCGCGTCTGCTCGGCGAGCACCGCGCCACCGCCGAGGGCGAGCACCCCGGTGGCAGCCACGAGCGCCGTCGCCACCGCCGCCCGTTCGAGGGTACGGAAGTGCGCCTCCCCCTCGTCGATGAAGATCTCCGAGATCGGCTTGCCCGCCGTCGCCTCGATGTCCAGGTCGGTGTCCCGGAACTCCACCCCCAGCAGCTCGGCGAGGGCTCGCCCGACGGTGGTCTTGCCCGAGCCGGGCGGGCCCACCAACACACAGACCGGCGCCATCAGCGGACCACCAGCGCGTCGAGGTAGCCGGCGAGGTTGCGGCGCTGCTCGGCCACCGAGTCGCCGCCGAACTTCTCCACCGCCGCCTCGGCCAGCACCAGCGCCACCATCGCCTCGGCGACGACTCCCGCGGCCGGCACCGCGCACACGTCCGAGCGTTGGTTGATCGCGGTGGCGGGCTCACCGGAGGTGACATCCACCGTCGACAGCGCGCGGTTCAGGGAGGAGATCGGCTTCATCGCGGCCCGCACCCGCAGCGGCTCACCGGTGGTGATGCCCCCCTCCAGGCCACCGGCCCGGTCGGTGACCCGCCGGACCCCGGCCGCGGTGGGAATGATCTCGTCGTGCGCGACGGAGCCCCGGGAACGCGCCTGCTGCCAGCCGTCGCCGATCTCCACCCCCTTGATGGCCTGAATGGACATCAGCGCGGTGGCCAGCCGGGCGTCCAGCTTCCGGTCCCACTGCACGTGGCTGCCGAGCCCCGGGGGCACCCCGTACGCCAGCACCTCGACCACGCCGCCGAGCGTGTCGGCGTCCTTCTTCGCGGCGTCGACCTCGGCGACCATCCGGCGACTCGCCTCCGGGTCCAGACACCGCAGCGGGTCGGCGTCGATCCGCTCGGCGTCAGCCGGGCTGGGTCGCAGCCCCGGCTTCGTCGCGACCGACCCAAGCTCCACGACGTGCGAGACGACCTCGATGCCCAGCGACTGCCGGAGCAGGGCCTTGGCGACGGTGCCGACGGCGACCCGGGCCGCTGTCTCCCGGGCGCTGGCCCGTTCGAGGATCGGGCGGGCGTCGGTGTGCCCGTACTTCTGCATGCCGGCCAAGTCGGCGTGCCCCGGTCGGGGACGGGCCAGCGGCGCGTTACGGGCCTGCCCGGCCAGCTCCGCCGGGTCGACCGGGTCCGCGGCCATCACCGTGCGCCACTTGGGCCACTCGGAGTTGCCGACCCGGATCGCCACCGGACTGCCCAGGGTCACCCCGTGCCGCAGCCCACCGATGATCTCGATCTCGTCCTGTTCGAACGCCATCCGGGCACCACGGCCGTAGCCGAGGCGACGCCGGGCGAGCTCTCCGGCGATCTCCCCGGTGGTCACCTCGACCCCGGCCGGGACCCCCTCGAGCAACGCGACCAGGGCGGGACCGTGTGATTCCCCTGCAGTCAACCAGCGCAACACAACGATCAGTCTGGCACGCCCGGTGGCCGCCAGGTGCCACACCCGGCCCGTCCCGCCCTGCGGACACGAGTGTCCGTTGGACGGTCACGATCACCCCGTTGGGAGCGAATCCGTACGATCATGGCGGGCTCCCGGAAGTCTGGTCGGCGACGACGTGGTTTCGACCCACCCGGAGGCCCCGGTGCTGCTCCTCGCGTTCGCAGCCGTGCTGCTGCTGGCCGTCCTGCTGTCCAGCCTCGCGCACCGCAGCATCCTCTCCACCGCCGTGGTCTTCCTCCTCGCCGGCGTCCTGCTCGGCCCGGACACCACCGGTGTCCTGGAGATCACCGCCGACAGCGAGATCGTCGCCGGGCTCGCGGAGCTGGCGCTCTTCACCGTGCTCTTCACCGACGGCATGCGGGTCGGCTTCGCCGACCTACGCGCGGCGTGGCGGCTACCCGGGCGGGCGCTCGGCTGGGGGCTGCCGCTGACGCTGGGGATCACCGCGGTGCTGGCGCACTACGTGGCCGGACTCGACTGGCCGGAGGCACTGCTGATCGGGGCGGTGCTCGCCCCCACCGACCCGGTCTTCGCCGCCGCCCTGGTCGGCAACGTGGGCGTTCCGCGCCGGCTGCGGCACCTGCTCAACGTCGAATCCGGCATCAACGACGGCCTCGCGTTGCCGTTCGTCATCCTCTTCCTGACGGTCGTCGAGGGCTCCGACGACCTGCACCTCGACGAGCTGGGGACCGAGCTGCTCCTGGGCCTGGTGATCGGGGTGGCGGTGCCGTGGCTGGCCCTGCAGTTGGAGAAGGGGCGGTTCTTCTCCGCCTCCACCAAGTACGAGCCCCTCAACGGTGTGGCGATCGGCCTGCTGGTCCTCGCGCTGGGGCTGATCACCCACGCCAACCTGTTCCTCGCCGCGTTCGCCGCCGGCATCACCGTGGCCACCTTCGGCGAGCGACAGCGTGAGAGCTTCGAACACTTCGGCGAGCTGATCGCCGAACTGTTCAAACTCGCCGCCCTGCTGGTGTTCGGTGCCCTGATCTCGGTGAAGTTCCTCAGTGAAATCAACTGGACCGGCTGGCTCTTCGCGGTGTTGGCCATCGTGGTGGCCCGCCCACTCGCGCTCGCGGTGTCGTTCCTCGGTTCAAAGCTGAGCCGCACCGAGCAGTTCGCCGCCATGTGGTTCGGCCCGAAGGGTTTCGCCTCGGTGGTCTACGGTCTGCTGGTGCTCCAGGCCGGGATCACCGCGGGAGACGAGGTGTTCCACCTGGTGGCGCTGACCGTCGTCCTGTCGATCCTGGCGCACTCGTCCACCGATGTCCTGGTCGCCCGGATCTTCGACCCGGCGATGACCCCCCAGTGGTCAGAACGACTGCGGGCGGCCTCGGCCGATCACCGAGAACACCCCGGCGACGGCGCTCAGCCGCCGCCGTAGGCCGCTCCCGACCCGTCGGGAGGGGTCGCCGGAGGTGGGAGCCGGTCAGGCAGCCCGGGACAGGGACCGCATCGCGCCAAGGTATCTCGACGTTATGACATCCTGCGCGAACCGCCCCAGCGGCCCAGCTATTCGAGCAGTCAAGGAATCCGGCCGCGAGAAGGCTCGCACCTCGAAAAATGACCGCCCAGCCCCGTCCCGACGTACCAGAAACGCCTCCTCGCCACACTCCGGATGCCCCGAGAGCGTACCGTAGGCAAATCCAGCACGATCTTTTTCGTCAATCGTAAAGACAATACGGCAGGGAGCCTGCACCAGCAGCCCTCGCCACCCGACCCTCAGCCGAAAGTCCACCCCCGGCTCCGGTCTCAGCTCTGGGCGATCAATGCTGATCCCAGCCCGCCGGTGCATACGCCACCGAAGCAAGGCCTGAACAGCCCGGTCAAAGACCCGAACATCCGCACCCAGAAATGCGATGCGATGGACGTGTCGATAGCCGGAGGGAAGAACGCCCGCTGACGCACCAACCTCCGGATAGGTTAGCTCACCCCACCCCACAGCCACCCCAAAATAAGGTCGCGCTTTCTTTGGTCACTCCCGCGCTGCACGGATAACACCACGACCCAAACTTCCCGGCCCTGACGAAACAGGCGCCGGTCACGCCGACGACAACCCTCGAATCGCAATCAACGATTTGGTGAGGCCCAGTAGCTGCTCGTTACGGCTACCCGCGTCCGGAAAGAGATAACGCAGCTCCGCTCGACCGATCAATTCGGTCGTCAGGACCTGCCGCATGGCCGCCTCGTACGACTTGCCCGGCGTGTAGGCCAGGGGCCATTTCCGCGCCACCACCACCCGCGCCGACACCGGCAGGAACTGCATGGCGGGAGCCACCCAGTGCGGCTCTACCGGAAAGTACCGGTACGGGGTCTGCACCCAGTACGCCGGGGCCAGCTCACGGACCGCCTCCGCCATCCGACGACGACGTTCGTACCCGCCGACATGCTCCAGGACGCTGTTGCTGAACACCAGGTCGTACCGGCGGCCAAAAAACCGCTTCGGCAGTTCGCAGGCGTCGGCCTGATCGGCCTCAGCCCAAGCTGGCAGCTCCGTCGGCAACGGCTCCAGATTCACCACGTGCACGTGCGCGGGTCGGACCGGCACCGTCGCCCAGCTCTCCACCCGTCCACCAAGATCAAGCACATTCATCTCGGCGAGGTCGGGAAACGTGTCGGAGAGCCAGGCCGCCCGGCGCCCTCCGTTTGGCACCCACCGAGGAAGGTGAGTCCACCAAACGAAATCTCAACGAGTGAAATGTCATCGAACGGGCTCCTTACCTGCTGCGCCGCCGGGATTGCTACTCTCGCGGCTCGTACGGATGAATGGGGTGGTCTGCGGCCCTAGATGCCTCGGCCGCGCTTGTGCAGCGTGCGCAGCACCGCGTCCGCCCGGACCACCCGCCCCGCCACCGCGAGCGCCAGGTACGCCCGTGGCTCCCGCGGATTGCCGCGGAGGGTACGGCGGGCCCAGCGCAGCGCGCCCCGGCGGTCACCGGACGCGGCACGGGCGAAGGCGATCTGCCCCGCCACCCGTGCCGCACCGGCCGGCTGGGTGCCGAACTCCGGGTAGCGTTCGAGCAGCCACTGCAACGCCTCCGAGATGGTGTCCCAGCGCTGCGCGAAATACGACCGTTTGTGCCAACGCACCAGCACCAGCGGGGTGCGCAGATTGACCAACGGTGCGCTGCGGGCCGCCCGTAGCAGGAACTCGTAGTCCTCTGCGTAGCTGCCCGGAATCTCCTCGTCGACCAGTCCGAAGCCGTCGTGGAACGCGGTGGCGCGGATGAGGAACGTCGACGGGTGCAGCTCGGTCATCCGGTCCCGCAGCAGGTCCGCGAGAGTGATCCGATCCCGGGACAGCGACCGGTCGACGGTGTGTCCGTCGTAGCTCACCCGGATGCCACACGAGACGAACTCGGCGCCCGGAGTGGTGGTGAGCGCCTCGACCTGCGCCGCCAGCTTGCCGGGCAGCCACTCGTCGTCATCGTCGCAGAAGGCGATCACATCGCCGGTGGCAGCCAGGGTGCCGGTGTTGCGGGCACCCGCGAGGCCGGGCGTCCGGCCGTTCTCGGTGACCCGGACCGGCCGGCCCGGTCGGGACAGCTCGGTCAGGATCGGATCCGGCTCCGAACGGTCGTACACGACGACCACCTCGAGCTCACCCGGATAGTCCTGGTCCAGGATGGCGCGGACCGCGGCCCGCAGCAACTCCGGGCGGTCCCGGGTGGGCACCACCGCACTCACCCTCGGCAGTGCGGTAAGCCCTGGCAATTCGGTCATCCTCGCGCTCCACTCCGCGGGGACCGTGACCACGGCCGCCACCATCCCCGCCGCCCGTTCGCCGCGACCACCAGATCCTCCACAATCTCCCCGACCCGGGCCACAGCGGCCTCCCGCTCCCGGGCCGAATCGGGGTCCGCCCGGACGACGAACCGGGACGGCTCGACCAGGCCAGCGGTGAGTTCCGCCACGAACGCCGCTCGGGTCTCGCACACCACCACCAGGCCGGCCGCTCCGAGCCGACGCGCGAACCGCAGTTGGTGATCGTCCACGTGCTCGCCGTGGGACGGATCCCGGGGGACCACGATCGGCACCCGGCCAAGCCGACGGGCCTCCAGAATCGTGGCCGGGCCGCCGTGACAGATCACGAGGTCGGCCGTGGAGATCGCCGTCTGGAGCTTGTCGTGCCCCAGAAAGGCCACCGCGCCGGGAACCTCGGCCGCTCCGGTGTGACCGTGCTGGACGGTCAGGACCACGCGGTCGGTGACGGTGGGTTGCCAGCTCCGAAGCCAGTCGACCAGCCGGTCAAACGGGTGCTTGTCGGTACCGACGACGACCAACACCTGCACCCGACCGACACCAGACCGGTTCCGTTGCCGGGGGACGTGGCTGGGCTCGGACCCCACCGGCGCCGCGACTCGCTCCGTACTCACCGCATCCCCCCCTCTACCCGGGCTGACGAAACCTGGCATCACGCGTCGGCGCTCCACCACACCCTCCACGTTCACAGCAGCGGCCCCACCACAGTGGCCTCCGGGTAGTGCCGGCGTTGCTCCTCCCACTGCACGAGCATCGCGGAGAGAAACGGGCGGCACAGGCGCGCGGTCAGGGTCGGGGTGTCGATCCGGTCGTACACCTCGACGTAGACCGTGGGAATGCGCCGCAGCCAGGCGAGGACCACGAACGGCACCGCAACCCCGGCTCCGGTCGTCACCACCGCGGCGACCCGGTGCCGCCGCAGTACCCGTACCGCCAGCACCGCGTTGCGCACCAGGTTGGGCACGCTGCGGGTGGTCGGGTGGTACGCCGCGACGACCTGTTCCCCGGCGAGCTGGGAGAGTGCGTCCGGGGTGTCGAAGGTTACCCAGCAGCGACGCCAGCGCTCGTACCAGGAACGCAGCGCCAGCAGCTGGGCCAGATGCCCACCGCTTGATCCGACAAGCAGCAGGACCGGGGAGTCACCGCGACCCCTGGGGTACGTCTCCATGCGAGCCTCACCGTCCGCTTCCTTCGGCCTCGATCGATGGCCTGCGAAAGCAGACCACGGATCGCGCCGTGGGGGCATCGGGAAACCGGACGGTCACCGGTGGTCCCGCTGCACGAGGAGCTCCAGCAGAGCGGGGTGTAGCGCGGGGTTCCAGCCCGCACCGGCGTTGGCCAGCCGCCAGGTCCGCAACCACAGCTCCAGCAGGTACGCGTCAGCGACCAGGCGCTGCCCAGCCCGGTTCAGGCCGAGCGCGTCGCCGTACCGTCGGAGTTGGAGATCAACAGCGTCGGCCGCGACGGCGACGGAGGAACCCCGCAGCACCAGGGCCCGCTGGAACGCGTCGTGCGCCAGGTCGAAGCCGACCGGGACATCCGGGGCGCTGTGCTCCCAGTCCCAGGCGACCAGCCGGCCGGCGTGTCGGCCCAGGTTCCACGGAACCCAGTCGCCATGCCAGTGCCCGAACTCGACCCGGGTCTCCCCGTGCCGCGAGGCGAGCCCCGCCGCCGCCACGACCGCCCCGGGATCGGCCGGCATCGTGGCGACCGCCCGGTGCGCGGTCCGGGTGAGCCGGGCCAGGAAGCTCGATCCGGCCAGTGGCCGGGGCCGGGCGGGCGGGCCACCCCGGCGAGCCACCGCGAGCACCGCGGCGACCTCGGGATCGGCGGTGGTGGACAGCCCACGGACCGTCGGCGGCAGCGGCTGTACCAACGCGACCGACCGCCCCGCCCACCGAAGCTCGGCCAGGAGCCGCGGCGCCACCGGGTGGTCCGGCACCCGGGCCAGCCCGGGGAGTTCCCGCAGGGCCGCCGCCTCGGCGGTCACCAGGGCCCGGGTGGCGTCGTTCCAGCCAATCTTCGCGAAGCCGAGCGGGCGGCCACTGGGGGCGAACAGTTGCAGGGTCGGCTTGTGGTTCGGATCCGGCGGTCGCACCCCACACGCCGCGTACGCGGCTCCCCCGCCCAGCAGGGCGGCGAGTCGGTGGCTGAGCAGCGCCTCCTCCGCGGCGACCGCGTCGGGCAGCGACACGGTCAGGACCGGGAACCGGGCCAGTTCCAGCCCACCGAGCCGGGCGAGCCCACCGAGAACCGCCCGCACCGCCCGGACCCGGGGCGGTCGCAGCGCGTTGTACGCCAGCAGCGACGCCGCCGTTGCCCGCGGGGAGCCCAACGGCAGCAGAAACCGGGCCCGCCGCACCGAGGGCACAATCGCGTACCGCGCCACCGCCCGGTGCCCGGGCGGCAGCCGGCCGGCCACGGTGAGCCCGACCTGCTCGGCACCGAAGACCGCCCGGGTGACCCAACCCAACCCGTCGGTACGGGTCCGCGGGTCGGCGGAGGCGGTGGCCGGACCGGTCATCAGGCCTCACCCGGCCAGTCGAGGTCCATTCCGAGCCGCTGCCGCAGCGCCTCGTTGTAGGGGTGGTAGTAGGCGGTCAGCTCCGCCTGAACCGCCGGGTCCAGCGGCGCGGAGCGGCGGTCGTTGTAAACCCGGAAGCTCGCGAGGTCGTACGCCGGCAGCCCGAGGAAGGACAGGGTACGGCGGTACGTCGACCGGGCGTCTCGATAGAGGTCCTCGCTGCGCAGGAAGAGGAACTGCGTGCGGTCGAACCGGTCCAGCCACGGCTGGAGGTGCTCGAGGTAGCGGCCCCGGGCCCGGTAGCTGTACCAGTCGTACGCCTCGCTGACGTACTCCGGCTCGGCCACCAGCCGCTCCCGCTCCCCCCGGGTGCGCTCCGGCTCGGCACCGAGGGCGGCGGCGAAGTCCAGCGGCTCGATGCCGTGGGTACGCCGCTCCTTCCAGTGCGAGTAGGCCCGCTGCACCGGATCGCGCAGCAGCACCACCAGCTTGACCGCGGGCATCAGCGCGGCGACCCGCTCGGCGGCGAGCGGGTGGAACATGTACAGCGGGGCGGCCTCACCGGCCCGGACCGGGCCGCCGTGCCGCCGCTGTAGCGCCGCCCGCTGGCGCCGGGTCGGGAAGTGCGACCGGTACCACGCCTCGCCCCGCCGCCAGTGCTCCTCGAAGTAGTGGGTGGACTTCGTGTTCCAGGCCGGGAAGAGCCGCGGCACCAGCGGATGCTGGATCAGATAGTTCCACAGTGACGTGGTGCCGCCCCGCTTGGTGCCGATGACCAGGAAGTCCGGCAGTGGCCGCCGGTCACTGGTCTGCACGCCGTAGCTGACGAGAGACTCCCGCACCCGCTCGGTCACCTGGTTCGGCACGATTCGCTTCACCTGGTCCCGCATCGCCGACACGACGGACCTCACCTGTCCTTCTGCTCTGGTAGGCCGGGGGCGGCCGGGACGGCCGCCCCTCCCCCACGGAGTTGCCGCAGGAACGCCCCGACAACGGGCCGGATTCGGGACAACGTGCCGACCCCGCCGACGGCCAGTACCGCCACCGCCACCAGCAGGCCGGGAATGCCCCGCCCGCCGACCAGCACCCCCACTCCGGCGGCGGCGGCCACCACGGCGGCGGTGATCGCCGCCGCGCGTAGCATCGCCGGGTCCACCAGCGGGTGCCGCAGCACGAGCCAGGCGCACGTCCCGGCGGTGAGGTTCTCGGTGAGGATGCCCGCGGCCCAGGCCATCGCCGCGCCGGTGGCACCATGCCCGGGGATCCAGACCAGGCCGAGCGAGACCGTCACCAGCAGCCCGCCCAGGGTGGCGGCCAGGTGTAGGCCACTGCGGCCCCCCATCAGCAGCAGGCTCTGCACATTGCCCGCGCCCGTGCGCACCAGCATGGCCAGGGCGAGGACGGTCAGCCCGGTGGCTCCGGCGGTGAATCCCGGCCCGAAGAGTTCCAGGAAGGCCACCCCGAAGACAGCCAGCAGCAGGTACACCGGCCAGGAGAGCACCAACCCCCAGGTGGTCAGTTGCCGGTGCACGGCCGCCGCGAGGGCCGGCTGGCCCGCACCGAGCAGCCGGGACAGCCGGGGGGCAACCGTCACCCGCAGCCCTTGGATGGCGAGCTGGCCGGCGAGGACGTACCGGCCGACGGCACCGAACACACCGGCCTCCTCCGCCCCGGCGAGCGCCGAGGTCAACAGCACCCCGATCCACAGGTTGCCGGCGTCGATGGCGGCCGAGACGGCCCGGGGCAACGCGAACCGCCAGAAGGTTGACCAGTCCCGCGGTTCGGGGCGGAGCCGGGCGCCCCGCCCGATCCGCAGCGGCCCCGCGACCAGGACCAGGCAGACCAGCAGGGCCAGTGCGGCCGGCACCAGCCAGGCGGACACGCCGGCCACCAGGCCGCCACCGACCAGGACCGCGACGCCGACCAGGACCGGCCGGGCCACCGGCAGGAGAAAGAACTGCACCGACACGTACGCCCGAATCGGCCGGACACACCGCAGGGCGGCGAGCAGCAGCGTCAGGAGGACGACCACCGGAACGGCGGCGAAGCTCACCGCCAGTAGCGTCGACCCGGCGGCCGGGCCGAACACCCGGGGCGCCAGGGAGTCGGCGGCGAAGAACCCGGCCAGCGCGACCACCACGGCGACCACGAACGGTGGGAGTAGCGCCACCGGCAGCATCCGGGCGGTGTCCCCCCGCCCCCCGGCCACGCGGCGGCGCGGCAGCGCCCACAGCAGACCGGTCTCGGCACCCAGCGTGCACACGGCGGTGGCAACTGTGATCACCCCGATCGCGGCGAAGAAGACGCCGGAACCGGTGGGGCCGTAGCCTCGGGTGATCACCACCGCAAGAAGAAAGCCGAAGAGGCCGCTGGTGGCCGCGCCGAGCAACCCAAGGACCCCGCTACGGGCGCTGTCCCGGCGCTCCGCCTCGTCCGGCTGCCCGACGGCGCGGCCGGACGACGCCGCCGGAGTGGTGCCGGCGGTCATGCGGCCGCCCGGCGAAGAGTCGTCGGCAGCCGTGGGGGCCGCCCTCGTGCCGGTCCAGCTGGGACGGGGTCCAGCGGGGGTAGGGGCCGTGGTGCCCGTTCGCCCTCGGTGCCTGCCATGGCGAAGGCGATCACGTAGAAGGCGACGGCGAGGTTCTGGTTGGCCATGCCGTAGAAGGGGATCTGCACCAGGCACACCACCGGGACGATCGCCAGCCACTGCCCTGCCGGGGAGACCGCCCGGGCGCAGCGGAGGGCGGCCACGACGAACCAGGCCAGAAAGCACAGCAGGGCGGGGATCCCGTGGCTGAACAGCACCATCCACAACTGTCCCTGGGTGCCGATCGGCGCCGCGGCCGAGACGGTGTCGACCTTCACCGGAGCACCGTGGCCGAGCCACGGCGACTCACCGAGCCGCCCGAGCACCGCGCGGTAGAGGGCGAGCCGGTCGGTGTTGGTGCCGCTGTTCCCGACCCGGTCCTCGATCAGCTGGGTGACCGGGATGAACACGGTGGCGAGGAGACCCACCAGCAACACGCCGACGATCGAGGCGGCGACCCGGGTGTTGCCGCGCCAACCGGCCCGGACACCGAGCACCAGCAGGCCGACGCCGAGGCTGAGGAACATCACTCGGTTCAGGGTGAGGAAAGCCGGTGCCAGGGACAGCGGCAACGACCCGAGCAGCAGCCAGCGCAGCACTCCCCGCCGCCGCAGCATGATCACCGCGATCACACCGGGCAACGCGATCGCGTACGCGCTGCCGTAGTTGTTGGTGTACGCGTACGGCGCCGCGGGCCGGTAGACCGGGTTCAGCGACCGGGTGCTGTACTCGGCGGTGGAGAGGTGGACCATGTCATGGACGAATGGTTCGGCGGCGATCGCGCCGGGCAGCAGGACCTCCACCGGGGTGGTCAGGCCGAGCCGGGGGGCGAGCACGCTGAGCCAGCCCAACGCCACCAGCCCGAGCCAGAACGCGCAGAGGGGCAGGAGCACCTCGCTGCCTCCGGCTCGCTCCCGGGCCACCACGTAGACGTAGACGCCGACCACCAGCGCGGTGGCGTAGAACCCCAGCCGTAGTCCAAAGGTCAACACCGAGCTGGGCGATCCCAGCTGGGTGGCGCTGGCCAGGACGACGGCGAGGAAGAGCAGCCAGATCCCGGTGCCGGGCGGCAGCGGAACTCGGCCCCGGACCAGCAGCAGGGCCAGCAGCACGGCACCCAGCAACGGCCAGCCCAGATAGAACGCACCGGCCAGCCACCAGATCGGCACCAGGCCGAACATCAGCGCCAGCGGCCAGATCGGTAGCCGCGGTGGTGGCGGCGCGGGTGGCGGTGGTGGTGGTGGTGGCGCGGGCGGAGGTGGGACTTCGGCGGCCCCGCCCCCGGCCGGCTCGCTCGTCGCCGGGTTCCCACCCACGGGCACGGTCAGCCCCGACCACGGTGGGTGAGGACGAAGCCGAGCGGGACCACACCGGCCGCTCGCAGCCGCTCCGCCAGCCGACGTAGGTCGCCCTGCCGGGTCTGATCCTGCTCGACCACCACCACCGCGACCCCCTGTCGGGCCGCCGCGACACCCCGCTCATCGGCCTCGGCCGGTGGGGCGTTGAACAGCACCAGCCCACTGGTAGCCCGCTGCCCCCAGGTCCCGAACCGGATGGTGCCGCCGCCCACCGCAACGGTGTCGGCAGGCGCCCCGACGGCGCTCTTTCCATTGCTCGACGTGGTGGATGCGATCCGGGGCAGCAAGATCGTGCCATCCGGGTCGTCGGAGGCCGGGCGGTTGGCAGCAGTACCGTTGCCGGCCCCGGTCGTCTTGTGGACGGCGGCCTGGCTGGGAATGGTCGGGCGGGGAGCAGCGGTCGGGCGGGATGCAGCGGTCGGGCGGGGAGCAGGGGTCGGGCGCGGGGATGGTCGCCGGACGGCGATCTGCTCGGTTACCTCATCAACGGGGGCCGTCCGCCGCTCCTGGCGCTGCTGCGGCGCCGGCGGCCGGGCGGAGTTCGCCGTTGCCGGCAGGCGCGCCACACCAGCCAGCACCTCACTACGCAACCGCTCCAGACGACCGGTGTCATCGGCGAGGTACACCTCCCGGCCGGTCCCGGCGAGCGCCACCGCCAGCCCGGCGCTCATCGCGGTCTGATCCCCCCGGGTGGTCAACAACACGATCCGGGTCGGTTCCCGGGTCCGCCCAGCGATGGCCATCGCCACGTACCGGATATCGGCGTCCACGGCCTGCCGTGAGCCGCGTGGCTTCGGGCCGCGGGCGGTACCGAGCAGGGGCAGGCCGGTCGCGTCCCGGCCGTCGTCAACCGACCGGATGCGCCGGTCCACCGACTCCCAGCCGTAGGCCAGCACGACGCCGAGCAGCACCCCGCCCAGGAGTCCCGCGAGCAGGTGGAGCAGTTGGTTGCCGCCCGTGGGAAGCAGGTCCGGCTCCGCCTCGCGGGTGACCCAGCCGGGGTTGACATCAACCGCCGCGATCTCGGTCCGGGCCGAGCCGAGCTGGACCAGTTGGCTGTTCACACCGGACAGCTCGGCCACCGCCGCATCCGCCTCGCCCTCCCGCGCACTGGCAATCCGACGTTGCAACGCCGCCTGCTGCTCCTGCACCTCGCTGATGCTCTCGTCGTACGAGCGCAGGATGTCCGCCCGCTGCTGCTCGTACATGGTGCGGCGCACGTCGAGGTAGGCTGCGGCGGCGAGGTTGACGCCCGCCACCGCGTCCTGGGATGAGTTCGCGGTGAATCGGAAACGCAGGATCTGGCCGCCGGTCGGCACCTCGAGTTCGAGCGCGTCCTGCACGTCGCGCTGGTCCCGGCCGGTGGCGTCCACCAGCCGCCGCACCACCTCGGTCCCGGTGGCGATGCCGCGCTCCACATTCATGTTCACCGCACGGTCGGCGGAAGCGCCGCTCGGCGTGAAGGCGTCGGTGACCACCGGTCGGACCGCCACCACGGCGTCGGCGGTCACCGCGCTCGGCACCAGCAGTACGTAGCCGAGTCCGGCGAGCAGCCCGAGTGCGGCCGTGCCGGCCAGCACCCGGATCCGGTGCAGCGGCACGCGGAGCAGGTCGGTCAGGGTGACCGTTCGACCCGGTGTCCCCCCGCCGGCTGCGGCGTTGGCGGTCCAGCCGCCACCACCGGCGTCAGTCATCGAAACTCTTCACCGTCTGCTGGGGATTGCCAATAACCACCACCCGGGGCGGGACATCCTTCCGCACCACCGTGGCGGTGCCCACCACACTGTCCCGACCGATCCGCACACCCTTCAGCACGAGTGCGTGTGCGCCGATCCAGACGTTGTCCTCAAGGACGATCGGAGCTCGGGTGCGTGGGGTGGGCGGGTCGTGTCGCACCTCGGGCCGCAGATTGTGGAAGTCGTTGTCCCGCACCTCACAGTTCGACAACAGGCAGCGGTCCCCGATCGTGACCGAGGTCCAGACACCGACCCAGGTCGCACTCAGCAGACAGTCGGCGCCGATTCGCACCTCGCCCGGACCGGCGAACCGCACCAGCTTGTTGATCCGGGTCCGGTCACCGATGCGCACCCGTACACCTCGGCGGAGCCGGACCCGCCCACGAATCTCCACATCCCGGCCGAGGCTCAGCCCCGGATAGCGCAACCGGTACCAGCCGCGCTTCAGCGCGAACCCGGCTCTTACCCCAACACCACGGCGGATGCCCCGCAACGATCCTCCCCCGGTCCGGGGACGACGGCATAGATCACCGTCAGCCAACGTGAAACACCCACCATAATCGACGGCAGTCAGTCGCCTTTACTGCACCGCGAAGAACAGTCGCGGAGTGGACCAGGTCAGCTCCGGTCCCGCGGCCACGAGCAGGACACGTTCCGCGCCGTCCACCACCGGATCGGTCCCCGGCCGGAAGGGGACGCCGCGCAGGTTCCCGTCGGTGTTCCCGTACACGATCTTGCCGTCCACCCAGGCCATGCCCCGCACCGTCGACCAGTCGACCCCCGTGGTGGGCAGCGTGAACTCGGTGGCACCGAGGTAGTTCCCGTCCGTCTCGAAGTACCGGTAGTGCAGGTCGTCGGAGTCGGCCCGGGTGTAGTGGAGGCGCCCGTCGAGGAAGAAGGCGCCGGTCAGCTCCGCCGCATCGAACCAGTCGTTATAGCCGGACGACTTCCACGGGGCACCGACCACGCCCCCAGGGAACATCGAGATGTCGATCCGGCTGCCCGTCGGGGAACCGGCGACGGTGTGTGCCCAGTAGATCCGGTCACTCATTCCCCAGGTCGCCCCGGCGCCGGTGTAGTTCGGCTGGCTGACCGTGGTCGGTGCGCCGATGCCGGTGCCGTCAAACGGAATCCGGGCCAGCTCGCCCTCCCCGGTGCCCAGGTAGAGGTTGCCGCTGGTCGCGGTCGACGGGGTCTTCGGGATGATCGTCCGACCACCGGAGCGGGGGAACATCCCGAGCCGGCCGTGGTACTCGCCCCCCATGCCGTCGGAGTTGTGCCCGAAGTAGAGCCCGTCGTCGCCCCGCCAGAGCACCGGCACGGTGGAGCCCCACGGAGTGGCGCCGGGGGGCAGCGACGAGCCACCGCTGCGCCGGGGATTCCAGTTCACCGGCATTCCGGTGGCTGGGGTGACCGCAGCTATCCCGAGCCGATCAATGGCACCGTCGCCGGCCCTGTCGCGGTCATTCGGGTTGTTCAGCCAGCGAAAGTGCCCACCCAGATAGATGACGTTGTTGTCCACCTCGACCGAGGTGATGGTGTCGCTGCCGGTGTAGTTCGCCCAGGTCGCGAGCTGACCGTCGCCGCGGGCCGCGGTCTCGAAGCGCACCAGCGCGTCGCAGTACGCGGCGGGCCAACCTGATCCACCGTTGGTGCCGACGACGAACCAACTGCCGTCCCCACCGAACCTCACATCCTGCACGTAATGCGTGAAAACATCGGGGTGATTACACGGTGGCACGAACTTCTCGGTGCTCCAGTCGAGGACACTCGGCGAGCCCGAGAGGTCGACCAGCACCATCTGGTTCCGCGACAGGCCGGCAACATCCGTAAAATTGCCCCCGGCCACCAGGGTCTCCCCGTCCGGTGACACGTCGATGGTCCAGACATACGAACTGGTACCGTGTCGCCCCCCGGTGGCGTCGACGGCGAAGGTCGGATCGATCTCCCCCGTACCGGCGTGCAGTCGGGCGAGCCCGGCGTGCGGAGCACCGTTCACCCAGTTGAAGGCACCCGCCAGATAGAGCCGGTCGCCGTGTAGCGCCATGTCCCGCACGGTGCCACCGTCGGAGCGGCCCACCCAGCTGCCGACGGTGGCGCCGGTACTCGGGTCGAGCGCCACCAGATTCTTCCGGGACACCCCGTTGGCGTTCCGGAACGCCCCACCAACGATCAACGTGTCGTTCGGACCGACGATCAAGGTGTTCACGGCGCCGTCAAGCACCGGCAGGAAGGTCGTCGAGATCGCCCCGGTGGCCCTGTCGTAGCCGAACAGGTAGCGCCGGGTGGTCCACGCCGCCGACGGGTTCGGTCGGATCTGTGTGAAGGTGCCCCCGACGTACACCGTCGAGCCGATCTGCGCGAAGGCACGGACCTCGCCGTCACGGGCGTGCGGTGTCTCGTCAGCCGGATCGCTCGACACCAGGATCTGCGTCTCGGGCACCGGCGGGACGGTGGCGGAGGCCGCGGTCGGTACGAGCAACGCGGCCGCGACGGCTACCGCGCAGAGCACCGCCGTCCAAACAGGGCGACCCGAAATCTGCCGACGACACAAGAAGCCAGCCACGCTATACCTCCACGGGGTGCGAACTCGGGTAGCGTGCCTTGCCCCACCCGGTTAGCGATATCCACCGATTGGTTAGCACTTGCCCCACCGCCCCGGCGGTCCGACCGCGCCCGGCCTCCCCGCCCGGCGCACGACACCGCCGGACCGCCCCCTGACGCCGGACGAGGCCGCTGCGGGAGTCAGCCAGCCCGAGCCGCCGTGAGGGCGGCGGCCATCGCCGCCCGCGGCGCCGGCACCCCGGTGAACTGCTCAAACTGACCGACCGCCTGGGCCAGCAGCAAATCCAGACCAGAGCAGACCCGGCAGCCGGCGGACTGGGCCGCGGCCGCGAGCGCGGTCGGCCAGGGGTCGTAGAGGGCGTCGAAGAGTACGGTGGCGGGCCGCCACGCCACCGCCGTGGCGAGCGGATCGGCGGCCCCGGCCGGCACGGTCGAGATCACCACCTCGGCGGAGCAGGCCGCAACAGCCTCGGCCCAGGGGACCCCGGTCAGCGACACACCCACCGCCGCGGCCACCGGACGCAACTCGGCAATCGCCGTCTGCCGCCGGGCCACCACGGTCACCGTCCGGGCCCGCAGCGCCGCCGCCGCGGCCACCGCCGCCCGGGCGGTACCACCGGCACCGAGCACCGTCAGCGTCGACCCCGGACGAACCCCGGCCGCGGTCAACACCTCCACCATGCCGGCGACATCGGTGTTGTCCGCGTGCCAGGAGCCGTCCGCCCGACGTACCAGGGTGTTGGCCGCGCCGACAGCGGCCGCGACCGGCGACGCCGTTGCGGCCACCGCGAGCGCCGTCTCCTTGCCCGGCATGGTGACCGAGAGCCCCGCCCACTCCGGGCCCAGGCCGGCGACCAGAGCCGGCAGCTGCGCCTGGGCGCACTCGAAGCGGGTGTACGACCAGTCGTCCAGGCCGACCGCGGCGTAGCCGGCGTTGTGGATCACCGGAGAGAGGGAGTGCGCGATCGGGTCGCCGACCACCGCCGCCCGCCTGCGCTCAGATGACACCCGCCTCCCTCGCCTTGGCCTCGTTGCGCAGCTGCTCCTCGTAGGTTTCCGCGAAGGCGGACTCCCCCTCCTTGTTGATCGCGACGAAGAAGAGCCACTTTCCGGGTGGCGGATCCATGGCGCCTTCCAACGCCAGGCGCCCCGGGTTGTTGATCGGCGTGGGGATCAGGCCCTTGAGCTTGCGGCTGTACGGGCTCTTGGTGTCAAGCAGCTCATCCTGGGTCATCTCGGCCGAGGTCTTGGTCTCCTGCCCGGTCAACTCCAGGTAGTAGTTGACCGTGACATCCATCTCCAGGCAGTTGCACTGGAACTCGCCGTAGACCCGGTTGTAGGCGACCCGGGCGACCTTGCCGAGGTCCTCCGGCGTACCCGCCTCGGCTTGGGCGAGCGACGCGACGATCAACGCCTCGTACGGCGCGATCTGGCGTTCGTTCTCCACCCGGTCCACAAACTCCAGCTCCTCGGCGACGGTGAGGAACCGCTCCACCATCAGCGCGAGAATCGACTCAGCCGTGGGGTCCGGGGGAAGCTCGTAGGTGTCGGGGAAGAGGAAACCCTCGATCGACGGCTCGACCGTCCGGTCATCCGTCCGCGTGAACCACCACTCCGGGACCCCGAGCGCGAGCGGATCCTTCGCCGCCGCCTCAAACTCCTCCGCCGGAATCTCGGTCTCCTCGGCGAGCAGCTTGTAGATGCTCTTCGCGGTCCGCCCCTCGGGCACAGTGATCCCGTTCACGACCCGGTTCTTCGGGTCCAGCATCGCGGCCACGGCGTACTCGCCACTCATCTGCTTACGCAACTCGTACTGGCCGGGCTGGATGTTCTTGCTCTGGCTGTTGTCCTCCGCTGCATTGACGAAAGCCTTGGTGCTCTTGACGACCCCGGCCTCGTAAAGGGTGACCGCGATGGCGGCGATCGGGGCACCCTCCGGGATCTCGACCGTCACCGCCTCGGTCCCGGAACCGTCGTAGTCGGGCGTGCCGAGAAAGTTCTGAATCCGGTCGAAGCCGTAGTAGGCGCCACCACCGAGGCCGCCGAGTAGAGTCAGGGTCAGCAGCAGGGCCAACACGGTCTTGCCGCGCCCGCCACCCGAGCCACGCTGGCGTTCGCGTTCGCGTTGACGCTTACGCACATAGCCGCGCCGATGCCGGCCCTTCTCTCCCCGATCGGTATCAAAACCGGGGTCCAGCTCCTCGATCATTGCATCCGCCTCCGCTGCGCGTCGAGCCAGCTCTGCAGGATTTCCACCGCGGCCGCCTGGTCCACCACCGCCCGCTGCCGCCGCCCCCGAACGCCACGCTCCGCAAGCCTACGGCTAGCCACCACCGTCGACATGCGCTCGTCGGCGAGCGTCACCGGCACAGGCGAAATCACCTCGACCAGACGGCCGACATACGTCTGCACGTGTACGGCGGCGGGGCCCTGCCGACCGGCGAGATTCACCGGCAGGCCGACCACCACCTCGACCGCCTCGTGTTCGGTCACCAACGCGGCCAGCTCGGCCATGTCGCTGGGGACCGCCTCCGGCGCGGCGGTGCGATCCCGGGCGAGGGTGACCAGCGGGGTAGCCAGGACGCCGTGCGGGTCAGACCGAGCCACGCCGACCCGGACCTGTCCGACATCCACCCCGAGGCGTACGCCCCGGGACCACTGCGCCACGAATGGTCACCTCCCTGAGAGAACGAGCGGGCTGCGCCTCCGGCACCGGGTATCCCCCGGCACCTTACGCCCCGGCGATGGCATTCTCGACAGTGCGGAGCAGCCCCGGCGCCTCCGCCGCCGGCAGACCGCCCCCCTGGGCCAACTCGGGGCTGCCCCCGCCCCGACCGGCGAAGGCTACCTTGACCAGATCCGCCGCCGACAGGCCCTGGCTCCGGGCCGCGGGGTTGACCGCCACCACCAGTGAAGCCTTCCCGTTCGCCCGGGCCGCCACCGCGACCACCGCCGGACGCGCCGGATCGATCCGGCCACGGATCTCCTGCGCGAGGGTCCGCACATCATTGCCGGACGCGCCCTCGGGCGCCTCGGTCCCGACGTACGCCACCCCACGCACCTCGGTCGCCTGGGCGGCGAGGGCCGCCGCGCCACCGAGCACCAGCTGCGCGCGCAGCTTCTCCAGCTCCTTCTCGGCGTCACGCAGCTGGGTGACGGTCTGCTCTACCCGCTCCGCGACCTGGTCGGACGGGACCCGGTACAGCTCGGCGAGGCGGGCCACCAGCAGGTGCTCACGGGCCAGGAAGTTGAACGCGTCGATCCCGACCAACGCCTCGACCCGCCGCACCCCGGACCCGATCGACGACTCAGAGAGGATCTTCACCAGGCCGAGCTGGCCGGAGCGGCCCACGTGGGTACCGCCGCACAGCTCTCGCGCGTAGTCACCGACCTCGACGACCCGCACCTGCTCGCCGTACTTCTCGCCGAAGAGCGCCATCGCACCGATCCGCCGCGCCTCGGCCAGCGAGGTGACGAACGCACGCACCTCCAGGTCGGCCAGGAGCGCCTCGTTGACCTGCTGTTCCACATCCCGCAGGACGCTCGGCGCCACCCCGGTCGGAGTGTTGAAGTCAAACCGGAGCCGCCCCGGCGCGTTCAGCGAACCGGCCTGGGTGGCGGACTCACCGAGGAAGTTACGCATGGTCTGGTGCACGAGGTGGGTCGCGGTGTGCGACCGGGAGATCGCCCGACGACGGTCGGTGTCGATCTCGGCGAAGCCGGTCTCGCCCGCCCGCACCTCGCCCCGCAGCACCCGGGCCCGGTGGACGATCAACCCCGGCACCGGCTGCTGCACGTCGAGGACCTCCACCTGGCCCCCGCCGACGGTGATCACGCCGAGATCCGGCTGCTGACCACCGCCCTCGGCGTAGAACGGGGTGGTGTCGAGTACCAGCTCGACCGTCTCGCCCTCGACCGCCGCGGCGTGCGGGCTGGCTGCACCGAGCACCGCCCGCACCGTCGACTCGCGGGAAACCTCCTGGTAGCCGGTGAAGGTGACCGGGCCGCCCTCGTCCAGCACCGTCCGGTACGCGGAGAGGTCCACGTGCCCCGTCTTACGGGCCTGCGCGTCGGCCTTCGCCCGAGCCCGCTGGTCGGCCATCAACCGACGGAAGCCCTCGGCGTCGACCTGCAGGCCCTGCTCACTGGCGATCTCGAGAGTCAGGTCAATCGGGAAGCCGTACGTGTCGTGCAGCTGAAACGCCTTCGCGCCGGAGATCGCCCGCCGGCCCGCGGTGCGGGTCTCGGCGATGGCGGTGTCCAGGATCGTGGTGCCGGCGCGCAGCGTGGACAGGAACGCATCCTCCTCCGCGTACGCGTAGTCGGCGATCCGGCCGAAGTCCGTCGCCAGCTCCGGGTACGACGGGGCCATGCAGTCGCGGGCCACCGGCAGTAGCTCGGGCATCGCCCGTTCCTGCCAGCCCAGCAGCCGGATCGAACGGATCGCCCGACGCATGATGCGGCGCAGCACGTAGCCCCGCCCCTCATTACTCGGAGTTACCCCGTCCCCGATCAGCATCAGTGCGGTGCGGACGTGGTCGGCAACGACCCGCAACCGGACATCGTCCGGGTGCGACTCGCTGGCGACCTGACTGGAGTGCGCGCCGTACCGCTTGCCGGTCAGCTCGGCCGCCTTGGCCAGGATCGGCCGCACCTCGTCGATCTCGTAGAGGTTGTCCACGCCCTGGAGGATGGAGGCCATCCGCTCCAGGCCCATCCCGGTGTCGATGTTCTTCGCCGGCAGGTCGCCGAGGATCGGGTAGTCCTCCTTGCCGGTACCCGGGCCCCGCTCGAACTGCATGAAGACGAGGTTCCAGAACTCCACGTAGCGGTCCTCGTCAACCGCCGGACCGCCCTCCTGCCCGTACTCGGGGCCACGGTCGTAGAACAGCTCGGAGCACGGCCCGCACGGGCCGGGGATGCCCATCGACCAGAAGTTGTCGGCCTTGCCCCGGCGCACGATCCGATCCGCCGGCACCCCGACCGACCGCCAGATCTGGAACGCCTCGTCGTCGTCGTGGTAGACCGTCGGCCAGATCCGCTCCGGGTCGAGCCCGAGCCCCCCGGCGGCAACCGGCTTGGTGGACAGATCCCAGGCCAGCCGGATCGCCTCGTCCTTGAAGTAGTCCCCGAACGAGAAGTTGCCGTTCATCTGGAAGAACGTGCCGTGCCGGCTGGTCTTGCCCACCTCGTCGATATCCGGCGTACGGAGGCACTTCTGCACGCTGGCCGCCCGCCGGTAGGGCGCGGTCTGCTGCCCCAGGAAATAGGGGACGAACTGCATCATGCCGGCGGCGACGAACAGCAGGTTCGGGTCGCTGATGGCGGGCAGCGGAGCGGACGGCACCACGGCGTGACCGTTCGCCTCAAAATGCGCGAGGTACCGCCGCCTGATCTCCGCCGTCTTCATCGCTGGTACTCCTCCGGGAAAGTCTCTCGGTCGCCGGTGCGCGGATCTTCCCGCAGGTCGGCGACGGTGTCATCGAACGCCTCGCCGCGCGCGAAGGCCTCGTGAATCTCCTGCTCGCGCTCGGCCATTCCGATCCGGACGTCCGACACGAAGCTACGTACCGAATCGGCCAGGCCGCCAGCGGATTCGGACAGCCCGCCGGCGATCCCGGCCGGCGTGTATGCCTGGGCCGTCTGGGTGGCCTTGCGAACCACCAGCACGCCCACGGCCAGCCCGATGCCCAGCCAGAACAACCGCCTCATGCTCTCCCCCTCCTGCTCGCCCGGCGCTGCTCAGCGGCGGCCGCGACGGCCCCGCTGTTGCTGCTTGATGGTGTCCCGCACCTCACGTTCGGTCTCCGCATGCCGGCGGGCGGCCGTCGCCCGGCGCACTCCGTAGCCGAAGGCCGCCACCTTGACCAGCGGACTCGCGGCGGCGGCGGAGACGATCGTGGCGAGATTCGCGACGTTGGCGGTGATGCTCTGCGCGTGGTTGGTCATGGTATCGACCTTGACGAGCTGGAGGTTCACCCCATCCAACGAGGTCTGCACCTGATCCAGGGCGGTGTTGACGTTCTTCACCGTGGTGTTGACCTCGCCGAGCAGCGGCGCGGTACGCTCATTGACGTCGTTGATCATCCGGGTGGCCGCGTCAACCGTGTGCCGCAGCCGCAGGATGGGCAGCACCAGGATCAACACCAGCATCGCGAATGCGATCGCCGCGATCAGCGCCGCGACTTCTCCAAGGTCCACGCCTGTCCTCCTCAAGCCAAATCCGCGGGCACCGGACGCTTCGCAGCAAGCCGCCGTCGTCCCCACGCCCGTGCCGCGCGCCCCGGCCACCGGTCGGCCGGAGGCAGGCGGGCCTGCCAGCCCAGACCCTACCGTCCGTGATGGAGACCGCCTCAGGATGGTGAGGGGGTCGGTTCGCCGAGCGGATCCACGGACGAGGTGGGGAAGGGGTCCTCACCGGTGAGCGACGGATCGGTGCTCGGCTGCGGTCTCGTCCGGTCGTCGTCGATGGCGTTGCGCACCTTCACCGATACCAACGAGCCGCCGCACTCCTCCGCCTGGGTTGACGGATCCGGGGACGGCACGAGCGCCGGCTCGCCGTCGACTGGCGGCGGCACACAGGCCGGCTCGCGTACCCACAGATCGAGGGTCAGCTCATCCCGCTGCCAGCAGGTGTAACTGCCCTTCGCCGGTTGCTCGGGGCAGCGGTCGACCTGCCACGGCCGCCAACCCTCCCCGCGCAGCGACGCCTCGTAGACCTGGACCGTCTCCTCCGGAGACCGATCCGAGACCACGGTGCGCTCGCGCAGTCGACAGTCCAGTAGACACCAACGACTGCCACTGACATCGTCAACCGTCTCGGTCGCTGCCCAACGGGGAACCGCCAACTGGTCGAGGGTGGCAAAGACCGGGTCCCGGCTCAGCGTCTGTAGCCCGAAGACGGCCGGGACAACACCGAGCAGCACGACACAGGCCAGCGCCAGGGCTCCCGTCCGGAGCCGTTGCTGCGGTTGCCGGCGCAGGTACGAGCGGGCTCCGCCGGGTCCGTCCGGCGTGGTGGCGTCGACTGCGGGGGGTTCTGCCCCGCCGCGCGACGACCCGTCCGGCGCGGCCTCGAGCGGCACCGGCGGGACTCCTTGGGGCGTGGCCCGGGCCGGCTCTCGAGGTGGCGGCAGCGCGCGACCCGACGGTCGCTCGTCCCCGCTGGGACGGGGGCCGGCCGGCCGGGCCGGCGCAGCCGCGGGTCGCGGACCAGCTGGCGCGTCGCCGGGGCGGGCTACGCCGGGTGGTGCCGACAGCCCGGGTCGACCGTCCGGGTCGCCGGGGCGGGCTACGCCGGGTGGTGGAGCTCCGCCCGGCGCCGGAGTCGGTGGGCCGACGGACCGCGGGGCAACCGCGCCCGGGGGCGGCCCAGCGGCGGCCCGTGGCGGTGGCTGGTCCGGACGGACCGGACGGACAACGCCCGGGCCGGACGGGGGCGGCTCACCGATCGCGCCGCTCGCGGCAGCGGACGGGCGGGGCCGCTCGGCAGCCGGTCCAGCCGGCGGGTGTGGCCGCGCGGGGCCAGCCGCTGCCGGGTGCGGACCGGCGGGACCGGGCCGCGCCCGGCCGGCGGCGGGACCACCCCGGGACGGTTCGGGTCCGGAACGCGGACCGTCAGCGGGTACCCGACCCTCGGCGGGCGGCACGCTTCGCGGAGCGACCGGCGAGCCCGGCGGGACCGCCGGTTGATTCAGGGAACGCAGCGTGGGGTCGGTCTGGTGGGGGGTACGGCCGGCCTGCCGTAGCCAATCGGCGGGCCGCTTCGGTCGAGCGCGCCGGCCCTCGCCGGTGGCCGGGTCAACGCTGTCGGTACGCGGGCTCGGGATGTCGGTGTTCATCGCAGCGGTGGCCCGCCCCGGGTCGCCCTCGGGGGCGGATGGACGGCCCCGCGGTACCAGGGTGTCCTCCTCCGGCGTCTCCCGTCGGCCATGCCGAGCGACACCGCCGGACGGTGGGGCAGCACGATGGCCGGCTGACCTGCCGCCCTCGGCTGGCGCGCGGTGCCCACCTGCGGCGGAAGAGATACCACCGGTGGGATCGCCGGCCCGGCCAGGGGCCGCCGGCGGGGTGCCCGCAGCGCCCATCGACTCACCGGTGCCCCGTCCCCCACCCCGGCCGGCGGGTGGGGCGAGGCCCGGCTGGGACGCAGCGGCGGCCGGAGGACGGGCCGGCGCTGCCGGGCGGACCCGGCCGCCCGGCTCGGCGGTCGGTCGGCCGGGCGGGCCACCGCGCCCGTGGGCCTGGGGGGCCGAGGGGCCGGGAGGAGCGGGCGGCCCGGGAGGTGTGGAAGAACCGGGAGGAGCGGAAGGGCCGGGCGGGCCACCACGTCCGTGGGCCCGCGCGGCCAAGGGCCCAGGCGGGGCGGGAGTGCCAGGGGGAGGAGCCGCGGGCCCCGGCGGAGGAGCCGCGGGCCCCGGCGGAGGAACCGCGGGCCCAGACGGAGCGGGGGGCCCAGGCGGAGCGGGGAGCCGGTCGGCATCGGAACGCGGACGCGGCGCTTCGGGCACGTCCCGCCGCACGGGCGGGGTCGCCCCGGTGCCGCTCGGGCCCGGATCGGCAGCGAGGCGCTGCGGCGGCGTGGCCGGACCGGGCCCGCCCTCCGGGCCCAACTCCCCCCGCTGCGCCTTGGCCGTACGCAGATCATCGATCCAGCCGAGCTCCTCGCCGCTGACCGGTTCGGCGGCAGCGGCCTCAGCCTTTCCCCGCCCCCAGCGGCGCCCCTTGCGCCGCTGGTCGGCGTTCTCCTCGGGCTGGTCCGCTCCACGCGACTTCACTGCTGCCCCTCCTCAGTGGCGTCCGCGCCACCCTCGTACGCCCCGTCGTCACCCGGTCTTTCGGGTTGGCGGCCGTTGCCCGCCCCGGTGCCGCAGGGCGCCGCCGGCCGGCGGTCAGCCGTCGGCGCCGACCGGCGAATGATCCGGCGCAGCAGCGGCAGCCGATCGGCGACGGCTCGCTCGGCCCCGTGCTGGCTGGGCCGGTAGTAGTCGGTGCCGACGAGGTCGTCCGGCACGTACTGCTGGTTGACCACACCCCGCTGGTCGTCGTGGGGATAGCGGTAGCCGGTGCCGTGGCCGAGCCCCTTGGCGCCGGGGTAGTGCGCGTCCCGTAGCCCGCGCGGCACCGCCCCACCCCGACCAGCCCGGACATCGGCGAGGGCCGCCCCGATGGCGGTGGTCGCCGAGTTCGACTTCGGGGCCGTGGCCAGGTGGATCACCGCCTGGGCGAGGTTGAGCTGGGCCTCCGGCAGGCCGACGTACTCCACCGCGTGGGCGGCGGCGGTCGCCACGCCGAGCGCACCCGGGTCCGCCAGGCCGACATCCTCGCTGGCGAAGATGACCATCCGTCGGGCGATGAACCGCGGGTCCTCGCCGGCCACCAGCATCCGGGCCAGCCAGTGCAGCGCCGCGTCCACGTCGGAGCCGCGCATGCTCTTGATGAAGGCGCTGGTCACGTCGTAGTGGCTGTCGCCGTCGCGGTCGTAGCGGACGGCGGCGCTGTCCACCGCCTGCTCGGCGGTGGCCAAATCGATGCGGTCGGCGCCGACCGCGGTGGCGGAGGCGGCCGCGGCCTCCAGAGCGGTGAGCGCCTTGCGGACGTCACCGGCGGCGAGCCGGACCAGATGTTCCTCGGCGTCCGGGGCGAGGGCGGGCGTGCCGCCCAGGCCGCGCTCGTCGGCGACGGCACGGCGGAGCAGGCTGCGCACCGCGTCGTCATCCAACGGCTGCAGGGTGAGGAGCACGCACCGGGACAACAGCGGCGAGATGACCGAGAAGTACGGGTTCTCGGTCGTCGCCGCCAGCAGCGTGACGGTCCGGTCCTCGACCGCGGCGAGGAGCGAATCCTGTTGGGTCTTGCTGAACCGGTGCACCTCGTCAATAAAGAGCACGGTCTGTGGGCCACCGGCGCGGCGCTGCCGGCGGGCAACGTCGATGACGGCACGGACGTCCTTCACCCCGGCGTTCAGCGCCGACATCGCCACGAAGCGACGGTCGGTGGCTCCGGCCACCAGGTGCGCGATGGTGGTCTTCCCACTGCCGGGCGGCCCCCAGAGGATCACCGACATCGGCGCGGCCCCGGAGACGAGTTGGTGTAACGGCGCGCCGGGGGCACGCAGGTGGTCCTGGCCGATCAGCTCGTCGAGCCCGGTCGGGCGCATCCGGACGGCCAGCGGTGCATCCTGGCCGACCGGCGTGAACCCGGTCATGCCGGCGGTACCCGCGGGCGCGACCGTCGCGGCGGCGGGCTCTCCGAAGGAGAAGAGGGCGTCAGGATCCATCACGGGAACAGTACCGGGCGCGGCCGGGGTCAACAGAATCAGCGCCGCCGGGCGGAGCTGACCTGCCCCTCCGGTCCGGCCGGTGCCACCGGCAGCGCGAGGCGACCGGTGGCACCATCCTCACCGCCGAGCCGTGCCCGCGCCGGTGGTGGGGTCACCAGCGCGGGCCGGGGGCACGCCGGGCAGCCCGCCGACCGGCGCCGGAGACTCGGGCTGGGTTGCCGACGGCTCGGGCTGGGTTGCCGGTGCCGACGGCTCGGGTGACGCGGCGGCCGTCGGCGTACCGACCGGGTTGGGGGAACCATCGCGGCTCGCCCGCCAGGCGGGCAGGTACAGCGGCGCGGCGATCGCGAGCACGATCGCGCCGGCCAGCATCGCCACGCTGACACCGGCCCGGTCGGCGACCAGGCCGAGCACGATCCCCCCGGCGGCACCGGCGGGCATGGCCACCATCGAGTTCAGGGAGACCACACTGGTTCGGTACGGCCCGTCGACCTGCCGGTGCACCAGCCCCATGTGCAACGGGTTCGAGGCGCCGTGCACGGTGTAGCACACGACGAAGGCGACCAGCACGCCGACCGGGCCGGCGAGCAGCGCCATCCCGACCACGGTGACGCCCTGCGTGATCCGCAGCAGCGCCGCGGCGGGGGCGGCACCCAGCCACCGGGTGAGCAGCGGGGTCACCGCCGCGCCACCGGCGCTCGCGAGCCAGGCCACCATGGTTGCCGGCCCGAGCAGCGCCCCGGCTCGATCGGAGTCGCCGAGCACCTCGGCGAGCCGGACCGGCAGGAGAGCTTCAAAAGTGACCATGCCGAAGCCCCAGAAGAGCTCGACCGAGAGCAGGGCGAGCAGCACCCGGGAGCGGCGCAGCAGCCCCATCGCCTGGCCGATCATCCGGGGGGCCTCCGCGATCGACTCGCGCAGCGCCGACGACCCGGCGGCGGCACGACCCTCACGTAGCAGGGCGAGCAGGGCCAGCAGCCCGACGACCTGCAACCCCGTGGCGGCCACGATCGGCATGGTCAACGCAGTGAATGGACCGACCGGGCCGAGCGCGACCAGCGCGCCACTGAGCAGGGCACCGACCGCCATGGCGACGCCGAGCGCCGTCCCGCCCTGGCTCAGGCCGCGCTCATACTCGGCATCGGGGTCGGCCGCGAGGGTGCTGTCCACGAACCAGGATTCGAGCGGGCCGCTGTCCAGCGCCCGATAGACCCCCTGCAACGCCCACACCGCCACCAGCAGGGCGAACGAGTCGGCCACGACGAAGAGCGCCATGGAGACGAGGTTCACCACCGCGGCGAGCACCAGCACCGGCCGGCGTCCCACGGCGTCGGCGAGCCCGGCGGTCGGCAACTCGAGCACGAGGACGAGGAGACCCTGGGCGGCGAACGCCACACCGATCTCGGTGAGGGTGAGGCCCCGCTCCTGCATCAGCAGGACGAAGACCGGGACCAGCAGGCCGACCGGCAGCCAGCGCAGGCTGAGCAGGATGAGGTAGCGGTGCCGGACCTGATGGACCGAGAGGGCGGCCATCACGCCTCCCGGGGAGCGGCGGTGGGCAGGTCGGACGAGTTCAGTAGTGGGTAGGCGGCGAGGTAGACCTGGACCTGCTCGGCGCCGGGCTCCGCCGGATCGGCCGCTTCGCGGTATCGCTCCAGGACCTGCCAGAGTTCGTCATTGAGCGCCTTCAGCCGGTCTGCCGGGAGGGTCAGGAAGGCGTCGCCCATCCCGAAGGCGTCCCGCCACTCCGACGACCACTGACTCTGCGTCGCGTGCCACCGCTGCGCCTGCTCGGTCAGCAGGCGCACCTGGTGACCCTGGATCCACTCCAGGGCGGCGCGGGCGTCCGGATCGTCGTCGAAGTCGGTGGGCTCGAAGTCGCTGACCTCGTGCGCGGCCCGCCACCAGCGCTGCCGGCCGGTGCCCCGGTCGGGGTCCTCGGCGACCAGCCCCACGTCGGCGAGCTGACGCAGGTGGTAGCTGGTGGCACCGGTGTTGGTGTCGAGCTGTTCGGCCAGCATGGTGGCGGTCGCCGAGCCCTGCACCCGCAGCGCCCCGAGGAGCCGGATCCGCAGCGGGTGCGCCAGCACCCGAATCTGCCGGTGGTCGATGTGCACCACCCGCGGGGCCGGCCCGGCCCGTTCCCGATCATCAGTCATGCTTGCACACTATCTCTGCACAACTTCTGTGCACAAGAGTTTTGCACAGAAGTTGTGCAACGTCCTCGACCTCGACGGCCCCGCACCCGCTCAGGCCGACCGGGCGCCCGAGCAGCGCCCGTCCCGACCGGCCCCCGCACACAACAGTGGCGGCCCGGCAGGAGCCGGGCCGCCACTGGAATGACCAACGAGGCGATCAGGTGGGATCGGCCACCGGAGCAGCCGGGCCGGCGGTGCTGGCCTGCGCCCGAGCCTCCGGCTTGGGCCGGGCGTCCACGCCCGCCTCCAGGCGCTGCGCCGCGGTGATCGGGGTCGGCGCAGCGGTCAACGGGTCGAACCCGCCGCGGGTCTTCGGGAAGGCGATGACCTCACGGATCGAGTCGGCGCCGGCAAGCAGCATGCAGACCCGGTCCCAACCGAAGGCGATCCCGCCGTGCGGCGGCGCGCCGTACTTGAACGCCTCCAGCAGGAAGCCGAACTTGTCCTGCGCCTGCTCAGGGGTGATGCCGAGCAGGTCGAAGACCCGCTGCTGCACGTCGCCGCGGTGGATACGGATCGAGCCGCCGCCGATCTCGTTTCCGTTGCAGACGATGTCGTACGCGTACGCGAGCGCCCGGTCCGGCGCCTCCTCGAAGCGGTCCACCCACTCGGCGTTCGGCGCGGTGAACGGATGGTGCACCGCGGTCCAGCCGCTCGCTCCGCCCTCCGCACCGTCGGTGACCCGCTCGAACATCGGCGCGTCGACCACCCAGCAGAACGCCCAGGCGCTCTCGTCAATCAGCTTCGCCCGGCAGGCGATCTCCACCCGGGCCGCGCCGAGCAGCTCCTGCGCCGCCCGGCTCTCCGCGCCGGCGGCGAAGAAGATCGCGTCGCCGGGCTTCGCGCCGACCGCGTCGGCCAGACCCGCCAGGTGCTCGGTGGAGAGGTTCTTGGCGACCGGGCCCCGCGCCTCACCCGTCTCGGCGTCGAGCACCACGTACGCCAGGCCCTTCGCACCCCGCGCCTTGGCCCAGTCCTGCCAGCCGTCCAACTCCTTACGGGACTGCGCCGCACCGCCGGGCATCACGACCGCACCGACGTAGCCGCCCGCCTCGATCGCGCCGGCGAAGACCCGGAACCGGGTGCCGCGCAGGTAGTCGGTCAGCTCGGTCAACTCCACGCCGTAGCGCAGGTCCGGCTTGTCCGAACCGTACCGGGCCATGGCCTCGTGCCAGGTGATCCGTGGGAGCGGCCGAGTGATCTGGTGGCCGGCCAGTTCCCGCCACAGCCGGGACACGATCGCCTCGCCGAGGTCGATCACGTCGTCCTCGGTGACGAAGGACATCTCGATGTCCAGCTGGGTGAACTCCGGCTGCCGGTCGGCGCGGAAGTCCTCGTCCCGGTAGCAGCGGGCGATCTGGTAGTACCGCTCCATCCCGCCCACCATGAGCAGCTGCTTGAACAGCTGCGGCGACTGGGGCAGCGCATACCAGGTGCCGGGCTGCAGCCGGACCGGCACCAGGAAGTCGCGGGCCCCCTCCGGCGTCGAGCGGGTCAACGTCGGGGTCTCGATCTCCAGGAAGTCCCGCTCGTGCAGCACCGTACGGGCGATCTGGTTGGCCGCGGAACGCAGCCGCAGGGCGTTGGCCGGGCCGCTGCGGCGCAGATCCAGATAGCGGTAGCGCAGCCGGACGTCGTCACCGGCCTCGACCTGGTCGTCCACCGGCAGCGGCAGGGGCGCCGCCTCGGAGAGCACCTCCAGCTCCTCCGCCGTCACCTCGACCTCGCCGGTGGCCAGTTCCGGGTTCTCGTTGCCTTCGGGACGACGGGTCACCTCACCCGTGACCCGGACGCAGTACTCGTTGCGCAGCACGTGGGCGTCCTCCTCGCGGAGGACGACCTGGGCCACCCCGGAACCGTCCCGCAGGTCGACAAAGATGACACCGCCGTGGTCGCGCCGGCGGGCCACCCAGCCGGCGAGCGTCACCGTGGTGCCGGCGTCCGTCGCGCGCAGGCTTCCGGCGTCATGGGTACGGATCACGGCGTGCGTCTCCCTCGTCTGCGGAAATGGATCTGCCCGGCATCCTCGCCGGGCCGCCCCGGGGCCGCATCCTGATTTCCAGTCTGTTCCGGGGCAGAATGTCTCTGCCCCGGCATTCTGTCAGGGCTACCGCACCGCCGTTTGCCGGGTGCGCGGAAGGAGGGCCCCCCACGCGCCGAACCCGGGTGGGCGCCGTGCGCCAGGACCGGTGGTGCCCTGCGCCAGGACCGGTGGTGCCGCGACCTGGGCCGTCAGCGCCGGGCGGCCTGTCGGGCGCGACGGGCGTCGCGCTTCTCCTCGAACCGGGACGCGGCGAGCTCCAGGCCGTCAAGGTGGGCCGCGATCCGGTCCCGGGCCGCCTCGCCGTCCGCGTCCAGGCCCGACACCTCGAAGATGTCCCACTGCCGCAGCACCGGCAGCACCACCTCGTCCCGGTGCTGGCGCAGGTCGTAGATGCCGGCCAGGGCGATCGCGACGGACTTCCGGGTGAACCCCTCGATGCCGTTGCCCGGCATCTGGAACTCGGCCAGCACGTCGGCCACCGCCCGCATCGTCTGGCTGGGAGCCAGCTCCAGGGCGGCGGCGAGCAGGTTCCGGTAGAACAGCATGTGCAGGTTCTCGTCGGTGGCGATTCGCGCCAACAGCGCCTCGCAGTGCGGATCACCGGTGGCCCGGCCGGTGTTCCGGTGCGAGATCCGGGTGGCCAACTCCTGGAACGACACGTACGCGAGCGAGTGCAGCATCTCCTCGTCGTGCGCGTTGCGGTAGCCGGCCGACATGTGCGTCATCCGGGCCCGCTCCAGGGCCACCGGGTCGACCGCCCGGGTCACCGTCAGGTAGTCCCGGATCGCGATGCCGTGCCGCGCCTCCTCAGCCGTCCACCGGTGCACCCAGGTCCCCCACGCCCCGTCCCGACCAAAGAGCGTGGCGATCTGGTGGTGGTACGAGGGCAGGTTGTCCTCGGTGAGCAGGTTGACGATCAACGCGGTACGGGCGACCTCGGGCAGCGGTGAGTCGGCCGGCGTCCACGCCTGCCCCCCGAGCGGACCGTCGAAGGTCCGCCCCGCACTCCAGGGCACGTACTCGTGCGGGAACCACTCCTTCGCGATCGACAGATGCCGGTCGAGGTTCTTCTCCACCACGACCTCCAGCTCGTGCAGGAGGGCGGTCTCACTGAGGACGGTCATGCGGGTCTCCCTACGGCGGCGTAACTTACGCCACCGTAGGTCCGATCGTCCGTACGCGCCAGTAGCGTCCCACGCGAGCCTCGGCGCAGCGCCTTCCTGCCGAAACATCCACACCCAGGCCGAACGAGGGCCGGTGGTCGCGGGAACTCAGCCCACCACCGGCCGCAGGTCCGCCGCGGGTGGCTGCCACACCTCGGCCCGCGCCGACACCTGCGCACCGGTACGGATGTCCTTGACCTCGTCCGCGCCCTCGTCCGTGCCGGGGAACCACACGTACGGGATGCCCCGCCGCTCGGCGTAGCGGATCTGCTTGCCGAACTTCGCGGCACTCGGCGCGACCTCGGTGCAGATGCCCCGGGCCCGCAGCGCCTCGGCGACCCGGTTACTCACCGCCCGCTGCGCCTCGCTGGTCACCGCCACCACCACACAGGTGGGGACCGGACGGGAGATGCTCAACGCCCCGGCACCGAAGAGCAGGCCGAGCAGCCGGGTCACGCCGATCGAGATGCCCACTCCCGGGAACGCGACGGCACCGGCGCTGGCCAGGTTGTCGTACCGGCCGCCGGAGCAGATCGAGCCGAACCGCTCGTACCCGACCAGCTGCGTCTCGTAGACGGTCCCGGTGTAGTAGTCCAGGCCGCGGGCGATGCGCAGGTCGGCGACGCAGAGGCCGGGCGCGTGCTCGGCGGCGGTCTGCATCACCTGGACCAGCTCCGCGAGGCCCTCGTCGAGCAGCGGGTGACTGACCCCGAGCGCGTGCACCGCGTCGGCGAACGACGCATCCGGCGCCGAGATCTCCGCCAGCGCCAGCACCGCCTTCGCCTGCGCCTCGGTCGCCCCGGCCGTGGCGGTCAGGAGGTCGGCCACCCGGGCCGGTCCGATCTTGTCCAGCTTGTCGACGGCACGCAGCGCCGCCTCCGGGTCGGTGATCCCCACCCCCCGGTAGAAGCCTTCGCAGATCTTGCGGTTGTTGACCTGGATCCGCACCGGCGGAATCGGCAGCGACCGCAGCGCGTCCCCGATCACCAGCGGCATCTCGGCCTCGTGGTGCGGCGCCAACGTGTCCCGGTCAACGATGTCGATGTCCGCCTGCAGGAACTCCCGGTAGCGGCCCTCCTGCGGTCGCTCGCCCCGCCACACCTTCTGGATCTGGTAGCGGCGGAACGGGAACTGGAGCTTGCCGGCGTTCTCCAGCACGTACCGGGCGAACGGCACGGTCAGGTCGAAGTGCAGGCCAAGAGCGTCGTCGCCGGCCGGTCCGTCGGGGTCGGCCTGCAGCCGCCGGAGCAGGTAGACCTCCTTGGAGGTCTCCCCCTTGCGCAACAACTGGTCGAGCGGCTCGACCGCGCGGGTCTCCAGTGGGGCGAACCCGTACCGCTCGAAGGTGTCCCGGATCCGCTCCAGGACGGACTGCTCGATCATCCGCTGGGCGGGCGTCCACTCCGGAAAGCCGGAGATCGGCGTGGGCTTACTCATGGTGCTCCGTTCGCGAACCCCGCGCGGTCCGCGCGGGGGAAAGAGGGTGCGGCGGCTACCAGCCGCGGGCAGGGGCCGCCGGTCGCGCCGGCTCGCCCGCCACCTCGAGAAGGTACGGGTTGGCGGCGCGTTCCCGGCCGATCGTCGTGGTGGGACCGTGGCCGGGCAGCACGACCGTGTCGTCCGCCAGCGGGAGGATCTTGCTCCGCAGGCTGGCGAGCATCGTCGGATGGCTGCCACCCGGCAGGTCGGTACGGCCGATCGAGCCGGCGAAGAGCACGTCACCGGAGAGGCAGAGCTCGTCTGCCTCCCAGCGGGAGCCCGCGCCGGGCAACCGGAAGAGCACCGACCCGCCGGTATGGCCCGGCGCATGGTCAACGGTGATCTCCAGCCCGGCGAGGTCGAGGGTGGCGCCGTCGGTCAGTTCGGCGACGTCCTCCGGCTCGGTGTACGGCAGCCGGCCGCCGAAGAGCCCGGTCAGGTCGACGGAGAGCCCCTTCGCCGGGTCGGCGAGGAGCTCCCGGTCAGCCGGGTGGACGTACGCGGTGACCCCCCGCGCGCCGCAGACCGGCGCGACGGAGAAGGTGTGGTCGAGGTGGCCGTGGGTCAACAGCACGGCGGCCGGATGCAGCCGGTGCTCGGCCAGCAGGGCGTCGAGTCGGTCGAGCACCCCGATGCCGGGATCGACCACCACACACTGCTCCCCCGGCGCCGTCGCGACCACATAGCAGTTGGTGCCGAAGGCGTCCGCGGGAAAACCGGCCACGAGCACAACGGCTCCCCTTCCCTCGAAGTGTCAGGTCGTCTGCTGAGCCTAGTCGCCGAGGCAACCACGCTCGTGCGGGTGCGGCCCGGTGGTGGGTGCAGCACGGTCCGCGGGTCACCACCGCGCCACCTCGTACACGACAATCCCCGCCACTGGTCGTACACTCTGGCGGGCGTGTGGCATGGCACACCTGACCAACGGTCGGGCCGTCCGTCACGGAACCAGGGTAGAGGAAGGGGAGCGCGGGTGGCCTCCAGCAGGGATCGGCAGCGCAAACTGGCGCGGGCAAAACTCGACCGACAGCTGGCCCGGCGGGCCGCTCGGACCCGCCGCCGACGGCAGGTCCAGGCCGGGGTGGGCGTCGCGGTCGTCCTCATCCTGATCGTGGCCGGCTCCGCCTGGGCGCTGGGCGCCTTCGATCGGGACCCGGTCGAGAACACCGCGGCCGAGGAGCTCTGCTTCTGGACCCCGGAGGACGCCACCGCCAACACCAACCTGACCGACGTCGGCACCCCGGCCACCACCGGGCTGCCGACCGAGGGGGTCCGGACGATGACGGTCGTCACGAACCAGGGGGCCCCGGTCACCGCCGAGCTGGACACCGCCGCCACCCCGTGCGCCGTCGCGAGCATCTCCCACCTGGCGGCGAACTCCTTCTACGACAACACCAAGTGTCACGAAATAACCACCGAGGGTGCCGTACGGTGTGGCGACCCGAGCGGCACCGGACTGGGCGGACCCGCCTACTCCTTCTACGACGAGAACGTTCCCACCCCGGCGGACGCCCCGGCGAGCCCGGCAGATGCGTCGGCGAGCCCGGCAGCCGACCAGCCCGCGACCTACCCGAAGGGCACGGTCGCGATGGTCGGCAACCGGCCCGGCGCCAACGGAAGTCAGTTCCTGATCTTCTTCAGGGACTTCACCACCGCCGAGCCGGCGTACACGGTCATTGGCCGTGTCACCGGCGGCCTGGATACGGTCGAGAAGATCGGTTCGCTACCGACCGTGGAGAATGCGGGCGGAGCAAAGGTCAAGCCGCAGGACGACGACGTGGTCATCCAGAGCCTGACGGTCACCGAGCCGGCAGCGACGCCGACCGCCACCCCGGCGGCCGACCCGAGCGCCGGCTGACCGATCCCAGCCAAACCCCACATCGTGCAGGAGGATCCAGGCGTGACGTCCACCAATGAGCGGCAACGCGCGGCGGCCCGCGCTCGGCTCGAGAAGGAGATGGCCGAGCGGACCGCCCGGGCTCGTCGGCGTCGCCGGACCCAGGCGATCGTCGGGGCGAGCGCGGCTCTCCTCCTGGTGGTCGCCGGCACCGTCTGGCTGGTATCGAGCCTCGGCGACGACTCGGCCACCGACACGACCACCACCGCCGGCGCCGAGTGCGTCTTCACCGAGATCCCCGCCGACCAGCGGACCCCACAGATCAAGGATGTCGGCCTGCCGGGAACCCAGCAACCGAACACCGGCACCCAGACCCTCACCATCGACACGAACCTCGGGCCGATCACGGCCAAGGTCGACCGGTCCCAGACGCCGTGCACCAGCGCCACCTTCACCCACCTGGCCGAGCAGAACTTCTTCGACAACACCAAGTGCCACCGCCTCGTCACCGAAGGAATCAAGGTGCTCCAGTGCGGTGACCCGAGCGCGACCGGCGAGGGCTGGCGGGAGACCGACGGCACCGGCGGACCGAGCTTCCGGTTGGCCGAGGAGAACCTGCCCACGGACAAGCGGCCCCCGTACCCGGAGGGCGTGATCGCGATGGCCAACTCCGGCGCCCCCGGAAGCACCGGCAGCCAGTTCTTCATCGTCTACGGCGACTCGCCGCTCGACCCGAACTACACCGTCCTCGGCACGATCACCGGCGGGATGGACATCGTCAAGGAGGTCGCGGCGGCCGGCGACGACGAGGCCTACGCACAGCAGGCCGGCGGCGGACACCCGAAGAAGGAGGTCACCATCACCGACCTCACGATGAGCGCGCCCCAGGGCTGACCGCCCCAGCGACAGACCGCTACGTGCCCCCGGCTCCGGCCGGGGGCGCTCGTCGTTGCCCCGGGGGTGCCGCCCGCCCGGTCGGGTCAGGAACCGGAGGTAACCCGGTAGGCGTCGAAGACGCCGTCGACCTTGCGCACCGCGGCCAGCAGGTGCCCCAGATGCTTGGGGTCGGCCATCTCGAAGCTGAACCGGCTCACCGCCACCCGGTCCCGCGTGGTCGTCACCGTCGCCGAGAGGATGTTGACCCGCTCGTCGGAGAGCACCAGGGCCACGTCGGTGAGCAGCTTGTGCCGGTCGAGCGCCTCGACCTGGATGGCGACGAGGAAGGTGGACGCGCTGGTGAGCTTCCAGCCCACCTCCACGACCCGCTCCCCCTGCGCCTTGAGGTCCTCGGCGTTGGCGCAGTCGTCCCGGTGCACGCTCACTCCGCCGGAGCGGGTGACAAACCCGAACACCGAATCCGGTGGGACCGGGGTGCAGCAGCGAGCCAGCTTGATCCACACATCGCTGACGCCCCGGACCACGACACCCGGGTCGTTGCTGCTGGCCCGGCTCCGCGGCGGGCGGGTGGCCACCGCGGTCTCGGCGATGTCCTCGACCGCGCCCTCCTCACCGCCGTAGGAGGCCATCAGCTTCTGCACCACCGACTGGGCGGAGACATGGCTGTCACCGACCGCGGCATAGAGCGAGGCCACATCGGCCAGGTGGAGATCCCGGGCGATCGCCATCAGGTTGTCCGAGCTGAGCATCCGCTGCAGCGGCATGCCCTGCTTGCGCATCGCCTTGACGAGTGCGTCCTTGCCGGCCTCGATCGCCTCCTCGCGCCGCTCCTTGTTGAAGTACTGCCGGATCTTCGTGCGCGCCCGCGGGCTCTTGACGAAGCCCAGCCAGTCCTGGGTCGGGCCGGCCGTCTCCGACTTCGAGGTGAAGATCTCGATCACATCGCCGTTGGAGAGCGTCGACTCCAACGGCACCAGCTTGCCGTTGACCCGCGCCCCGATGCACTTGTGCCCCACCTCGGTGTGCACCGTGTACGCGAAGTCCACCGGCGTTGACCCCGTCGGCAGCGGAAAGACGTCGCCCTTCGGGGTGAAGACGTACACCTCCTGGCTGGACAGGTCGAAGCGCAGCGCGTCCAGGAACTCGCTCGGGTCGGCCGCCTCCCGCTGCCAGTCCAGCAGCTGCCGCAGCCAGGTCATCTCGTCGATGTGCGCCGGCGGGCCCACGACCTGGGTGCCCTTGTGCTCCTTGTACTTCCAGTGCGCGGCGATACCGAACTCGGCGGTACGGTGCATCGCGTACGTGCGGATCTGCATCTCCACCGGTTTGCCGGTGGGCCCGATCACCGTCGTGTGCAACGACTGGTACATGTTGAACTTCGGCATCGCGATGTAGTCCTTGAACCGGCCCGGCACCGGCTGCCAGTTCGCGTGGATCACACCCAACGCCGCGTAGCAGTCCCGCACCGTGTCGACCAGGATCCGGACACCCACCAGGTCGTAGATGTCGTTGAAGTCCCGCCCCCGCACGATCATCTTCTGGTAGATCGAGTACAGGTGCTTCGGCCGGCCGTTCACCTCCGCCCTGATCTTGGCGGACTTCAGGTCGGTGCCGACCTTCCTGGTCACCTGCCGCAGCAGCGCCTCCCGCTGCGGCTGGTGCTCCCCGATCAGCCGGTTGATCTCCTCGTACCGCTTCGGGAAGAGGGTGCCGAAGGCCAGATCCTCCAGCTCCCACTTGATCGTGTTCATACCCAGGCGATGCGCCAGCGGGGCCAGGATCTCCAGCGTCTCCTTGGACTTCTGCTCCTGCTTCGGCCGCGGCAGGAAGATCAGGGTACGCATGTTGTGTAGCCGGTCGGCCAGCTTGATGACCAGGACCCGTGGGTCCTTCGCCATGGCGACGACCATCTTGCGGATCGTCTCCGCCTTCGCCGCGTCGCCCAGCTTGACCTTGTCGAGCTTGGTCACCCCGTCCACCAGCAGCGCCACCTCGCCGCCGAAGTCGGCCCGCATCTGGTCCAGCGTGTACTCGGTGTCCTCGATCGTGTCGTGCAGCAGCGCCGCGACCAGCGTGGTGGTGTCCATGCCCAGATTGGCGAGGATGGTGGCCACCGCGAGCGGATGGGTGATGTAGGGATCGCCGGACTTACGGTACTGGCCGGAGTGCCAGCGGGCCGCCGTGTCGAAAGCACGTTGCAACAGCCGCGCATCGGCCTTCGGGTGATTCTCCCGATGACTGGAGATCAGCGGCTCCAGCACCTCGCTGACCTGCGAAGACTGCCAGGGCGCGTTGAACCGGGCCAGCCGGGCCCGCACCCGGCGCCCGGTCGGCGCGCTGGAGAGGGCAAATCCGCCGCCGGGAGCGGTCTCGGACACCAGATCGCCCCGCCTCGGAACGACCGCCTCCTCGTTCCCCGCGTCCAAGCCGGTGCGGGGGGCGTCGGTCGCTCCGGCACCGCTACCGGGGCCCGCCGCGGAACGGGAGCTACCGGGGCCCGCCGCGGAACCGGAGCTACCACTGCGGTCGGTCACCGAGCCGTCGCCTGTCGGGTGCACCGTGTCCTCCACCGGAGGGGCGACATCGTGAGACACCGGCCTCCTCACCGCTCGCCGGACGCGCCGGCCAGGCGGCCGACGTCTGATTCAACCGACCGCATCGGCCGGCGTTGGGTTCAGCAAATGGCAATGCTACCCGCACCCAGCGGGGTCCCGCGTTCTCACCGACCCGGGCCCCGCTGGGGTAATCCGCCCGCTCAGACCGGTCAAACGGTCAGCAGGGCATGGACCGGACGCGGCGCCAGCCGTTCGCGACCACCCAGGAAGCCCAACTCCAGCAGGACGCTGAAACCCGCCACCGTACCGCCGGCCCGCTCGACCAGGTCGAGGGTCGCCTCAGCGGTGCCACCCGTGGCGAGGACGTCATCCACCACCAGCACCCGGTGCCCGGCCGTGAACGCGTCCTGGTGTACCTCCAGGGTGGCCGCACCGTATTCCAGCGCGTACGACGCCGAGTAGGCCACCCGGGGCAGCTTGCCCGCCTTACGTACCGGCACCACACCGACGCCGGCGGCGTAGGCGATCGCTGCCGCGACCACGAACCCGCGGGCCTCGATCCCGACCACGGTGTCGAACGAGTCGCGCCCGTGGTAGCGCACGATGCCATCAATGATCTCGCGGAAGGTGTCCCCATCGGCGAAGAGCGGCATCAGGTCCTTGAACATCACCCCGGGCTTCGGAAAGTCCGGTACGTCCAGCACCCGGCTGGCCACCAGTTCGGCCATCTCCCGGCCGCTGTCCCCCCGTACCCCGGTGGTGTGGGTCTCTGTCACGCCGCTGTGCTCCCTTGTTCCGACGACGGCGTCCTTCCCGCCGCTCGCGCAGCCTGAAGGACGCCGTCACTCCGCTTCACCGGCGCGTCAGCGCCGCTTGCCACCCGGACGGTTGCCGCCACCGGCGGATCGCCCACCGCGTGCCCCGGCCGGCCGCTTGCCCGCTGGCCGCGCCCCCACCTTCGGTGCCGCACCGGCGAGGGCCGCCGCCTCCGGGTCGATCTCCTCGTCGGCGCTCTCCGTCGGCTCCGGCGTGTTCTTCGCCGAGCCCTCGCCGCGCTCCAGCGCGGCCCGGCGGGTCAGCACCCGCTTGTTGTGCGCCTGGATCCGCGGCTCCCGGTTCTTCAGCAGCACCAGCAGCGGGGTGGCCAGGGTGATCGAGGAGAAGAACGCCACCGCCATCCCGACGAACAGCACCAGGCCGAGGTCCTTCAGGGTGCCCGCGCCGAAGAAGCCGGCACCGATGAAGAGCAGGCCGCCGACCGGGAGCAGCGCCACGATCGAGGTGTTCAGCGACCGCATCAGGCTCTGGTTGATCGCCAGGTTGGCCGCCTCGCCGTACGTCTGGTTGTTGTTCGCGGTGATGCCGCGGGTGTTCTCCTGGATCTTGTCGAAGACCACCACCACGTCGTAGAGGGCGAAGCCCAGGATGGTGAGGAAGCCGATCACGGTCGACGGGGTCACCTCGAAGCCGACCAGCGAGTAGATGCCGGCGGTGAGGACCAGGTTCATCAGCAGGGAGCTGACCGCACCGACCGCCATCCGCCACTCGAAGCGCAGCACCAGGTAGACCATCACCAGCACGAGGAAGATCACCAGACCGAGCACCGCCCGCTCGGTGACCTGGCTACCCCAGGCCTGGCTGACCTGACTGCCGCCGACGTCGCTGACCGGGAGGCCGAACTCCTGGGCTACCGCCGCCTTGACCGCGTTGGCCTGCTCCGCGCTGAGCTGCGAGGTGCGCATCTCGTAGAAGTCGTCACCGGTACCGCCGACCTTCTGCGCGGTCACCACCTCCGCTCCGCCGCCCTCGGTGGCCAGTGCGGCGTCAACCGCCTCCTCGGCCTGCTGCAGGGTGCCGACGCTGGCGGGCACCTGGATCGAGTTACCGCCAGCGAACTCGATACCGAGGTCGAACCGGAGGAGCGCGAAGCTCAGCACCGAGATCAGGGCCAGCGCCCCGGCGACGCTGAACCAGACCCTGCGACGGCCGACAATGTCGAGACCGGCCTCACCACGGTAGAGGCGACTCGCGAGACCAGCACCGGCCATCTCAGGCCTCCTTCGAGCGCGGGTTGCGGGGCTGGGCCGGCTTGTTCCGGGCCGGCAACGCCCGGCCGAGGCCGCTGACCCGCGGGGACAGGAACGCCCGGGTGCGGGCGAACATCGTCATGATCGGGTGTCGGAAGAGGAAGACCACCACCAGGTCGAGGATCGTGGCGAGGCCCAACGCGAAGGCGAAGCCCTTGACCACGCCGACCGAGACGATGTAAAGCACCACCGCGGACATCAGGGTGATCGCGTTGGCGGAGATGATCGTCCGCCGGGCACGGACCCACGCCCGGGACACCGCGCTGCGCGGGCTGCGCCCCTCCCGGATCTCGTCCTTGAGCCGCTCGAAGTAGATGACGAAGGAGTCCGCCGCCACACCGAGCGAGACGATCATGCCGGCGATCCCGGCGAGGGTGAGGGTGAACCCGATCTGCCGGCCGAGCACCACCAACGCACCGAAGACGAGCAGCGCGGAGAGGATGAGGCTCAGGAAGATCACGGAGCCGAGCAGCCGGTAGTAGAAGAACGAGTAGATGATCACCAGCAGCATGCCGATGCCGGCCGCGAGCAGGCCGGCCCGCAGGTGGCTGGCGCCCAGGGTCGCGGTGACGTTCTGCTGCGCCTGCGGCTCGAAGGTCACCGGCAGCGCGCCGTAGCGCAGCGTGCTCGCCAGGTCGCTGGCGTCCTGCTGGGTGAAGTTGCCGGTGATCTGCGAGTTGTTGGTCAGCACCCCCAGGATCTCCGGCGAGGAGACGATCTGGTTGTCCAGCACGACGGCGACCCGGCAGTTGCCGCTGTCCCCGAGCGCGCTCGGGTCGCAGGCAGCGCCCTCGTTGTTGAACGCCTCCTGGGTCAGCGCGGTCCACTTATCCTGGCCGGAGCCGGTGAAGTCCAGGCTGACCACCCACTGGCTGGTCTGGTCGAGTATGGCGTTGGCGTCGTTGATGTCGGTGCCGACGACCTTGGCCTGGTCGAGCAGATACTTGAGGGTGCCGAACTCACAGGCGACGACCTGCTGGTCGACGGCGGAGATCGACGCCGGCGGGCGGGCGTCGAGCTGGGCACAGGTGATCTGCGGGACGTTGAACTGCACCAGGGCCGGCAGCACCGCGACCTCGCGGTCGGTCAGCGACGCGAACGGCTTGAGCTTCTCGACCAGCGACGGGTCGGTGGTCAGGTCGTTGGGCGACTGGAGCGCGTTCGCGGCCTCCCAGGCGGGGGCACCGACCTTCTGCTCGACCGCCCTACGCTGCTCCTCGACGCTGGCCGGGACCGGGGTGGCGCTGTCGCTCGCCGCCGGTGTCGCGCTGGGCGAGGAGGACGCGCTCGGCGTGGGCGTGACGCTGGGCGAGGCCGTGGGGGTCTCGGTCGGCGCCGCGGCACCACCGCCCGCACCGCCGGTCGGCGAGGCCGTGACCTCGACGCTGCTCGACGGGGCGGGGGAAACGCTGCCGGTCGCGGACGGCGAGGCGGAGTCGGATGGCGCAGCGGAACCGGACGGCGTGGCGGAGGGGGTGTCGGTCGGGCTCGGCGCCGGGTTCGCCGCCGCACCACTACCGTCGGCTACCTGGAGCACCTTCCGGAAACGCAGCTCCGCGGCGCTGCCGACCTCGGTCAGGTCCCGGTTCTCGCCGGGAAGGGAGATCACGATATTCCGGTCGCCCTCGGTGACGACCTCGGCCTCGGCAACCCCGAAGGCGTTGACCCGACTCTCGATGATCTCCCGGGCCTCCTCCAGGTTCTCCGCGGTCGGCGCCTGACCGTCGACGGTGTTGGTCGCCTCCAGCGTCAGCCGGGTGCCGCCGACCAGGTCGAGACCGAGCTTGGGCTCAAGCCGGTCCTGCCAGCTACCGCTCGCGCCGCCGCCGAAGAAGACCAGAAGATAGAGGACCACGAAGATGGCCCCAAGCACGGCGAGCTGCCGCCCGGGGCGCATCTGTTTCTGAGGTGGTGCCACGGCTGTCCTGTCTCCCTGTGGGGTCACGCCGCCACGCGAGCGGCGGCTGTCGGCCGGGCGAACCGGCCGAAGCTATGTGGGGGTCGCCGCAGCGGCGCACGGGGCGCTGGCGCGGAACGCCACCACACCCTGCACCTACCGTGCGTGGCGTATCGACCCGATTGTCAAATTTTCGTCCAACTCATGCGCTGCCCGGGCCCGCCGGCACGGCGGGCGGGGTGTCACTCCTTGACGGCGTCCGCGTCGTCGACCGCCGCCTCGGCGGGCTGCTCCGCCTTGGTGACGACCCGTGCGATCGCGGGACGGGCGTACCGGGTCTCCACGCCGGGGGCGACCTCCAGCAGCACCGTCTCGTCGTCCATGCCGGTGACGGTGCCGTAGAGCCCGCCGATGGTGACAACCTCGTCACCGTGCCCCAGCGAGGACTGCATGTTCGACGCTTCCCGACGCCGCTTCTGCTGCGGGCGGATCATCATGAAGTACATGACGCCGAAGAGCAGGACGATCATGAGGATGGGTGTGAAGTTGGCGGTGCCGCCATCTTGTGCCAAAAGCACGGTGGTAAAACCTTCCCATTGGCCCTCATTCCGGCACGAGGGCACCGGGGCGAAGGCGATTTCTTACATCTGTACAGACCGCGGCGAGTCTAGTCGCTCCACCTGGGAACACCGAATGCGGCACAGATCACGTTCGCATCACGGCTGATCAGGCTCCACCGAGAACAGGTCACGCGCCGGAGGGGCATCCGGGCCAAATGTACCATTCGGTGGCGTACGCCCCAGATGGCGCCAGGCCGCCTCGGTGGCGACCCGACCCCGCGGGGTACGGGCGAGGAGACCGGCCCGCACCAGGAACGGCTCACAGACCTCCTCCACCGTGTCCGGTTGCTCCCCCACCGCCACCGCCAGCGTGGACAGGCCAACCGGACCACCCCGGAACAGGTCCACGAGCGCGGTGAGCACCGCCCGGTCCAGCCGGTCCAGCCCCAACGCGTCCACGTCGTACACGGTGAGGGCCGCCTGCGCGGTCTCCCGGGTAACCACGCCGTCGGCCCGGACCTCGGCGAAGTCACGCACCCGGCGCAGCAGCCGATTCGCGATCCGGGGAGTGCCCCGCGCGCGGCCGGAGATCTCGGCCGCACCGTCGGCGGTGATCGGCACACCGAGAATGCGGGCCGAACGATTCAGCAGCGTCTCCAGATCGGCCGGGGAGTAGAAGTCCAGGTGCGCGACGAAGCCGAACCGGTCCCGCATCGGGCCGGTGAGTAGCCCGGCACGGGTGGTCGCCCCGACCAGGGTGAACGGCTCCACGTCCAGCGGGATCGCGGTCGCCCCGGGCCCCTTGCCCACCACCACGTCAACCCGGAAGTCCTCCATCGCGCTGTAGAGGAGCTCCTCCGCCGGCCGGGCGATCCGGTGCACCTCGTCGATGAAGAGCACATCCCCCTCGCCGAGACTCGTCAGGATGGCCGCCAGGTCACCGGAACGCTCGATCGCCGGGCCGCTGGTCACCCGGATGCTGGTGCCCAGCTCGGCGGCGACAATATTGGCCAGGCTGGTCTTACCCAGCCCGGGTGGGCCCGACAGGAGGATGTGATCGGGGGGACTGCCGCGGCGTAGCGCCCCCTGGAGCAGCAGGTCGAGCTGATCCCGGACCCGCTCCTGCGCGATGAACTCGGCCAGCCGGCGGGGCCGGACGCTGGCCTCCGCGTCCCGCTCGGCGTCGCTCACATACGCCGAGACCAGATTGTCGTCCGTCATCCCGACTCCTCACCCATGGCCCGGACGCGGTCGACCGACGCACTCCGCCCACCCGTCATCGGGCCCGGCCCAGCAGTCGAATCGCCTGCCGGAGCAGGACCGGCACCGGGGGCACCTCCCCGTCCACCGTCTCCGCCACCGCGGCGACCGCCTGATCCGCCTGCGCCGCCGTCCAGCCGAGCCCGACCAGGGCCTGCCGCACCTGCTCCGGCCAGTTGCCGGTCGTGACGCCGGCCGCGGCATCGGCACCGACCGGGGCGGGACCGATCCGGTCCCGCAGCTCCAGCACGAGCCGCTCCGCGCCCTTCTTGCCGATCCCCGGCACCCGGGTCAACGCGGCGATGTCGGCGTTGGCGATGGCCGCCCGGACCGCCTCCGGCGCGTGCACCGCGAGGACTGCCTGGGCCAGTCGGGGGCCGACCCCGCTGGCCGTCTGCAAGAGCTCGAACAGGGCCTTGGCGGCGTCGTCGGCGAACCCGTAGAGGGTCAGCGAGTCCTCCCGGACGACCAGGCTGGTGGCGAGGCGGGCGGGCTGGCCCACCCGCAGGTCGGCGATCGTGCCCGGCGCACAAAACACCGCCAGGCCCACCCCGCCGACCTCCACGACGGCGTGGTCGGGACCGGTCGCCGTCACCACCCCCCGGACACTGGCGATCATCGGCCTCCTCCTCGTCGTCGGGCCCGGTCGGCGGCGGTCGCCAACTTCGAGCGGGTGCCACCGCGCCACACGTGGCAGATGGCCAGGGCCAGGGCGTCGGCGGCGTCCGCCGGGCGGGGCGGGGCGGAGAGCCGCAGCAGCCGCGTCACCATCGCGGTCATCTGGGCCTTGTCGGCCTGACCGGAGCCGGTCACCGCCGCCTTCACCTCGCTCGGAGTGTAGGTCTGCACCGGCAGGCCGGCCCGCGCCCCGGCCAGCACCGCGACCCCGCTGGCCTGCGCCGTGCCCATCACCGTGCGGACATTGTGCTGGCTGAACACCCGCTCGACAGCCACGCTGTCCGGCCGGTGCTCGGCCACCAGGGCGGCGAGCGAGCGGTCCAGGGTCAGCAGGCGCAGCGGCAACTCGTCGTCGGGATCAGTGTGGACGACGTGGTAGGCCACCAACGTGCAGGGCCGCCCGGGCACACCCTCGACCACGCCGACCCCGCACCGGGTCAGCCCCGGGTCAACGCCGAGCACGCGCACGCCGCCTCCTCCCCGACCGCCAGCAGTACGTGTGTTCGACACCCTATCGAGATCGTCGGAGCCACAGCCGGCGGGACACGCCGGAGCCCGGCGGGAGGGCGGGCGCCGACCCCGACGGCGGTACGGGCGCCGACCCCGACGGCGGTACGGGGGCCGCCGGAATCCGCCCGATGTCGACGGCGACCACACAGCACCGACGACGAGTATGTGCCGCTACCCCATGTGCGCCTGACCGTACAGGTCGTAGTTTCATCCGCCATGACGGCAGATCCGCGGACGACCCCCCACGTCGTACAGGTCGATCTCACCGGCCGAACCGCCCTGGTGACCGGGGGCGGCAGCGGCATCGGGCGGACCTGCGCCCGCCGCCTCGGCGCCGCCGGCGCCGCCGTGGTGGTGGTGGACCGGGACCTCACCGCCGCCCGGACGGTCGCCGCCGAGGTGGGTGGCCGGGCCGTCGGTGCCGACCTGGCGGACCCGGAGACGGTCAACCGCCTGGACACCAAGGTCGACATCGTGGTCAACAACGCCGGGCTCCAACACGTCGCCCCGGTCCCGGAGTTCGCCGTGGAACGCTTCGAGTACCTGCACCGGGTGATGGTCGAAGCCCCGTTCCTGGTCATCCGCCGGGCCCTGCCGCACATGTACGCCGAGGGCTGGGGACGCATTGTCAACATCTCCTCGGTGCACGGGCTGCGCGCCTCGCCGTACAAGGCGGCGTACGTCTCGGCGAAGCACGCGTTGGAGGGTCTGTCCAAGGTAGTCGCCCTGGAGGGGGCCGCGCACGGCGTGACCGCCAACTGCGTCAACCCGGCGTACGTGCGCACCGCGCTGGTGCAGCGCCAGATCGCCGACCAGGCCGCCCGCCACGGCATCCCGGAGTCCGAGGTCGTCGAGAAGATCATGCTGGGCCGGGCGGCCATCAAGCGGCTGCTCGAACCGGAGGAGGTGGCCGAGTTGGTGGCGTACCTGTGCTCACCACCGGCGGCGTTCATCACTGGCGCGTCCATCGCTCTCGATGGGGGGTGGACGGCGAACTAGGGCAGCGGCACACAATGGCCGTCATGTCCTCGCCGGTGGAGTTCCTGGAGCTACTCGCCCGCGAAGCCGCGGCGGTGGAGTTCGAGGGCCCGCTGGTGGCCGCGCGCACCACCGGCGCAACGCCGGAGCGGCTGGCCGAGCTGGAACGGGCCAAGCAGGTCGCGTTGCGGGTGCGGGCGCTACTGGAACGACGGCGACGCCGGGAAAGCGAGCTCTCCGGGCTGTACGACACCGTCAGCGACCTGGCCGGGCTCCGCGACCTGGACGACGTGCTGCGGGCGATCGCGCGCCGGGCCCGGCACCTACTCGACACGGACGTCGCGTACATGACACTCAACGACGACCGGCGCGGCGACACCTACATGCGGGTGACCGACGGCTCGGTGTCGGCCCGGTTCCAACGGCTACGGCTACCGATGGGCGCCGGCCTCGGCGGCCTGGTCGCCCAGTCCGGCGCCCCCTACGTCACCGCGAACTATCCGGAGGACGACCGGTTCCACCACACCCGCGAGATCGATGCCGGCGTCGGCGAGGAGGGCCTGGTGGCGATCCTCGGCGTGCCGCTGCGGCTGGGCTCGATCTCGATCGGCGTGCTCTACGCGGCCAACCGCTCGGCGCGCCCGTTCGCCCGGGAGGAGGTGGCCCTGCTGGCGTCGCTGGCCGCGCACGCCGCCGTCGCGATCGACACCGCTCGGCTACTCACCGAGACCCGCTCCGCGTTGGCGGAGCTGTCCGCGGCCAACACCACCATCGGGGCGCACAGCGCGTCGGTGGAGCGCGCGGCGGCGGCCCACGACCGGATGACCGCGCTGGTGCTCCGCGGCGGCGGAGTGGAGGAGGTCGCCGCCGCCGTACCGGAGGTCCTGGGTGGAGCGCTACTGGCCCTGGACGCCGAGGGCCGGCTCCTGGCCCGGGTCGGTGAGATCGACGAACCGAGGCGGGCGGAGATCGTGGCGGCGGTGGCCGCGTCCCGGGCCGCGGGGCGCAGCGTGCGTCGCGGCCCACTCTGGTACGCCGCCGTGGTCGCCGGCGCCGAGAACCTGGGGGCGTTGGTGCTTCGCCCGGACGACGAGCTGGTCGATGCCGACCAGCAGATCCTGGAGCGGGCCGCCCTGGTCACCGCGCTGCTGCTGTTGTTTCGGCGGACGGTCGCCGAGGCGGAGGGGCGGGTCCGCGGCGAGCTCCTCGACGACCTGATCGCCGACCCGCCGCGCGACACCGACGCGCTCCGCGACCGGGCCCGCCGACTCGACGTGGACGTGGACACCGCGCAGGTACTGGTCTGTGTGCATGACGGCGCGGTCGCCGCGACGGACTCGGCCCGGCAGCGGACCCTCTCCTGGGCCAGCACCTACGCCGGCACCCGCGGCGGGCTGGCCGCGGCCCGGGACGGGAAGGTGGTGCTGATGCTGCCCGGCTCGGACGCGGGCGCCGCCGCCCGCGCGGTGGCGCGGGACCTGTCCCGGCTGACCGGTCGTCGGGTGACCGCCGGCGGCGCTGGTCCCGCCACCGGTCCGGCCGCGCTGGCAGCGGCGTTCCGTGAGGCGGAGCGCTGCCTGACCGCGCTCGGTGCGCTCGGGCGGGCCGGGCAGGGCGCCAGCGCGGACGAGCTGGGCTTCGTCGGTCTGCTGCTGGGCGCGGTCGATGTCGGCGGCGACCGCGATGTCTCCCGGTTCCTGGCAGCCACCGTAGGGCCTGTGCTGGACTACGACGCTCGCCGGGGCACCGCCCTGGTGCGGACCCTGGAGGCGTATTTCGGGGCGGGGAGCAGCCTGACCCGCGCCGCGGAGCAGCTCCACGTGCACGTCAACACGGTCACCCAACGGCTGGAGCGGGTCGGTCATCTCCTCGGCGGCGACTGGCAGCAGCCGGAGCGCGTGCTCGAGGTGCAGCTCGCACTCCGGCTCCACCGCCTCCGCCAACCGCCCGGCTGAGCCCGAAGGGTTGAGTCCGAAGGGTTGAGTCCCACCCCGGTTGAGTCCCGCCCGGTTGGGTCCGCCCGGTTGGATCCGCGCACGCCGGGCGGCCGGTAGTCAGTCCCGACGCCCCCACCAGCGCCGAGCCAACGCGGCCGCGGTGCCCCAGATGCCCCGCCGGAACAGCAGCACCACCACGACGAAGATGCCGCCGGTGACCAGCCCGACCGCCTCGAAGCCGGCGAATGACAGCCAGTCCTCCAGGCGGACCACGATGCCGGCGCCGAGCACGCCACCCCAGAGGGTGCCGATGCCACCGAGGACCACCACGATCACCGCCTTGCCGGAGGTGGTCCAGTGCAGAACCTCCAGCGAGACGAAGCGATGACTGACGGCGAAGAGCCCACCACCGAGGCCGGCGAGGAAGCCGGAGAGCACGAACACGGTGAGCTTGTACCGGTGCACCGGGTAGCCGAGCGCACGGGCGCGCGCCGGGTTGTCCCGGATCCCGACCAGCACCCGACCGAACGGCGAGTGGACGATCCGCCAGGCGCCGGCCAGACCGAGCAGCACGATCGGCAGGATCGCGTAGTAGAAGTAGTAGTCGTCGGTCAGGTCCAGCCCGAGCAGCTCCCGCGGCACCCCCTGCAGGCCGTTCTCGCCCTGGGTCACCGACCGCCACTCGTTGGCGACGTAGTAGACCAGCTGCGCGAAGGCCAGGGTGACCATGGCGAAGTAGATTCCGGTTCGCCGTACCGCCAGGTAGCCGATCGGCACCGCGAGCACCGCCGCGGCGAGCGCCCCGGCCAGCACCGCGGCCGGAAACGGCAGGCCCAGGTGGATCGCCACCAGACCGGTCGCGTACGCCGACACGCCCCAGAAGGCCGCATGCCCGAAGGACAGCAAGCCGGTGAAGCCGAGCAGCAGGTCCACCGCGACGGCGAGGAGCGCCCAGCAGAGGATGTCCACCGCCACCGCCGGGTACAGACCGTTCGGTAGCCAGAGCGCCACCGCCAGGCCGGCGACGAGCAGCGCGTACCGGACCCACCCGGGGGCCCGGGCCGCCGCGGCCAGGCCACTGGGCACCCCCCGCCCGGCCGGCTCGGACCTGCTCTCCACGGTGCTCGTCATGCTGGCGCCTCCGCCCGGCCGAAGAGTCCGGCCGGGCGCCAGAGCAGCACGGCGGCCATCACAATGAAGACGATCGTCTGGGCCACGATCGGGAAGGCGGAGAGGTACGCCTCGGCCCACGCCTGCACCATCCCGATCCCGAAGCCGGCGGCGACCGAGCCGAAGATCGACCCCAGCCCGCCGATCACCACCACCGCGAACACCACGATGATCAGGTCCGCTCCCATCAGCGGGTTGACGGCGCGCATCGGCGCGGCGAGCACCCCGGCCAGCCCGGCCAGCGCGATACCGAAGCCGAAGACCGGGGTGATCCAACGCCCGACGTTGATGCCGAGCGCCCGGGTCAGCTCCGGCCGCTCCGTCGCGGCCCGAACGACCATGCCGACCCGGGTACGGGCCAGCGCCCACCACACCCCCACGCAGACCGCCACCGCGAAACCGAGGATGAAGACCCGGTACGTCGGGAAGTCGAAGAGCCCGAAGTCAACCGAGCCACGGAGCCCGGCCGGCGCCTCGTACGGGCTGGACTGCACCCCGTACCGGAGCTTCACCAGGTCCTGCAGGATCAGCGTGAGGCCGAAGGTGAGCAGGAAGTTGTAGAGCGGGTCGAGCCGGGTGAGCCGGTGGATGAACGCCCGCTCCAGCGCCATGCCGAACAGCGCCAGGGCCAGCGGCACGACCACCAGGGCGACCCAGAACGGCACCCCCGCCTCGGCCAGCAGCACGTACGCGCCGAAGGCGCCGAGCATGTAGAAGGCGCCGTGGGCGAAGTTCACTACCCGCAGCATCCCGAAGATGACCGCGAGGCCGAGCGCGAGCAGGGCGTAGAACGCCCCGCTGACCAGCCCGTTGAAGGTGCTCTGGAGAAGAGCGGTCACAGCGTGCAGTCCGGGGACGGGGCTCGGAACGCCTCCTCGGCCGGGATGGTGTCGAGGATCCGTACGTAGTCCCACTCCTCGGTGACCTCGGACTGCGGCTTCACCTGGGCCAGGTAGGCGTCGTGGACCACCCGGTGGTCCGCCGCCCGGATCCTGCCGTTGCGCAGGAAGACGTCGTTGACCTCCTTGCCCTCCAACTCGGCGACGATCGTGTCGGCGTCGTCGGTGCCGGCCGCCTGCACCGCCTCCAGATACTGGGTGGCGGCGGAGTAGTTCGCCGCGTGCGCGAACGACGGCCGGGTGCCGGTCTCCTGCTGGAAGCGGTCGGCGAACTCCCGGTTCTGCTGGTCGAAGTTCCAGTACCAGGCGTCGGTGTAGGTGGTGCCGGCCAGCGCCGCCGGGGTGAGCGAGTGAATGTCGGTGATGAACATCAGGCCGACGGCCAGACCCACGCCCTTGTCGCGCAGCGCGAACTCGTTGTACTGCTTCACCACGTTGACGAGTTCCGCCCCGGCCTGCATGGTGCCGAGGACGTCCGGCTTCGGGTCCAGCGTCGCCGCCTTGAGCAGGTAGCTGGAGTAGTCACCGCTGGTGTTCGGGAACGGCGCCCCGTCCTTGCCGACCACCCGCCCGCCGGCGTCGGCGATGGCCGCGGAGAAGCTCTTCTCCATGTCCTGGCCGAAGGCATAGTTCGGGTAGAGGATGTACCAGTTCCGGCCGACCTGCTCGGTGGTGGTCCGGCCCGTGCCGTTGGCCAGCATGTACGTGTCGTACGCGTAGTGGAAGGTGTATTTGTTGCAGCTCTTGCCGGTGAGGTCGGTGGTCGCCGCGCTGATGTTGAAGTAGAGCCTGCGCTTCTCCTTCGCCACGTCGGCGACCCGCAGCGCCGCCGACGAGGTGGGCACGTCCAGGATCAGGTCGACCCCCTGCCGGTCGTACATCTCCTGGGCCTTGCTGTTCGCCAGGTCCGGCTTGTTCTGGTGGTCGGCGCTGCGCACGCTGATGTCCGTGGTGACCGCCCGGTCGCCGTATTTCGCCCGGAAGTCGGCGATCGCCAGCTCCACGGCCGTGACCGAGTTGCGGCCTGACAGCTCGGAGTAGGCACCGGACTGGTCGTTGAGGACACCCAGCACGATCGCGCCACCGGTCACCTTCTCGTCCCCATCGGACTGGGGACCCCCACCACCGCAGCCGGCGACCACGAGCGCCGTGGCCGTTGCCGCCGTGACCACACCCACCGTCCTACGCATGACCATCCCTTCGTCCGCGCACCGCGCGGGATCGGTCCTGAGCTACTCAGATGCCGAGGTACGACAGCAGTTCGCGTTCCCGCGACCGCACCTCGGAGTTCTCCATCGCCGCCGTGACGCGCCCCTCGGCCAGCAGGTAGTGCCGGTCGGCGACGCTGGTGGCGAAGCGCAGGTTCTGCTCCACCAGCAGCACCGTCGCCCCGTGCCGCTTGGCTTCCCGCAGCAGGTCACCGACCTGCTGTACGAGCAGCGGCGCCAGCCCTTCGGTTGGTTCGTCGCAGAGCAGCACGCGGGCGCCCATCCGCAGGACCCGGGCCAGCGCCAGCATCTGTTGCTCGCCGCCGGAGAGCGTCGTGGCGGCCGAGTTGCGCCGCTGGTAGAGGGCGGGGAACGCCTCGTACACCCGCTCCAGCGACCACGGGTCGGGCCCAACGGTGGGCGGCAGGGTCAGATTCTCGGTCACGGTCAGGGTGGCGTAGCTACCCCGATCGTCGGGAACCCAGCCGAGTCCCCGCCGGGCCCGCCGGTCCGCCGACAGGTTGCCGAGCGCTGTCCCGCTCAGCTCGATGGTGCCCCGCCAGCCGGGGTGCAGGCCCATGACGCAGCGCAGCAGGGTCGACTTGCCGGCGCCGTTGCGACCCACCAGGGTGACCACCTCGCCGGGTTCCACGTGGAGACCGGCGTCCCGCAGCACCTGCGCCTCGCCGTACCAGGCGGAGAGGTTCTCAATGCGCAGCATCGGCGGCTCCCAGGTAGGCGGTGATCACCCGTTCGTCGGCGCGAACCTGCTGGTACGGGCCTTCGACGAGGACCCGGCCGGCCTGCAGGACGGTGACGGTGTCGGCGAGCCGACCGACGACGCTCATGTTGTGCTCGACCAGCACCACGGTTCGGCCCTGCCGGACCTGGGCGATCAGCTCGACGGTGCGGTCGACGTCCTCCAGCCCCATGCCCGCGGTCGGCTCGTCCAGCAGCAGCACCATCGGGTCCAGGGCGAGGGCGATCGCCAGCTCCAGGGCGCGCTTACGGCCGTACGCGAGCGCCTCGGCGGGCACCGCCGCCAGCTCGGCCAGGCCGACCATCGCCAACAGTTCGTCGGCCCGATCGGTGTAGCGCCGCATCAGCTTCGCCGACCGCCAGAACCGCCAGCCCAGCCCGCTCGGACTCTGCAACGCCAACTCGACATGTTCCCGGGTGGACAGCTGCGGAAAGAGGCTGGTGATCTGGAAGGAGCGGGCGATGCCCCGGCGGGCGACCTGCTCCGCCGGCAGGCCGGTGATGTCCCGTCCCGCCAGCTCGATCCGACCACCGGTGGGTGGCAGGAAGCCGGTGAGCAGGTTGAACAGGGTTGTCTTGCCCGCACCGTTCGGGCCGACGAGCGCATGCACACTGCCCTCGGCGACCGCCAGGTCAACGCCGTCGACCGCACGGAAGCCCCGGAAGTCGCGGATCAGCCCGTGGGCCGACAGGAGGTCTTGCCTGGCCATCGCCACCCCTCTCCCCGGCCTGGCGACGGACAAAGTCGGTGACTGCGGTCACAGGTCCGTCGGGTGTGCAGGAAACCTACGGCCGTAGATCGAAGAGAGGCTATGTTGCCAGACACCACATTCCGACACCCCGATGCGTGGCCGACCGACGCCCGGAAGGCGGGTTCCGGGGGCCGCCGGACGACGCGCCCAAACGCGGGTTCCGGGGTCGCCCACGAACGCAAGCCGGAGCAGCCGACCGGCGCCTACCCGGTCCGAGCTCAGAGCTTGTTGTGGCTCGTCTCCACCTCCATGGCATGCCGGACAGCCGACGCCACCTTCCCCAGGTTCATCTCGCGGAGGTGCTCAATCAACAGGCCCCGTACACCAGCGAGCGTCTTCGGCAAGACCACCAACTCCAACTCCGAGGGCGGGATGACGGCGCGAAAGCGGGGATCGTTCAGTGCACTTCCGATCAGCCGCTCCGCGATCCACTGTGGTGTCAGCTCTTTCACCACAAAAGTCAGGTGCACGCTGGTCTCCTGAGAATCCCGGGAGTGCGGGTTGTGCACCCATCCCCTGGGGAGCACCAAGACGTCCCGAGCGGCCAGCTCTACTGCCAGGTCTGGGCCAGCTTCCTGCCACTGCTTGGTCCACCCGTCGTCCCAGAGGCTTGTCGACATCGAATGGTCACGCCATGGCGCAGGGACCTTAGGCTCGAACAATTCCCAGGTCTTTATACCCTCCAGCTGCACCACAATCCCAAGATACTGATCCCAGTGATAGTCAAGCCCCTGAGCGCCCGGCGGTGTAATGAATGCGGTGACATAGCCTGAACAGCCGGTCTCCGCCTGAATTCCTACGCAAAGGGCACTCATGGCCGGGTGCCAGCGGTTAAGTTCACGGAGTTGGATGGTACAGCCACGCTCTAGCAGGAGTTGGGCACTTGCCGGCATCACCCGATCGTCCAGTGTGAACCGACTCGGATGAAGCCCCTCACCCTGATAATAGATGTTGACGTAGTCGCTCGGCGCGCAGCCCGTGTCCAAAAGGTTCCGAATCGTCTGGGCATTGACCATCCGCCCGATCGGGCTAGCTGGTGGTAGCTTCAACGTGTATGGGCGCTCCGGCCATTCTTTGATAATGGCGGCTGCAGCCTCGACCCCGAGGATAAATTCGAGGGACATAATTCTCCCAAGCATGGAAATCAGGTCGGCGGCAGTGGGCACGGCATGCCCACCTTGTGGCGGTGCGGGCAACAGATCACCGCAAGTGACACAACTCTGTTTCCGCTCACGCTTGCGGTGTAGTGCCAGATTGCGTCCGCTCCACCCAGCAACTCGGCGCGCGTGCACTCCAGGCGCACCGCCTTGTCCATGACGCTCAGCGCCGAGTCGGGGGGCTGCTGCTCGTACATGCCCGCGAGCCAGTCCAACGCTCCCCGTACGTCAGTCCACGTCCGCTCACGTCGGGTCTGGTTGGTTCGTAGCAGATAGTGGCCAGTTTCCAACGGCGGGAACGTTGCCCGTAGGAACGCAGCCGTCGCCGCATCACCAGGACTCAGCCCAGGCCGACGTTCGTGATCATGCTCTCGCCCGAAGAGCTGATGCGGGCCTATCCATGGACCGTAGCCGTGCCAGTGATGCGGCATCTTTCCCCCTGAGTAGAGGCTGGCCGCGCTACCGCGCGGCCAGCTCGGGCAGTCAGATTCCGTTGGCGTCAAGCCATTCAGCAAAGTTGCGCAGCTCGGAGCGGTCGAACCGCAGCAGCGGGGAGTCCGCCCCCAACTTCGAGTCACCGAGGATCACTGCCCCATCGGTGCCGGGAAGGATCGCTGCTGCGACGCAGCTTTCCATGGTGTTCGTGATACCGCCGCCGCAGAGTTTGCGAAGGTTGACCTCGGAGGCATCGACTGCGTACAGGTCGAGCGGTTCCATGAAAGGATCCCTTCAGGTGTGTGCCACACTGCGTGGATTCGTTCCACGCGCCGGGTGGTGCGCCTTTCGTCCCGGCCTGGCCGTCCGCTATCCACGGAGACGACCAGGCCGGACGTTTCAAGAGGACTCGGTACAGGCGATCCGCGCTGCCGATCGCCGCGACAGGCGGGCCAACTGATCGTCAGCCCAGTCGAGCTGCGGGCAACTATCATCATCGACGCACTTGGGACAGGTCGAACCCCAATGGTTACGAATGATCAATTCAAGCGCGTGCAACACCAAATCCAGATCCACCGACTCGGCAGCGCTGGCCAAGGAACGATCTGGTTCGGCTGTTTGGTGATCCCTTGCCACCGTCCATGCCAGAAACCGCTCCGTAAGCCCATCTGGCGTCCTTCCATTAAGCTGACGCAGCTGATCAGACGCCTCATTCAAAAGGACGCCAAGATAGGTTAGTAGGGCTGATTTCCTCCCGCGGAACTCGGCCAACAAGACAAGCCGCGCCGGTTGACAGGGCCAGTCGACACCGCACGCCCGACACCGCCAGAGCGGACGCATTGGCTGGTGTGGGATCAGCTTGCGCGTCACTGTGTTGGCCGACGGTCGCCACGTGCCCGAAACTGCCCCGCCAGCGTGAGGCAGCCGGCCCGGCCCGCCCGAATGACCGGTAGCACCTCGGTCGGACGCGGGGGCAAGTTAAGCCCGGGAACGCGCTTGACTAGTGACGGTGCAACGGTTCGCACCGACCGGAGCTGAGTGAAGTGCACGTTACCTCCCTTCTTGGAAGGGCTACCCCGGGACATAGGAAGTCCAGGGGCAGCCCCGCAGAATCCGCCCCAAGCCGTTCGCCTGGTCGGAACAGATCCGCATGGTGACAGTCTGGCGAGGACGCATTACTCTCGAAAGACCATCGCGCTGTCTGACGCTTAAGTAATAGTTGTGCCCCCCTAATGTGCAGAGACGTACAAGCGAGTGCAGAGGTGTACAGATGACTCGACTGCCCATGCTGGAACTGTTCGCCGGGGAGATGCGCCGGCTACGGGTTGATGCTGGCCTTTCTCAGGAGGCACTAGGGGACCAGATCAACTACTCGGCGAGCTTGGTGGCCGCCGTTGAGCAGTGTCGACGCCCTCCACGAGAAGAATTCACCATGCGCTGCGACAAAGTCCTTGCGTCAGGGGGGCTACTTGGACGAATCAGAGAATCTATCGTCAAAGAATCCCTAATGCCCTGGTTTCGCGAGTGGGTGACGATCGAACGGGAAGCCACCGCACTGTGCTCGTTCCAGCCCCTTGTCCTTCCCGGCCTGGTCCAGACCGAGGCATACGCACGAGCTCTACACGAGGGTGCGAGTCACCTGGTCGGGGATGAGATGGAGCAGCAGGTTGCTGCACGGCTGGCTCGGCAGGAGATCCTGCACCAGGAGTCCCCGCCCCTACTGGTCGCGGTACTCGACTACACCGCCCTGGAGCGCCCGATCGGCGGGCCAAAGGTGATGCGTGAGCAGTTGCTCCACCTCAGGGAAGTGGCCACTACGCCGAAGGTGCACCTACATCTAATCCCCAGGGGTACGGGGGCCTATCACGGATTGAACGGGGCGTTCGTCATCGCGACACCGCCCGAGGGTGAGGATATCGCCTACCTGGACAGCCAGTTGCACGGCACGATCGTGGAGCGCACGGCGGACGTACACTCGCTGCGGCAGACCTGGGAGTCTGTGCGGGCCGAGGCGTTGCCCCATGGAGCCACCCTCAACTTGATCTCGGAGGCAATAGAGTCATGGACCTGACCGGTGCCGTGTGGCACAAGAGCACCTGGAGCAGCGGCAACTCCGGTGACTGTGTGGAGGTCGCCGACAACCTTCCTGGCGTCGTGGGCGTTCGAGACAGCAAGGACCCGACCGGGCCGGCGCTGGTGTTCGGGCCAGCGGCATGGCGAGCATTCGTAACACACACCAAGCAGCACTGATCGTCAACAAAGGCCCGACTCCCCGCGAGTCGGGCCTTTGTTGTCGGCCACCGGAGCCGAAGCGGACGCCTCGGGCGGCCAGCCGGTCAACGCGGTGAGGGCCCGATCGACATCGTCCTCGCTGGAGTAGATGTGGAACGAGACCCGGACCCGGCGGCACACACCGCCGTGCGGGCTGGCGGGTCACTCCGGGTTGGAAGCGTTTCACCGCACGTCTCGCAGGTGCAGGTGGTAGAGAATGGCATTCGTTGGTAGGGGTGTTGTCGGCCGGGAGTAGGAAACGATGCACGGAATCTGTCAGCGGGTAGTCCGTGGCACTGGCCGGGTGGGGCGCGTCCTCGCTGGATGGTTCTTTCTCGCGTTTGCGGTGACGGTGACGCAGGCGCTCAGCGTATGGCCCGCGATCGCGCAGTCCGGACTATCGTCGTCTGTCGTCGCGTCGGACACCGTCCTCGCCTGGGGCCAAAACACCGACGGCCAACTGGGCGACGGGACCACCACCGACCGCAGTACACCCGTCGCCGTCGACCTGCCCACGGGCACCACGATCACCGCCATAACCGGCGGCGACAGCCACAGCCTGGCAGTGACCTCCACCGGCATCGCCCTCGCCTGGGGCGAAGGCTCGGCGGGCCAGTTGGGTGACGGGAGCACCACCGACCTGAGCACACCCGTCGCCGTCGACCTGCCCACGGGCACCACGGTCACCGCCATCGCCGGCGGTGGCAACCACAGTCTGGCGAAAACCCCCACCGGCGCTGTCCTTGGCTGGGGTAACAACTTCGATGGTCAGCTGGGCGACGGAAGCACCACCGACCGCAGTACACCCGTCCCCGTCGACCTACCCACAGGCACCACGACCACCGCAATCGCCGGCGGCGACAGCCACAGCCTGGCAGTGACCTCCACCGGCACCCTCCTCGCCTGGGGCAAGAACAGCGACGGCCAACTGGGCGACGGAACCACCACCGACCGCAGCACACCCGTCGCCGTCGACCTACCCACAGGCACCACGATCACCGCAATCGCCGCCGGCGACGACCACAGCCTGGCAGTGACCTCCACCGGCACCCTCCTCGCCTGGGGCGAAAACGGCGATAGTCAGCTGGGCGACGGAACCACCACCAACCGCAGCACACCCGTCCCCGTCGACCTACCCACAGGCACCACGACCACCGCAATCGCCGCCGGCGACGACCACAGCCTGGCAATGACCTCCACCGGCACCGCCCTCGCCTGGGGCAAAAACAGCGACGGCCAACTGGGCGACGGAACCACCACCAACCACACCACACCCGTCCCCGTCGACCTACCCACAGGCACCACGATCACCACCATCGCCGCCGGCAATAGTGGTGACCACAGCCTGGCCCTCGTCGCGCCACCGACGTCCACCACCACCTTGCAGGTCACACCACCAAACCCGACAGCGGATCAGGATGTCACCCTGACCGCCACCGTCACCTGCAACGTCGACACCCCCACCGGAACCATCACCTTCCGCACCAACGCCACCACCCTCGCCACCACACCCCTGACCACCGCCACCGCCAGCCACACCGCCACCCTGCCCGCCGGCACCCACACCCTCACCGCCCACTACACCAGCACCAACACCTGCCCCAACAGCCAATCCACACCCACCACCATCACCATCGCCCCACCACCCGACGACCCCGACCTGCCCATCACCGGCCCCAGCCTGCCCACCACCATCGGCGCCGCCACCCTGCTCACCCTCACCGGCGCCACCCTCATCCACCTCACCCACCGACGCCGACCAACACACGAGAACCAACATCGAGGATGACCTCGGTGTGAACGTCCCAGAAATGTGTCGCCCACCTCCCCGAGCAGCACTGAACATCAACAGCACAGGCCCGACCCGCAGGGTGTCGAGCCTGTGCTGTTAGCCAACGCCGCCGACGGCGGGCACGCACGGGGACGCCTCGGGCGGTCAGCCGGTCAACGCGGTGAGGGCGCGATCGACGTCGTCCTCGCTGGAGTAGAGGTGGAACGAGACCCGGACCCGGCCGGCGCGTACCGCCGCCCGTAGGCCGGCGCGCTCCAGCCGCGACTGCGCCTCCGGCACCTCGGCGGTGGTGATCGCGCTGTCGCCGGGCGGCAGCCCCAGGCCGGCGCGGAATCGGTTGGCCAGCGCCACGTTGTGCGCGTGGATCGCCGGCACCCCCACCTGCAGCAGCAGCTCCAGGGCGGGAGCCGCACCGATGTAGCTGAACCAGGCCGGGGCGATGTCGAAGCGGCGGGCGCTGTCGGCGAGGCGCAGCGGCGGACCGTACAGAGATGTCAGCGGGTCGGCTCCGGCATACCAGCCGGCGGCGTCGGGGCGCATCCGCTCCCGCAGCTCGGGCGCGTAGTACGCCAGGGCGGTCCCCTTCGGGGCCAGCAACCACTTGTACGCGGCGAGAACGACCACATCCGCGAGCGCGGCGTCGAACGGCAGCCAACCGCAGGCCTGGGTGGCGTCAACCGCCACCAGGGCGTCGTGTGCTCGGGCCGCGGCGACGATGTCCGCGTACCGGGCCACCGCGCCGTCGGCGGACTGCACCAGGCTGAACGCGACCAGGTCGGTGTCGGCGTCGATCGCGTCCACGAGACCCGCCAGCGGAACGGTACGCACCCGGACGCCCCGCTGCTCCTGGGCCAGCCAGGGAAAGAGGTTGGAGGTGAACTCGACCTCGGGGACCAGCACGGTCGCCCCCGCCGGCAGCGCCGCGGCCACCGGCGCGAACAGCTGCGACGCCGCGCTGCCGATCGCCACATCCGGTTCGGGGACACCGACCAGGCGCGCGAACGCGGCCCGGGTACGTGCCTGGGCCTCGTCCCAGCCCTCCCCTGTCACACCCATGTTCCCCGTGCGCCAGCCGGCGAGCGCCTCCTGCAACGCCGCCCACGCCGGGTCGGGCGGCAGCCCGTAGCTGGCGGTGTTCAGCCAGCCCTCATGGGGCTGCCACAGCTGCTGTGCCTGCTTGATCTGCATGGCACCGACGCTAGCGACCGGGCCCGCCGCCGCGGAGGACCAATTCGACGCGGGCGGCACCGGCACCGGGCGGAGGTCAGCCCACGTTGGCCGGGCCCAGGACGCTCTTCAGGTCGGCCATCAGGGCGGTCGTCGGCGCCACCCGGAACGGGCCGAGGCGCAGCCGGGTCACCTTGCTGCCGTTGAGGAGCTTGACGTGCACCTCCGCGTCGCCCGGGTGCAGCACCAGGGTCTCCTTGAGCCGCTCCACCAACGGCGGCGTGCAGCGGGTCACCGGGATGGTGAGGGTGACCGGCTTGTTGGCCGAGTTGCTGCTGACATCCGGAATCGACATGTCCATGGCCATGATCCGCGGGGTGTCGTCCCGGCGGTCGACCCGCCCCTTGACCACCACGATCGCGTCCTCGGCGATGTACTCCCCGATCACCTCGTAGGTGTTGGGGAAGAACAGCGTCTCCACCCCGCCGGCCAGGTCCTCCAGCGTCGCCGACGCCCACGCCCGGCCCTGCTTGGTGACCCGGCGCTGCACCCCGGAGAGGATGCCCGCGAGGGTCACCACCGTCCCGTCGGGGACGGTCCCCTCCTCGGAGAGGGCCGCGATGGTGGTGTCGGCGGCCGCACCGAGCACATGCTCCAGCCCGAACAGCGGATGGTCGGAGACGTAGAGGCCGAGCATCTCGCGCTCGAAGGCGAGCTTCTCCCGCTTGTCCCACTCCCCCTCGCCGATCACCGGCATCACCGTGGTGCTCTGTCCGGCGTCGGTGTCGGCGAACCCGGCGCCGAAGAGGTCGTACTGGCCGACGGCCTCCTTGCGCTTGACGTCGGCGTACGCGTCGATGGCGTCGGCGTGCACCGTGAGCAGGCCCTTGCGGGAGTGGTTGAGCGAGTCGAACGCACCTGCCTTGATCAGGGATTCAATGGTCTTCTTGTTGCAGACGACCGCCTCCACCTTGGACAGGAAGTCGTAGAAGTCGGCGTAGGCGCCCTTCTCCCCCCGGCAGCGCATGATCGAGGTAACCACGTTCGCGCCGACGTTGCGGATCGCGGCCAGACCGAACCGGATGTCCCGGCCGACCGGGGTGAACGGCCCGGCCGAGGTGTTCACATCCGGCGGGAGCACCTGGATGCCCATCCGGCGGCACTCCGACAGGTAGAGCGCCATCTTGTCCTTGTCGTCGCCCACCGAGGTGAGCAACGCCGCCATGTACTCGGCCGGATAGTTCGCCTTGAGGTAGCCGGTCCAGTACGACACCAGGCCGTACCCCGCGGTGTGGGCCTTGTTGAACGCGTAGTCGGCGAAGGGGACGAGGATGTCCCACAGGGTCTGGATGGCCTCGTCGGAGTAGCCGTTGCCGCGCATGCCGTCGCGGAACGGCACAAACTCCTTGTCGAGGACCTCCTTCTTCTTCTTACCCATCGCCCGGCGCAGCAGGTCGGCCTTGCCGAGGCTGTAGCCGGCGAGGACCTGGGCGGCGCGCTGCACCTGCTCCTGGTAGACGATCAGGCCGTGGGTGGGGCCGAGGATCTCCTCCAGCGGCTCGGCCAGCTCCGGGTGGATCGGGGTGATCTCCTGGAGGCCGTTCTTGCGCAGTGCGTAGTTGGTGTGTGAGTTGGCGCCCATCGGGCCCGGCCGGTACAGCGCCAGAACGGCGGAGATGTCCTCGAAGTTGTCCGGCTTCATCGTCCGCAGCAGCGACCGCATCGGCCCACCGTCGAGCTGGAACACGCCCAGGGTGTCGCCCCGGGACAGCAGCTCGTAGGTCGGCTTGTCGTCCAGCGGCAGCTGGAGCAGGTCGACGGTGCGCCCGTGGTTGCTCTCGATGTTCTTCAGCGCGTCGTCGATGATGGTCAGGTTGCGTAGGCCGAGGAAGTCCATCTTCAGCAGCCCGAGCGACTCGCAGGTCGGGTAGTCGAACTGCGTGATGATCGCCCCGTCGGCGTCCCGGCGCATCAACGGGATGTGGTCGACGATCGGCTCGGCGGACATGATGACCCCGGCGGCGTGTACCCCCGTCTGCCGGATCAGTCCCTCGATCCCGCGGGCCGTGTCGATGACCTTCTTGACGTCCGGGTCGGACTCGTAGAGACCACGGATCTCGCCGGCCTCCGCGTACCGGGAGTGCTTCGGGTCGAAAATACCGGTCAGCGGGATGTCCTTACCCATCACCGCCGGTGGCATCGCCTTGGTGATCCGGTCGCCGACCGCGTACGGGTAGCCGAGCACCCGCGCCGAGTCCTTGATCGCGGCCTTCGCCTTGATCGTGCCGAAGGTCGCGATCTGGGCGACCTTGTCCTCGCCCCACTTCTCCGTGACGTATTTGATCACCTCACCGCGCCGACGCTCGTCGAAGTCGATGTCGACATCCGGCATCGAGACCCGCTCGGGGTTGAGGAACCGCTCGAAGATCAGACCGTGTGGCAACGGGTCCAGGTCGGTGATGCCGAGCGCGTACGCGACGAGTGAACCGGCGGCCGAACCGCGGCCCGGCCCCACCGCGATTCCCTCGTTCTTGGCCCACTGGATGAAGTCGGCCACCACGAGGAAGTAGGACGGGAACCCCATCTGGATGATGACGCCCAGCTCGTATTCGGCCTGCTTGACGTGGGTCTCCGGGACACCGTTCGGGAAGCGGCGGGCGAGCCCCTTGAACGTCTCCTTGCGGAACCAGGACTCGTCGCTCTCCCCCTCCGGCACCGGGAAGACCGGCATCAGGTTCCGGAAGTCGAACATCCCGGCCGGGTCGACCATCTCCGCGACCAGCAGGGTGTTCCGGCAGCCGGCGAGCCACAGCTCGGAGGAGTCGACGGCGCGCATCTCGTCGGCGGACTTGATGTAGTAGCCGCTGCCGTCGAACCGGAACCGGTTCGGATCGGCGACGTTCGCCGCGGTCTGCACACAGAGCAGGACGTCGTGCGCCTCGGACTGCGCCTGGTAGGTGTAGTGCGAGTCGTTGGTCACCACCGGCGGGATATCCAGCTTGTGGGAGATCTCCGTCAGCTCCTGGCGGACCCGGCGTTCGATGTCGATGCCGTGGTCCATCACCTCCAGGAAGAAGTTCTCCTTGCCGAAGATGTCCTGGTATCTCGCGGCGGCCTTCAGCGCCTCGTCGTACTGGTCCAGCCGGAGCCGGGTCTGCACCTCGCCGGAGGGGCAGCCGGTGGTGGCGATCAACCCCTCGGAGTGCTCAGCGAGGAGCTCCGCGTCCATCCGCGGCCACTTGACGAAGAAACCCTCGGTGAACGAACGGCTGGTCAGCTTGAACAGGTTGTGCAGACCGACCTTGTTCTTCGCCCAGATGGTCATGTGGGTGTAGCCACCGCTGCCGGAGACGTCGTCGCTCTTCTGCTCCGGCCGCCCCCAGCGCACCCGCTTCTTGTGGAACCGCGACTCCGGCGCGACGTACGCCTCGATCCCCAGGATCGGTGTGACGCCGGCCGCCATCGCCTGCTTGTAGAAGTCGTTCGCGCCGTGCATGTTGCCGTGGTCGGTCATCGCCACGGCGGGCATCCCCTGCCGGTTGACCTCGGCGAACAAGTCCTTCAGCCGGGCCGCACCGTCGAGCATCGAGTACTCAGTGTGCACGTGCAGATGCGCGAACGAATCGCCCATGCGTGGCCCCCCGGGTCGCTTCATGGGTGGTGAGAAGAACGGTCGGCCCACCCTATCCCCGGCCGCCGACACACCTCCAGCGAGCCGCGCGGGGCGCCCGGCCGGGCGGCGGGGGGCCGGGGGAGCACCCCGGCGGTGCCGCCCCGGAGCCAGGCCGACACCGCCGGTTCCGCCGGCGGGGGATCAGTTCGCGGACACCTCGGCCGGCAGCTCAACCGGGACCACCGTCGCCTCGATGTCGGCGCGCAGGGCGGCGATCCGCCGGGCCAGCTCGGCCACCACCCCGGCGAAGGGCACCTGCGTCGTGACCCCGGTCACCCGGTCCCGTATCTCGGCCGCGCCGTCGGCGACGCTGCGCCGGCCGATGGTGAGCCGCAGCGGCAGACCGATCACGTCCGCGTCGGCGAACTTGACGCCGGCCCGCTCGGCCCGGTCGTCGAAGAGCACCTCCACTCCGGCCGCCCAGAGCTCGTCGTAGACCCGCCGGGCCAGCTCACCGGCGGCGGACGCCAGGTCGTCCAGGAGGGTGAGGTGCACCTGGTACGGCGCGATGGTGACCGGGAGCCGCAGCCCCCGCTCGTCTCGGTGCTCCTCCGCGAGGCAGGCGAGCAACCGCCCCACGCCGATGCCGTAGCAGCCCATGGTCACCGGCCTACGCTGGCCGTCGGCGTCCAGGTACTCCGCGCCGAGGGCGGTCGAGTAGCGGGTACCGAGCTGGAAGATCTGCCCTACCTCGACCCCGCGGGCGGTCCGCAGTTCACTACCGCACTCCACGCAGGCGTCACCGGCACGGGCGGCGGTGATATCGCCGACGTGGTCGGCGACGAAGTCCCGCCCCACGTTGACGTTGCGTAGGTGCACGCCCTCCCGGTTGGCGCCCGCGACCAGGTTCGTGGACGCGGCGACCAGCTCGTCAACGACGACGGTCACGCCCGTCACCCCGACCGGCGAGCCATAACCGGCCACTGCGCCCACCTTGGCGATCTCCTCCTCGGTCATCGGGCGCAGCTCCGCCGCCTGCACCAGGTTGCCGATCTTGGTCTCGTTCGCCTCCATGTCGCCCCGGACGACCGCCAGGATGAACTCGGTGCGCACCGTCTGATCGCGCTCCTCCCGCGACGCGGCCAGGAAGATCGCCTTGGCGGTCTCGGCCGCCGGCACGCCCAGCGCCGCCGTCAGCGCCGCGATGGTGGTGGCCCCCGGGGTGGCGATCTCCGCCAGCTCCGCCCACGGCGCGGTGGACGGCGCCGGCTTGCCGAAGGTGGCGGCCTCCCGGTTGGCGGCGAAGCCACAGGAGTCGCAGATCAGCAGGGTGTCCTCGCCGATCGGGGTGAGGTACACGAACTCGTGGGCCAGGCTGCCGCCCATCATGCCCACGTCGGAGCGGACCGCCGCGACCGGCAGCCCGCACCGCCGGAAGATGGTGAAGTACGCCTGATACTGGGTCCGGTACCGCGCCGCCAGCCCCGCCGCGTCCACATCGAAGCTGTACGCGTCCTTCATGACGAACTCCCGTACCCGGATCAGGCCGGCCCGCGGACGCGGGTCGTCCCGGAACTTCGTCTGCAGCTGAAACACCAGCCGCGGCAGCTGGCGGTAGGACTCGATCTCCGACCGGCCGAGGAACGTCACCAGCTCCTCGTGGGTCATCGCCAGGACCAGGTCCCGGCCGCGACGATCCCGGAAGCGGGCCAGCTCCGGGCCGACCGTGAAGTAGCGGCCGGACTGCTTCCACAGCTCGGCCGGATTCACCACCGGCATCGAGACCTCCTGTCCCCCGACGCGCTCCAGCTCCGCGCGCAGCACGGCCTCGATCTTGCGGATGGTGCGCCAACCGAGCGGAAGATAGGCGAAGATGCCCTGCCCGACCTGCCGCAGCATGGCGGCCCGCTGGAGCAGTTGGTGTCCCTCCGACTCGGAACGTCCCGGCGCGGTGTGCAGGGTGGCGCCGAACATGGTCGACATTTTCATGGCTGTGCCCTCACAAATCGAAAATGGCGCTGCTCCCGGGTTACGAAATGCCCGGGTCTGTGCGGTGAATGACCTCAGGGTGCGAGCGGGGGAAGACGGAAAGGCGGCGAGCGCGAAGGGACCGAGCCGCCGGAAGGGGGCCTAGGCGCCGGAAGGGGCCGAGCCGCCGGAAGGGGTTGCCGGCGCGGACACCCGCCGGCGACGGAGCGTCGCTCAGCGGGGCGCCGGCGGAGTAGGTCGAGGCGCTGGCGGGCCGGAGGGCACGCCGAGCACCGGGCTCGGCCCGCCCTGCTCGATGCCGCTCATCAGCGCCCCACCCTCCACATCAACCACTGCGACTGTAGCGGAAACTCTCCCGGCCGTCGGCGCAGTTCCGGCGGGCGAACCCGGAGCGACCGGTTCCGGCGCCGGCCCGGGCCGGGAGCAGCGCCGGTCCGGCGAGATAGCATCGTCGACCGATGGATACCGTGGCGGGGATGCACTGGCGCCGGCCCGGGCCGACCCCGGAGCAGCAACGGCGGGACCTCTTCGTGGGGCTGGCCGTGACCGTGCTGGCGATAGCCAGCCTCACCCTCACCCGCGGCGCGGGTCTGTTCCTGCTCGGCCCGCCCCCGTCGTTCCCGGAACAGCTGCTCTGGGCCGTCGCGGTGGGCCTACCGCTGATCTGGCGGCGGCGATTCCCGGTAGCGACGATGCTGGTCATCTCGGTCGCGTTCGTCGCGGCACAAGTCCGCGCCGCACCGGAGACGCAGGTCACCACGGGGGTGCTGTTCACGGCTCTCTACACCGTCGGCGCCTGGGGACAGGACCGCCGCCTGGCCCGTCGGGTGCGGATCGGCGTGATCGCCGCCATGTTCGGTTGGCTGGGCATCTGGTACTCGATCCGGCTGCGCAGTCTGCTGGCGGACCCGCCGCCCGAGGCGTTCGCCAACGCCGTGGGACCGATTCCCCCGCCGATCGCCGCGGTGCTCAGCGGCGCACTCGTCAACATCCTGTTCTTCGGGCTCGCCTACTTCTTCGGTGAGATCGCCTGGCTGGCCGCCCGACGCGAGCACGAACTCCAGGCGCAGGCCGATGAGCTACGCCGGTCGCAGGCCGAGGTCAGAGCGCACGCCGTGATCGGGGAGCGGGTGCGGATCGCCCGGGAACTGCACGATGTCGTCGCCCACCACGTCTCGGTGATGGGGGTGCAGGCCGCCGCCGGCCGCCGGGTCCTCGACCGGGATCCGGCCAAGGCCCGCACCGCGCTGGCTGCGGTCGAGGAGTCGGCGCGCACGGCGGTGGACGAGCTACGCCGGATGCTCGGCGTCCTGCGGGCCCGCGACCACGAGCCGGACACCGTCGAACCGCCTCCCGGAATCAGCCGGGTCGCCGCCGTGGTCGAACGGGCGCGCGAGACCGGCCTCGGAGCCACGCTGGGGGTGTACGGCGACCCGGTGCCGATCCCGGAGTCGATCTCCCAGGCGACGTACCGGATCGTGCAGGAAGCAGTGACGAACACGCTCAAACACGCCGTTGCGGCGACCACACTGGACATACGGATCCGCTACCTGGCGCACGAGGTGGAGGTGGACGTGACCGACGACGGCCGCAGCAGCGGTACGACGAATGCCGACGGGGTGGGCCTGGTCGGTATGCGCGAGCGGGTCGCCACCCACGGTGGCACGCTGGAGATCGGCCCCCGCGCCGTCGGCGGCTGGCGGGTCCGGGCCCGCCTCCCGCTGTCGCTGACCGAGCGGCAGGCGGCGTGACCGCGGCGCCGGCGACGAGCCGGGCCATCCGGATCCTGCTCGCCGACGACCACCACCTCGTGCGTACCGGGTTCCGGGTCATCCTCGAGGTGGAGGACGACATCCAGGTCGTCGGGGAGGCCGCGGACGGCGAGCGGGCGGTGAGCATGGCGGGGGCGCTCCGCCCGGACGTGGTCCTGATGGACGTGGAGATGCCCCGGGTCGACGGGCTGGAGGCCACCCGACGGATCGTCGCGGACCTGGCCCGACCGCACGCTCCGGCCGTGTTGATCCTCACCACCTTCGACCGGGACGACTATCTGTTCGCCGCGCTGCGCGCCGGAGCCAGTGGATTCCTGCTGAAGAACGGCACGCCGGAGGCGCTCGTGGCGGCGATCCGGGTGGTCGCCCGCGGCGATGGCCTCATCGCCCCCGAACTCACCCGGCGAGTGATCGCCGCCTTCGCCAAGCCGGGCGGCGAACCAACGACGGCAGCCGGGGCGCTGCCAGACCTCACGCCACGCGAGCACGAGGTGCTGGTTCTGGTCGCCTCCGGGGCGAGCAACGCCGAGATCGCGGCCACCCTCCGGCTCGGCGAGGCGACCGTGAAGACCCATGTCAGCCGGGTGCTGGTCAAACTCGGCCTACGGGACCGGGTGCAGGCGGTGGTCTTCGCGTACGAGCACGGGGTGGTGCGGCCGGGCAGGTGACCCGCCTCCGTCGCGGGGTGGAGCCGGTCGTCCACCTACCGGGGGACGGAACGGGCCGCGAGGTGATCTAGCGTTGCCAGCGTGACGAACATGCTCCGACTCGACGGCGTCGACCGCAGCTTCGGTGGCCGCCGCGTGCTCCAGAATGTGTCCTTCGACGCGGAGGCCGGTCGGATGACCGGCTTCGTCGGCGGCAACGGTGCCGGCAAGACCACCACGATGCGCATCATCCTCGGCGTGCTCGCCGCCGACGCCGGCCAGGTGACCTGGCGGGGGGCGCCGCTGACCCGGACGGTCCGTCGGCGCTTCGGGTACATGCCGGAGGAACGCGGCCTGTACCCGAAGATGGCGGTCCGGGAACAGCTCTTCTACCTGGCCCGGCTGCACGGGATGACCGCGCCGGCGGCGGCGCGCAGCACCGATACGTTGCTGGAGCGGGTCGGTCTCGCCGACCGCGGCAACGACCTGCTGGAAAAACTGTCGCTGGGCAACCAGCAACGGGCCCAGATCGTCGCCGCGCTGGTCCCCGACCCCGAGGTGCTGGTGCTCGACGAGCCCTTCTCCGGCCTCGACCCGCTGGCCGTGGACACGGTCGTCGACGTGCTGAAGGAACGGGCCGCCGCGGGGGTGCCGGTGCTTTTCTCCAGCCACCAGCTGGACGTGGTGGAGCGGCTCTGCGACGACCTGGTGATCATCAGCGCGGGGACGATCCGCGCCGCCGGCAGCCGAACGCAGCTGCGGGCCACGCACACCGCACCCCGCTACGAACTGGTGGTGGAGCACGACGCCGGCTGGCTACGCGACCACCCGGGCGTGACCCTGGTCGAGCTCGAGGGCGCCCGCGCCGTGTTCGAGTTGCCCCGGGGGGCCGATGAGCAACCGGTACTCCACGCCGCGCTCGCCCGTGGACCCGTCCGCGGGTTCCGACCCGTCGTCCCGTCGCTGGCCGAGATCTTCCGAGAGGTCGCCCTGTGAACACCCTCGCCGCCACCCAGCTGGTCGCGGCCCGCGAAGTCCGGGCCAAGCTGCGCGACCGCACCTTTCTCCTCAGTACGCTGATCTTCCTGCTCATCGCCGCCGCCGCGACGACGCTGCCGTCGCTACTGTCCGGCGGCCCCGCCACGGTGGCCGCCACCCCGGCGGTCTCGGCCGAACTGCGCGCCGCCGGACTCGAGGTCCGCGAGGTACCCGACGACGCCGCCGCCGAACGGGCGGTTCGGGACGGCGACACCGACGCGGCGGTGGTCGCCGGGCCCACCGTGCTCGCGCGGGAGAAGGCCCCCGCCGACGTGGTGGCGGCGCTCAGCGTCGAACCGCCGGTACGGTTGCTGAACCCCACCCCGGCGGAACCACCGGGAGCCGCACTGGTGCCGTTCATCTTCGCGTTCGTTTTTCTGCTCACGTCCCAGACCTTCGGCGTACAGATCGCACAGAGCATCATCGAGGAGAAGCAGACCCGGATCGTCGAGATCCTGGTGGCCGCCGTGTCGGTACGAGCCCTGCTCCTCGGCAAGATGATCGCCGGCACCGTGCTGGCCCTGGGTCAGATCGCGCTGGTGGCGCTCGTCGCGGTCGTGGGCCTGCGACTCTTCGGTGACAGCGAGCTGCTGAACCTACTCGGGCCGGCGATCGGCTGGTTCCTGCCGTACTTCCTGCTCGGCTTCGTCCTGATCGCCGCCCTGTGGGCGGCGGCCGGCGCCCTGGTCAGCCGGCTGGAAGACATCGGCACAGTGGCCATGCCGGTCCAGTTGGTGGTGATGATCCCGTTCTTCGGGGTGATCTTCCTCAGTGACAACGCGTTCGCCATGCAGGTGCTGTCCTACGTGCCGTTCTCGGCGCCGACCGCGATGCCGCTCCGGCTGTTCACCGGGGACGCCGCCGGCTGGGAACCTCCGCTGTCCCTGGCCCTGCTCCTGGTCACCGCGCTCGCCGTCCTGGCCGCCGGTGCCCGGGTGTACGAGGGGTCGCTGCTGCGGACCAACGGCAACACCTCGCTCCGGACGGCCTGGCGGGAACGAGAGACAGTGGGCTGAAATCCCACCCCGAAAAAAGCGCACCCCGTGGGTCCGGCCCGGGCCGGATCCACGGGGTGCGCGCGACCAGCGGCGGGTCAGCCGAGTCGCGCAAGCAGCTCGTCGGAGGCGTCGAAGTTCGCGAAGACGTTCTGCACGTCGTCGCAGTCCTCCAGCACATCGATCAGCTTGAGGACCTTCCGAGCGCCCTCCTCGTCCACCGGGACGCTCATGCTCGGGACGAGCGAGGACTCCGCCGACTCGTACTCGATGCCGGCGTCCTGCAACGCGGTACGCACCGCGACCAGGTCACCCGGCTCGGAGAGCACCTCGAACGCCTCACCCAGGTCGTTGACCTCCTCGGCACCCGCGTCCAGGACGGCCAGCATCACGTCGTCCTCGGTGGTGCCGGCCTTGGCCACGATCACCACGCCCTTGCGGTTGAACAGGTACGACACCGAGCCGGCATCGGCGAACGAGCCGCCGTTACGGGTCAGGGCGGTCCGCACCTCGGTGGCGGCGCGGTTCCGGTTGTCGGTCAGACACTCGATCAGCAGCGCGACGCCACTGGGCCCATAGCCCTCGTACATGACTGTCTGGTAGTCGGCACCACCGGACTCGAGGCCGGAGCCCCGCTTCACCGCGCGGTCGATGTTGTCGTTGGGGACCGAGCTCTTCTTGGCCTTCTGGATCGCGTCGTAGAGCGTCGGGTTACCGGCCGGATCACCGCCGCCGGTCCGCGCCGCGACCTCGACGTTCTTGATCAGCTTGGCGAACATCTTGCCGCGCTTGGCGTCGATGACCGCCTTCTTGTGCTTGGTCGTCGCCCACTTTGAGTGGCCGGACATCCGCTACCTCCGTTGCTACCCGCCGTCTACCTCGACCGCACCGCACTCGCCCGCTCCCGCCGACGTACGCGGAGGGTGCCGGCCGGCTCTGGTGGAAGCCGCGGCGGAGAGCTGGCCCTGCCGAATCCCGGCAATCCTACCGGTGGCCCGCAGCCGTGCGTGAGCGCCGCACGACACCGCCGGGTCGCGCCGGGGGTGGCACGACCCGGCGGGGCTCGCCCGACCCGACCGGTGGCCGCTCAGATCGCGGCGCGGACCAGGTCCGCGAAGTACGCGTGCAGGCGCCGGTCGCCGGTCAGCTCGGGATGGAACGCGGTCGCCAGCAGGTTTTCCTGACGGACCGCGACGATCCGACCCGCCGCCGGGCCCTCGGTCACCGTACCGAGTACCTCGACGCCCCGGCCGACGCGCTCGACCCACGGCGCCCGGATGAACAGCGCGTGGAGCGGGCCGCCGTCGATGCCGGCCAGGTTCACCGGCGCCTCGAACGAGGCGACCTGCCGCCCGAACGCGTTGCGTCGAACGGTCATCTCGATGCCGGCGAAGCCGCGCTGGTCAGCACGGCCGTCGAGCACCTCACTCGCCAGCATGATCATGCCGGCGCAGGAGCCGTAGACGGGCATGCCGGCGGCGATCCGCTTGTCGATCGGCTCCCGCAGCTCGAAGAGGTCGGCCAGCTTGCTGATCGTGGTGGACTCGCCCCCCGGAATGACCAGCCCGTCCACCGTCTCCAGCTCCGTGGGGCGGCGGACCGGGCGGGCGTGCGCGCCCGCGGCCGCCAGGGCGGCCGTGTGCTCCCGGACATCGCCCTGCAGCGCGAGCACCCCGATGACGGGTGCCGTCATGTTCGCTCCTTCCGGAGGGTGCCGGGCAGCCCCGGCGGCCAGACCGCCGGCGTGGACCGGGCTACCTCGCGGGGCGGCGCACCGATCGGCCGGGGCTGAGCTCCCCTCACCAGCCGCGCTCGGCCAGGCGATCCGACTGCGACAGGGTGCCGGCGTTGATGCCGACCATGGCCTCGCCGAGCCCGCGGGAGACCTTGGCCAGCGTCTCCGGGTCGTCGTGGAAGGTGGTGGCCTTGACGATCGCGGCGGCCCGTTGGGCCGGGTTGTCGGACTTGAAGATGCCGGAGCCGACGAAGACCCCCTCGGCGCCGAGCTGCATCATCATGGCGGCGTCGGCCGGGGTGGCGATACCACCGGCGGTGAAGAGCACCACCGGCAGCTTGCCCGTCTCGGCGATCTCCTTGACCAGTTCGTACGGGGCCTGGAGCTCCTTGGCGGCCACGTACAGCTCATCGGTGGGCAGGGACTGGAGCCGGCGGATCTCGGCGCGGATCCCCCGCATGTGGGTGGTGGCGTTGGAGACGTCGCCGGTGCCGGCCTCGCCCTTCGACCGGATCATGGCCGCGCCCTCGGTGATCCGCCGCAGCGCCTCGCCCAGATTGGTCGCGCCACAGACGAACGGCACCGTGAAGGCCCACTTGTCGATGTGGTTCGCGTAGTCGGCCGGGGTCAGCACCTCCGACTCGTCAACGTAGTCGACACCGAGCGACTGGAGGATCTGCGCCTCCACGAGGTGACCGATCCGGACCTTGGCCATGACCGGGATCGAGACCGCCGCCATGATGCTGTCGATCATGTCCGGATCGCTCATCCGGGAGACCCCGCCCTGGGCCCGGATGTCCGAGGGGACCCGCTCCAGGGCCATCACCGCGACCGCACCGGCGTCCTCGGCGATCTTGGCCTGCTCCGCGGTGACCACGTCCATGATCACACCGCCCTTGAGCATCTCGGCCATTCCCCGCTTCACGTGCGCGGTGCCGGTGACCGGGGCGTTGGTGGAAGAATTCGAAGTCTGGGTATCGGGCACGGTTCATCGCTCCTAGGGACGTGCACGCGAGTGGCTGGTGCGAATGCTACGAGGAGCCACCCCGGCAGCCCGACAGCCAATCAGACCCATGGTGGCCTGCCCTGTGTCCGCCATCACGTACCCGGTCAGTCCTCGACCATGCCCTCCGGGGCGGCCAGCGTTGGTTCGTCGATGTCGAAGTACCGCGGCCACGGGCGCCGCCGCCCCATCCGCAACAGCCGGACCAGTGGCCGGCCCCGGGCCGCGCGGGCGTCCCGAACCAGATCCGTGTGCACCTGGCGGGCCAGGGCCAGCCGCCGGCTGGCGGCGATGACGGCCTCGGTGTCCGGATCGCCGGGCTCCAGCTGCAACGCCCGCAGCTGCCGGGTGAGATCGTTCTCGGCGGCCTCCCGCTCGTCCGGCCGCACGTCCAGCGCGACGCGGGCCGCCGCGTACAACTCGACGCCGTAACGACGTTCGGCGAGCACCGCGGCGGTCGCCGCCCGCCGCAGCAGGTGGGCGTCGAGCGCCCGGGCCGCGAGCTCCGCCCGGTCCTGCAACCGCTCGACCCGGCCGGCGGTCCAGACAAGGTACGTCGCCAGCAGCGCGGCGACCAGCGTCGCACCCACCAACCACCACATGCCCGGCATCGTAGTGCTGCTCCGTTCCCTCCGCCGGCCTCCCCGCTACCTCCGCCCCACCGGTCAGCCCAGCCCCACCCACTCCTGGTCGATCACCCGGCCGTCAGCGGCCTCAATCGCGGCGGCGTACACCTCGAGAATCCGGCGGGCAACCGTGGGCCAGTCAAACGTCGCCACCACCTGATCCGCGTAGGCGGTCAGCTCGGTCCGCGCGTCCGCGTCGTCCAGGAGGTCGGCCAGCGCCGCCCGCAGCGCCGCCGAGTCGCCGGTGCGGAACAGCCGCCCGGCCCGGCCCCGGTCCAGCACCCGGCGAAACGCGTCGAGATCGCTCGCCACGACCGCGGTCCCCGCCGCGAGCGCCTCGGTGAGGATCATGCCGAACGACTCCCCGCCCGTGTTCGGTGCCACGTAGAGGTGAACACTGCGCAACATGCGCGCCTTGTCCGCCTCGGAGACCAGCCCGAGAAAGGTGATGCGGTCCCGCAGCTCGGCCGGAAACTGGTCGTACAGGTCGGCCGGATCACCGGGGCCGGCGACCAGCAGGCGCAGCCCCGGACGCTCACCGGCCAACGACACGAACGCGTCCCGCAACACCGGGAAGCCCTTGCGGGCTTCGGTGAACCGGCCCAGGAAGCCGATCGTGCCGCCGTCACCGGGCGTGCACGAGCCCGGCCAGCCCGGCAGCGGCTCGGCATCGGCGAACTTCGCGACGGCCACCCCGTTCGGGATCTCCACCGCTCCGCCGTCCATGTGCTCCACCTGCACCTTGCGGGCCAGGGCACTCACCGCGATCCGGGCGGTGATGCGCTCCAGCACGATCTGGAGCACCCCCTGGGCGGCGGCGAGCACCCGGGAACGCGTCATCGCCGTGTGGAAGGTCGCCACCACCGGCCCCCGCGCGCAGAGCACGGCGAGCATCGACAGGCTCAACGCCAGCGGCTCGTGCACGTGCAGCACGTCGAAGTCGCCCCGGTTGATCCAGCGGCGGACCCGGGCGGTGGAGACCGGGCCGAAGGCGATCCGGGCCACCGAGCCGTTGTACGGCAGCGGAACCGCCCGACCCGCCGGCACCACGTACGGCGGTAGCTCCGACTCCTCGTCCGCGGGGGCCAGGACGCTCACCTCGTGCCCGAGCCCGATCAGCGCCTCGGCGAGATCCATCACGTGGTTCTGCACGCCACCGGGCACATCCAGGGAGTACGGGCACACGATGCCGATCCGCACGTTGGCGCCCCTCCCCTCAGACCTGTCCGGTAGGCGGCGAGGGCCGCGCCGCGCCGTTCGGTGTGGCACGCTGGTCCAGCCACATCCGTTGCAACATGTGCCAGTCTTGCGGATTGCGGGCCACGCCCGCCGCCAGCTGATCGGCGACCCGCTGGGCCAGTATCCGCACCCGTACGTCGAGCGGGCCCTGCTCGGGATCCGGCAGCTCCAGTGGCCCCTCGATCCTGGCACACGCGACCTCCGGCTCGTACCACAAGGAGGCGACGTAGAGCGGCGCACCGGTGCGCAGCGCCAGCAGGGCCGGGCCGGGCGGCATCCGGGTGGCGGAGCCGAAGAAGTCGACCGGCACGCCCCGGGCCGAGAGGTCCCGGTCGGCGAGCAGCGGCACCACGTAGCCGGCGTTCACCCGGTCAACCAGCACGTCGAAGGCGGGCCGTTCGCCACCGTGGGTGGGCAGGATCTCCATCCCCAGACCCCGCCGGAACGCAAGGAAGCGCTGGTAGATCCCCTCGGGCTTGAGCCGCTCGGCGACGGTGGCGATCGGCCAGCCCATCGCCGCGACCCAGGCACCCGCCATGTCGTAGTTGCCGGAGTGCGGCAACGCCACGATCGCGCCCCGGCCGGCGGCCACATCCGCGGCGAGCAACTCCTGGCCCTCGAGCCGGAATTCGGCGAGCAGCCGAGCCCGGCTCAGCGTCGGCAGCCGGAACGTCTCCATCCAGTACCGGGCGTAGGAGCGCAGCCCGGCGCGAACCAGCCCGTCCAGCTCGGCCTCGGAAACCTCCGGACCCACCACCCGGCGCAGGTTGGCGCGGAGTCGCGCCGCGCCCCCACCACCGCGGCGGTGGGTGTGGTCGGCGCCCGCCCGGAAGACGGCGGCCGCCACCGGCCGGGGCAGTGCGCGTACCGCACGCCAGCCCGCGAGGTAGGCCAGCTCGGTGAGGTTCATCGGCGCCACCGCTCGAACGCCCTCACCTCGGTCCGCCCGGGGCGGTGGGGAGCTGCTGGGCCTGCCGGTACACGTGGGCCATCCGCTGCCCCACCGTGAAGATCGAGACCGCGGCGAGCAGCCAGAGCGCGACCGGCAGGGCGACCTTCAGGCCCAGCCCGGCCAGCAGGCCCCCGACACCGACGATCAACAGCCGCTCCGTACGTTCGGCGATGCCCACGTTGCAGGTCAGGCCAAGCCCCTCGGCCCGCGCCTTCACGTACGAGACGAGTCCACCGGCGGCCAGACAGAGCAGCGCGGCGGCGAGGCCCGCATGGTTGCCCTCGGTGGCGAGGTAGTAGGCCACCGCACCGAAGACCGCGCTGTCGGCGACCCGGTCCATGCTCGAGTCGAGGAACGCCCCGAACCGGGTGGAGCCACCGCTCATCCGGGCCATCGTCCCGTCCAGCAGATCGGTGAGAGCGAAGACGGTGACGATCAACGCGCCGGCGACGAGATGACCGCGGGCTCCGAAGCCGAGCGCTCCGACGAGCACCCCGAGGGTGCCCGTCACAGTAACCGTGTTGGGGGTCACGCCCGCACGGAGCAGGCGGCGCGCGACCGGTTCGACGACGCGGGTCATGCCCGCACGGGCCGTCACTTGGAAGATCTTCGCCATGGCGGTCCCACGATAACGGTCCGGTGCCGCCAGCGGTACGGACGGTCGGGCGACCCGCCCGGGGGAACTTGTGTCGTACCGCCCTCGGGGTGTCTGATCGACCCAGAAAGGTGAGGCAGCTCACCGCTCCGCCTATCCCGTTCCCGCTTGGCAGCAGCACCCCGGAGGATATCGCCGCGCACCCGCCCCAGGCCGCTTTCTCTCGCGCGCGGCGGTCGCCACCACACACCCGGCTGAGGGAGGTGCGCCGATGGCGCAGAAGAGTCAGGACAAGGGGGTCGCCGGCGCGGTACCGGCGGTGACCCACCCCGGAGACATCCGCAACGTGGTGCTCGTCGGGCACTCCGGCGCCGGCAAGACGACCCTGGTCGAGGCGTTGCTCGCGGCAACCGGCACGATCGGTCGCGCCGGGAACATCACCGACGGCACCACCACCTGCGACCACGATCCGGCTGCCATCCGCCAACAACGGTCGGTGGCCCTGGCCTGCGCACCGCTCGTGCACGACGGGATCAAGGTCAACCTGCTGGACACCCCCGGCTACGCCGACTTCGTCGGCGAGCTGCGCGCCGGGCTGCGGGCCGCCGACGCCGCGCTCTTCGTCGTCTCCGCCGTGGACGGGATGGACGCCACCACCGCCGCGCTGTGGGAGGAGTGTGCGGCCGTGAACATGCCGCGGGCGGTGGCCGTCTCCCGGCTGGACCACCCGCGCGCGGACTTCGACGAGGCGGTCGCCCTCTGCCAGCGGGTGTTCGGCGACAACGTACTCCCGCTCTACCTGCCGATGCTCGGCGACGACGGCATCTCCACCGCCGGCCTGCTCGGGCTGATCACCCGCCGGGTCCTGGACTACACCGCCGGGCTGCCCGCCGAGGTGCGGGAGCCGGACCCGGAACACCTGCCGGCGATCGTCGAGTCCCGCAACGAACTGATCGAGGGAATCATCGCCGAGAGCGAGGACGAGACCCTCATGGACCGGTACCTCGAAGGTGCCGAGATCGGCACCGACATCCTCGTCGAGGATCTGGAGAAGGCGGTCGCGCGCGGTCACTTCTATCCCGTGGTGCCGGTCTGCGCGCAGACCGGGGTCGGGCTCGACGCCCTCCTGGAGGTGCTCACCGCGGGCTTCCCCGCACCACTGGAGCACGACCTCCCGGCGGTAACCGGGGTGGATGGCACGCCTCGCCCCCCGCTGACCTGCGACCCGGCCGGGCCGCTGGTCGCCGAGGTGGTCAAGACCACCATCGACCGGCATGTGGGGCGGGTCTCCCTGGTCCGGGTCTTCTCCGGCACGCTCCGCCCCGAACAGGTCGTACACGTCTCCGGGCACGGCCTGGCCGACCGCGGCCACCCCGACCACGACGCCGACGAACGGGTCGGCCACCTCTACTCACCGCTCGGCGCGGCGCTGCGCGAGGTGCGCGCCGGTGTCGCCGGTGACCTCTGTGCGCTCACCAAGTCGGGCAGCGCGGAGACCGGCGACACGATCTCGGCCAAGGACGACCCGCTGCTGGTCGCGCCCTGGGAGATGCCGGAGCCGCTGCTGCCGGTGGCGATCGTGGCGCACAGCCGGGCCGACGAGGACGCCCTCGCCCGCAACCTCGCCCGGCTGGTGGCCGGTGACCCCACCCTGCGGCTCCACCGCGACAGCGAGACCCATCAGCTGGTGCTCTGGTGCATGGGGGAGGCGCACGCCGACGTGGTGCTGGAACGGCTGCGCACCGGTGGGGTCGAGCTGGACACGGCACCGGTGCGGGTCGCCCTGCGGGAGACGTTCACCGTAGCGGCCAAGGGGCACGGCCGGCACGTCAAGCAGTCCGGCGGGCACGGCCAGTACGCGGTCTGCGACATCGAGGTGGAACCGCTACCCCGGGGCGCCGGCTTCGAGTTCGTCAGCCGGGTGGTGGGTGGAGCCGTACCGCACAACTACATCCCGTCGGTGGAGAAGGGGGTCCGGGCCCAGCTGGAGCGCGGGCTGGCGGCCGGCGCCCCCCTGGTGGACCTGCGGGTGACGCTCGTGGACGGCAAGGCGCACAGCGTCGACTCCTCCGACGCGGCGTTCCAGACCGCCGGTGCGCTGGCGCTCAGGGACGCGGCCGACAAGGGCCAGCCGACGTTGCTGGAACCAGTTGACGAGGTGGTCATCCGGGTGCCCGACGCGTCGGTCGGTGCGGTGTTGGGCGACCTCTCCGGCCGACACGGCCGGGTGCTCGGCACCGAGCCCGACACCACCGCCGAGGGGCGAACGCTGGTCCGCGCCGAGGTGGCCGCGACCGAACTCCTCCGCTACGCCGTGGAGCTGCGTTCGATGACCGCCGGTACGGGCACCTTCCGCCGCGAGTTCGCCCGCTACGAACCCATGCCCAGCCACCAGGCCGACCGGGTCCGCGCGGAACGCGGCTGACCGGGTACCGCGACGACGGTCACCGCCTTCGGTCCGCCGACGAGGGTGGCCGGCGCCGCGGGATGTTGGGCCGGTGGCCGGCGCCGCGGGATCGTGGGGGCGGTGGCCGGCGCCGCGGGATCAGTGGAGTCAGGAGGGCCAGGCGCTGGCCAGCAACGCCCGGGTGTCGCCGAGCAGCTGCGGCAGGACCTTGGTCCGGCCGATCACCGGCATGAAGTTGGCGTCACCACCCCAGCGGGGCACCACATGCTGGTGCAGGTGCGCGGCGATACCGGCACCGGCGACCCCACCCTGGTTCATCCCGAGGTTGAAGCCGTGGGCACTGCTGACCTTACGGATGACGCGCATCGCGGTCTGGGTGGTGGCGGCCAGCTCCGCCGTCTCCCGGTCGTCGAGGTCGGTGTAGTCGGCCACGTGCCGGTAGGGGCAGACCAGCAGGTGCCCCGGGTTGTACGGGTACAGGTTGAGCACCACGAACACGTGCTCGCCCCGCGCCACGACCAGGTTCTCCGGCTCCGGCCGCCGCGGGGCGAGGCAGAAGGGGCAGCCGGTGGGCCCCTCGTATCCGCCCTCGGGCCGGTCCCCGCCGGAGATGTAGGTCATCCGATGGGGCGTCCAGAGCCGGTCCAGGCCGTCGGCCATAGCATCGCTGTTGGTGTGTTCCTCCGCCCCAGTCACAGCAGCGATCCTACGGCCCGGGCGCCCGTCACTCCTCGGCAGCCGAAGGTCCCTGGTTGGCGCGGGAGTTGACCACATCGAGGACGTGGTTGACCGCCTCGGCCGCCGGCACCCCGTTGCGCTGGGAGCCGTCCCGGTAACGGAACGACACGGTGCCCGCCGCCACGTCGTCGTCGCCGGCGATCACCATGAACGGAATCTTCTGCTGCTGGGCGGTCCGGATCTTCTTCTGCATCCGGTCGTCACCGGCGTCGACCTGGGCGCGTACGCCGGCCGCCCGCAGCGCGGCGACGAAGCCGTCCAGGTACTCGGTGTGCTCGGCGCGGATCGGGATGCCGACCACCTGCACCGGCGCCAGCCAGGCGGGGAACGCTCCGGCGTAGTGCTCGGTGAGTACGCCGATGAAGCGCTCGATCGAGCCGAACTTCGCGCAGTGAATCATGATCGGCTGCTGCCGGCTGCCGTCGGCTGCCTGGTACTCCAGCCCGAAGCCGGCTGGCTGGTTGAAGTCGTACTGGATCGTCGACATCTGCCAGGTGCGGCCGATCGCGTCCTTGGCCTGGACCGAGATCTTCGGGCCGTAGAAGGCGGCACCCCCCGGGTCCGGCACCAGCTCGAGCCCGGTGTCCCGGGCGCACTGCTCCAGCACCGCCGTCGCCGTCGCCCAGTCCTCGGCGGAGCCGACGAACTTGTCCGGTTTGGTCTCGTCGCGGGTGGACAGCTCGAGGTAGTAGTCGGTGATGCCGAAGTCCTGCAGCAGGCCAAGCACGAAGGCCAGCAGGTGCTTGATCTCCGCGGGCGCCTGCTCCTTGGTGCAGTAGGAGTGCGAGTCATCCTGGGTGAAGCCGCGCACCCGGGTCAGCCCGTGGATGACGCCGGACTTCTCGTACCGGTAGACCGACCCGAACTCGAAGAGCCGCATCGGCAGTTCCCGGTAGGAGCGCCCGCGCGACCGGTAGATCAGGTTGTGCATCGGGCAGTTCATCGCCTTGAGGTAGTAGTCCGCCCCTTCGAACTGCATGGGCGGGAACATCCCGTCGGCGTAGTACGGCAGGTGGCCCGAGGTGTGGAAGAGGCCTTCCTTCGAAATGTGCGGGGTGCCGACGTAGTCGAAGCCCTCCTCGACGTGCCGGGACCGGACGTAGTCCTCCATCGTCCGCTTGAGCACGCCGCCCTTGGGGTGGAACACCGGCAGGCCGGAGCCGATCTCGTCGGGGAAGCTGAACAGGTCGAGGTCGGCGCCGAGCTTGCGGTGGTCCCGCCGGGCGGCCTCCTCCAGCAACCGCAGGTACGCCTTCAGCTCGTCCCGGGTCGGCCACGCGGTGCCGTACACCCGCTGCAGCTGTGGGTTCTTCTCCGAACCACGCCAGTACGCGGCGGCCGACCGCATCAGCTTGAACGCCCCGATCAGTCGGGTGTTCGGCAGGTGCGGGCCGCGGCAGAGGTCCGACCAGCAGACCTTGTCCGTGTCGGCGGCGAGGTTGTCGTAGCTGGTCAGTTCCCCGCCGCCAACCTCCATCACCTGGGAGGAGTCCAGCCCGTCGCCCTTGAGCTCGACCAGCTCCAGCTTGAACGGCTCGGCCGCGAGCTCGCCGCGGGCCTCGTCCCGGTCCCGGAAGCGGCGGCGGCGGAACCGCTGCCCGGACTTGATGATCTCCTGCATCCGCTTTTCCAGCTTCGTCAGGTCCGCGGGCTGGAACGGCTGGTCAACCGCGAAGTCGTAGTAGAAGCCGTTCTCGATCGGCGGGCCGATGCCCAGCTTCGCCTCGGGAAAGAGATCCTGCACGGCCTGGGCGAGCACGTGGGCCGTGGAGTGCCGCAGCACGGCCAGCCCGTCCGGGGTGTCGATGCCCACCGGCTCGACCACGATCTCCTGTTCCGGGGTCCAGTCCAGGTCGCGAAGCTGGCCCTGCGGGTCCCGCACCACCACGACCGCGCTGCGACCGGTCAGCGGCAGTCCGGCCGCCGCGACCGCGTCGGCCGCCGTCGTCCCGGCGGCCACGACGACGGGGTCGGCCACAACGGGGTTACGGGGTGCGGACACGGTGACTCCTCAGGGCAGACGGTACGACTCGCTGCCGATGCTATCGGTCCACCCACCGCGCACCCGCCACGGCCGGGCCGTCGGCGCTCAGGGCAGCCAGTCCGGCAGCGATTCGCGGGCGGCCAGCCACTCGGTCGGCACTCCGGCGGGGGTACCGACCCCGGTGTGTGCGGCGACGATCGCACCGACGATCGCCGCGGTGGTGTCCACGTCCCCGCCCGCCTCGACGCAGACCCGTACGGCCGTCGGGTAGTCGTCGAGGTGACTGGCGGCGACCCAGCAGGTGAAGGGGACGGTGTCCGGCGCGGTGACCCGCGACCCGTTGCCGAGTTCGGCGACGGCCACCTCCGGGTGCCGGCCGAGCAGCCGGGTGGCCGCCCGGACCCCACGACACACCTCGCTCGTCGGGTCCAGCGCGGCGGCCACCCCGGCGAGCAGGCGCGCTGGCTCCGGGCGGTGGCCGTCCAGCCGGCCCCGGGCGGCGAGCGAGGCCGCCACGGCCACCGCGACGGCACCGGCGACGCCCTCCGGGTGGGCGTGGGTCACCTCGGCCGAGGCGCGGGCCTGGGCCGCCGCGCGGCTGCTCGAGTCAGCGAAGTACGCACCGAGTGGTCCGACCCGCATCGCGGCGCCGCTGCCGCAGGAGCCCTGCCCCGCGAAGGCGGAGGCCGCGGCCACCGGCCACGGGGTGCCGGTGCGGACCAGCCGCAGGATGCCGACCGCCCCGGGACCGTAGCCCCGGTGCGGTTCGCACCGCTCGGCGAAGGCCAGGGCGAGGGCGTCCCGGTCGATCCGCCCGGTCTCGGCGAGCGCGGCGACGACCGAGCAGGCCATCTCGGTGTCGTCGGTCCAGGCCCACGGGGACGGCGGGAGCCGGCCGGCGGCCAGGTCGGCCGGCCGGCGACCGGGGACGAAGAACTGGGAGCCGAGCGCGTCACCGACCGACAACCCGGCCAACGCGTCCCGGGCGAGCGCCAGTCTCGTGTCGGCGAAGAGGGTGAAGGACATCGTTCTACCAGCTTGCCGGTTTCACCCCGGTGCCGCAACGCGCCCACCTTGCCGCGCCGAGTACCGTCTTGGGGTGGCCACCGTGCTCCTGGTCGAAGATGATCACGTCGTCCGCGGCGCGATGCTGCGCTCCCTGACCGGCCGGGGGCACGCCGTACACGCCGTCGGCACCGCGCTCGAAGCCCTGCGCCGGGTGGCGGCGGAGACCCCTGACCTCGTCGTACTCGACCTGGGCCTGCCGGACCTCGACGGTTCCGACGCCCTGCGGATGCTGCGGGGTATCACCGATATCCCGATCATCATCGCCACCGCCCGCGACGATGAACAGTCAGTCGTCCGGCTGCTGCGCGCCGGTGCGGACGACTACATGATCAAGCCATTCACCGGCGCACACCTGGACGCCCGGATCACGACCGTGCTGCGGCGGGCCGGTCGGGCCAGCCGGACGGTCCAGCCCGCGGTGCACGAGGTCGGCGGACTCCGCATCGACGTCGGTGAACGCAGCGCCGAGCTGGACGGGGAGCCGTTGGCGCTGACCCGCAAGGAGTTCGACCTGCTGGCGTACCTGGCGGCACGACCGGGCCGGGTAGTGTCGCGCCGGGAACTCTTGGAGGAGGTATGGCGACAACCGTCGGTCGGCGAGGACCAGACCATCGACGTTCACCTCTACTGGCTACGCCGCAAGATGGGCGAGACCGCGGCGAAGCCGCGCTACCTGCGCACCGTGCGGGGGGTGGGCCTCCGGCTGGTAGCACCCGGCTGAGGTGGTCCCTGGCCCTGACCGTGGCGGGCGTGTGCACGCTCACGGCCCTCGGGTTCCTGGTGCTGTCGGCCACCGGTCTCGGCGACGGGAGTCCGTGGTGGCTTCCGGTCGGCGTGGGGGTGACGCTGGTCGCTACCGCGGTGTTGGTGGTTGATCGGGTGGCGGCCCGCACCGTGCACGCGGCCCGGGGCCTGACGCAGGGAGCGCTGGCCCTCGGCGCGGGCGACCTCAACGTCCGGGTGGAGCCGAGCGGTCCAGGGGAGTTGGTTGCGGCCGGGTACGCATTCAACCGGATGGCCGAGCACCTGGTCGCCACTCGCGCGGACGAGCGGGAACTGGTGGCCGACCTGTCCCACCGGCTACGCACACCGCTGACCGCGCTGCGGCTGGACGCCGAGGCGCTGGACCCGGACGACACCAGCATCGGAATCTTCAGCGAGGCGGAGCTGGATCGTCGGCGTGGAATCCGGCGGATCCGGCAGGCGATCGCCACCCTGGAGGACGAGGTCGACCAGTTGATCAAGACGACCCGTAAGGCGGCCACGCAGGAGACCGCGCCGGGCAACTGCGACGTCAGTGAGGTGGTCCGGGAACGGATGCGGTTCTGGTCCGCGCTGGCCGGCGACCAGAACCGGCCGTTCCGGGTCACCGGGGCGCAGCTACGCATTCCGGCGCCGGTGCCGCGGGCGGAGCTGGCCGCCGCGCTGGACGCGGTGATCGGCAACGTTTTCCGGTACACGCCCCAGGGAACGGCGTTCGAGATAGCGGTCTCCCGGCGGGACGGATACGTCGCCATCCGGATCGACGATGCCGGGCTGGGCGTCGCAGACCCGGACCGGGCGCTGCGCCGGGGTACCAGCGACCGTGGCTCGACCGGGCTCGGCCTGGACATCGCGAAGCGGGTCGCGGTGCAGGCCAACGGCTCGGTCAGCATCGACCGCGCCCAACTGGGCGGGGCGAGCGTGGTGATGCTGCTGGCCGACCCGGAGGCGACACCGCGGCAGGTCAGCCGGTTCGGCCTGGTGGGCCGGCGGGCCCGGGAGGCCCGCGACCACGCCGACGGCGGCCGACGCTGGAACCGGCGCCGCCCGGCTGATCGCTGAGCTACCCAACCGGCTGGTCGCTGAGCTACCCAAGCTGTGCCCGCGCCTAAGTTCTCCTTAGATCCCGCTTAACACCGACGCTGCGCCGACCCCGGCCTGTCATGATCAGGAGGCGAACCCACCACTTCGCCGGCCCGCCACCCAGGCAGCCTCGGCCGGTGAAGCCGTGCGCGCGGCGGGAACCCGTTCCCCCTCCTCCCCGCCGCGCGCACCCCGCTCAGGACGCCTTCGCCAGGTAGGCGTCGATCTCCCCGGCGATCCGCTGCTTGCTCGCGGGGTCGAGGAAGGACGCCGTCACCGCGTTGCCAGCCAGCGCGGCGACACCCGGCGGACCGAGGTCGAGCAGCCGGGCGGCCACCGCGTACTCGTCGTTGAGGGTGGTGCCGAACATCGGCGGATCATCAGAGTTGATCGTGACCAACAGCCCGGCCTCGACCAGCCGGGGCAACGGGTGCTCCTCAATCCGGGCCACCGCGCGGGTGCGGACGTTGGAGGTCGGACACACCTCCAGGGCAAGCTGCCGCTCGGCCAGGAACGCCAACAGTTCCGGGTCCTCGACCGCCGAGATGCCGTGCCCGAGCCGTTCGGCACCCAGGTCGCGCAGCGCGTCCCAGATGGTCCGCGCCCCGGTGGTCTCCCCCGCGTGCGGCACCGACCGAAGGCCGGCCGCGCGGGCCTGATCGAAGTACGGCTTGAACTGGGGTCGGGGCACACCGACCTCCGGGCCACCCAACCCGAAACTGATCAGACCATCGGGGCGCTCGTCCAGGCTGATCCGCAGGGTCTCCTCGGCCGCCGGCAGGCCGGCTTCACCCGGGATGTCGAAGCACCAGCGCAGCTCGATGCCGAAGTCGGCCGCCGCCCGGCTACGGGCGTCCTCGATCGCCTCGCAGAACGCCGGCGCGGGAATCCCCCGGCGCACGTGCGAGTACGGGGTGACGGTCAGCTCCGCGTAGCGGACCTGCTGACGGGCCAACTCCCGGGCCACCTCGTGGGTGAGCAGCCAGACATCCTCCTGATCCCGGATCAGGTCCACCACGCTCAGGTAGATCTCGACGAAGTGCGCGAAGTCGCGGAAGGCGAAGTAGTCGGCGAGCGCCTCCGGGTCGGCCGGGACCGGGCTGCGCCCCTCGTGCCGGGCGGCCAACTCGGCGACGATCCGGGGCGAGGCGGAGCCAACGTGGTGCACATGTAACTCAACCTTGGGCAGGCCAGCAATAAAGGTGGACAGGTCGGTCACAGGTTCTCCTCTACGCGGGCGGCGGTACGGGCAACGAAAAAGACGCGGCGGAACGGAAAGCACACCTGGCCCTGCTCCACCGGGTACGCCTCGGCGAGCCGTTCGCTCAGTTCCCTGCGGAAGTCGGCCCAGCCGGTGGGGTCGAGCGCGGCGCGCACCGGACGCAGCGCGGTCCCCTCCATCCAGCTCAGCACCGGATGGTCGGCGTCAGCCGGAGCCGGAAGCAGGTGCACGTAGCTAGTCTCCCAAGCGTCCACCGCGCACCCCTCGGCGGCCAGCAGCCGGGCGTAGCCGACCGCGTCGTCCACGGGCGCGGCGCGCAGCAGCGGGCCGAGCACCGTACGCCAGGCCGGGCGGTTGGCCACCGTCCGCAGTGCCCGGTGCGACGGCGCGTCGAAGTTGCCCGGCACCTGCACGGCGAGGACGGCGCCGGCCGGCAGTTCCCGGGTCCAGCGGGTGAGCAGGTCCCGGTGCTCGGGTACCCACTGGAGCAGTGAGTTGCTGATGACCACGTCCTGGTCCCGGCTGGGACGCCAGTGTCGGACGTCGGCGACGGCGAACTCCACCGGACTGTCCAACGAGGCGGCCCGGTCGATCATCTCCGGTGCGGCGTCGATGCCGGTGACCCGGCTGCCGGGCCAGCGCTCGGCGAGGATCGTGGTCTGTGTGCCGGGCCCGCAGCCGAGGTCGACCACCGCCCGGGGCCGGGTGGTCGGCACCCGGGCGAGCAGGTCGTGAAATGGCCGGGCCCGTTCGTCGCCGTAGCGCAGGTATGTTGTCGGATCCCACATCACCCCTCCAAACCGTACGTACGTCTTTTTGAATTGTGGCCCACCGTGGTCCGGACCAGCCCGAATCACTAGGCTCTCCTCATGGAGCAGCGCACCCTTCCCCGGCTGAACCGCGCCGTCGGCGTGGTCGGCCCCGGCACCTGGCAGCTCGGCGCCGACCGGGGCACCGTCTACGACGACCCGGCCCGGCCGCAGGTGCACGACCGGTGGTGAACGGGACGGGCGCCCCCGGCGGGCGAGAACGCGAATTCGTGCTGCGCGGCTGGCTGGCGCTGGCACTCGGGCTGCTGGCCGTGGTGCTCGGCGCCCTCTGGACCGTGCAGGGGCTGGGATTCATCGAGGGCAGCGTGCTGACCGACGTGCGGCTCTGGGCCGTCGCCGGTCCGGCGCTCGCGCTCGCCGGGTTGGTCTCGCTCTGGCTCGGCCTCCGCACCCGCCGCCGCTGAACTCCACCGAACCGAACCGGAAACGACGATGCCCCGCATCCCGGAAAGGATGCGGGGCTCGTGTCGATCCGGGCGAGCCGGATCAGCCACTGACCGGCGGTCCGCCGGTCAACGTAGCTCAGAGGGGGCGGACCTGCTCGGCCTGCGGACCCTTCTGACCCTGGGCGATCTCGAACTCCACCCGCTGGTTCTCCTCCAGCGTGCGGTAGCCGCTGGACTGGATGGCCGAGAAGTGGACGAACACGTCAGCACCCCCGCCGTCGACGGTGATGAAGCCGAAGCCCTTGTCAGCGTTGAACCACTTCACGGTTCCCTGCGCCATGTGTATCTCCTTCTAAAACTGGCGGCCGTGCACGCCGTGCGGCCGGTTGGCCGTTTTCGAGCAGCGGCGCCTGAGGCGGCCCCCCGGAAGGAGACTTCTCTCAACCCACGCCATCTCGTCAACAGCGTGGAACAGCAAACCACGTACGCAAAAACTCTGCACAGCCTACCGGACGAAATTCTCTGACATGTGACCTGTCGGCTGCCTAAGATCGGCCCGGCCGACCCCCGCAAACCAACGAAAAGGCCCCACGTCACCCGAATTCGGCGAGGGATCCAGCTCACCGAGCCGAGGTCACTTCGGCCAGTTGCCGGTCACCCGGCGCATCCCCACCGCTCCGCCCCGGTCCACCGCCGCCCGGACCACCGCGAAAATCGCCCCCTGCAACGCCGCCGCCGCCAGGATCTCGCCCCAACCGCGGTCCTCGTCGGTGGCGCTCGGCGCCGCGCCGGCACCTGCCACCTTCCACACCTGCTCGAAGATGGCACCCGCCGCGGCACCGGCGGCGAAACCCAACAGAATGCCGACCGGCTTGTATGCGGCCTTCCCCAACCCTCTACTCACCGACGCCTCCCCCAGACGATCATCAGTACGGCGACGGCGGCCACCGCGCCCGCGGCCAACACGGTGAACGGCACCGGGCTGCCGTGGGCCCGTTCACCGCTCGGCCGGGCCCGCCCGCGCACTCGCGCCGCCGCCGCTGTTGCCTGCTCCCGCACCCGCCCCTTCGCCTGCTCGGTCGAGGAACGCAGCCGCTTCTTCACATCAGCCTTGGCGGCCAGCGCCTCCATCGTCTCGCTGAGCTCGACCCTGGTCCGCCGGATCTCCTCGCGGAGCGCCTCAGTGTCCCCGCGGGCCCGCCCATTACCCGTCATGCCGATCTCCCGTCCTGCGCTGCGGCCTTCCCATCCTTCATCGCTGCGGTGACGGTATCGACATCCGCCCGGACGCTGCGCACCGTGCCCGCCGGTACCGGCGGGACCGCCTGACCGACCTGTTTCTTACCAACCAGGGCGAGGGCCCCGGCGGCGACGAAGAGCACCACCGCGACGATCAGGGCGGCCACCCAGGCGGGCAGGACCAGGGCGAGCAGCAGAATCACGGTCGCCACGAGCGCACCGAGCCCGTACAGCGCCAGCATCCCGGCGCCGCCGAAGAGGCCGATGCCGATCCCGGCGTGCTTCCCCTTCTGGGCCAGCTCCGCGCGGGCCAACGCCAACTCGTCGCGGACCAGCCGGGAGACCTGCTCGGTGGCCCGCTGCACCAGTTCGGCGGTGGACGGCTCGCTCCCAGCCTGGGTTGGACGGGCATTCGCCAGGTCAGCCATGCTGTCCTCCTCTCCTCGTCACCGCGCTTCATACCCACCGGGAGCCGTCCGTCGATCCATCGCCCGACCCACGCCGCCCGGCGCAGGTCAGGGGTCGCGCAGCAGGTCCCCCCAAAACGCCGTTCCAAACGTTTCGCACTCGGCCCAACGTCTCCCGCCCGACCACGTCACGCTAACCCCTCCGGCCAAGCCGGCGCAGCCGACGATCGTGGCGGAGGCCCGCCGCGGGTCCGCCGTCCGGCACGACCAGCCGGCAGCACGAAGGCGGCGAGCAACGGGGCGGAGGCGACCAGCGGCGGGGCGAAGGCGACCAGGGACGGGGCGAAGGCGACCAAGGACGGGGCGGAGGGATCAGGGGCGGGAGTCGGCCGGCTCGTCCGGGCCGACGAAGGCCTCGCTGCGGGCGGCACCGTCCTCGCTGCCGCCGAAGATCCGGGCATCGTCGGACCCCGCACCGTCGGCGAGCCGGCCGGCCGGCGACGGGCGACGGGGCGCATCCCACTGCCACGGCTGGCCACCCCCGGTGTCACCGACCTCGGCCCGCATTCGGGGCATCGCGGTCGGCCGCTGCTTCCACACCCAGGCAACGAGGTGCTCGCGGACCAGACAGCGCAGGTCCCAGAGGTTGCCGGCGTTCGCCGCGCTGACCAACGCGCGCACTTTGATCATGCCGCCGGTCGCGTCGGTCACCTGCAACGCGCAGACCCGGCCATCCCACAGTTCGTTGCTCTCCGCCAGCCGACGCAGTTCCTCCCGCATCGCCTGCACCGAGATCGACCAATCGACATCGAACTCGGCGGTGCCGAGCACCGCGGCCTCGCTCCGGGTCCAGTTCTGGAACGGCTTGCTGGTGAAGTACGACGTGGGCAGGATCAACCGCCGGTCGTCCCAGATCCGCAACACCACGTAGCTGAGGGTCAGCTCCTCGATCCGACCCCACTCCCCGTCCACGACCACCACGTCGCCGAGGCGTACGGCGTCACTGAAGGCGAGCTGGAAACCGGCGAAGACGTTGCCCAGCAGACTCTGCGCGGCCAACGCCGCCACCACACCGAGAAGACCAGCGCTGGTCAGCACGCCGGCACCGACCCCACGGACGGCGGGGAAGGTCATCAGCATCACGCCGAGCGCCAGGAAGACCACCACCGCGGTGGTCAACCGGCGCAGGAGCACCACCTGGGTACGGATCCGACGGTGCCGGTTGTCCGCCACCTCGGCCTGGAACCGGGCGAGTGCGGTGTTCTCGAGCACCACCAGCAACGCGGCGACCAGCCAGGCGGTGGCGGCGATCACCCCGAGCACCAGGATGTGCAGGAGGGCCTCGAGCCAGCCGGTTTCCTCCGCGTTGCGGGTGGTGAACCGCACGGCGAACTGCACGGCGAGGATGGTCGCCGCCAACTGGAACGCGCGGTGCGCGTGCTGGGCCAGCCCGGTCAACAGCAGCGAACGCTGGCCGAGCCGCCGGATTATCCGGTGCGTGACGCCGACCACTAACAGGGCGCCCGCCGCGGCGGCAACCGCGGCGATGATCGTCCCGAGGTAGCTCTGCACGGTCTCTCCTCCTCACCAACCGGGCGTCAGGACGCCGGCGAAGGCCCAATGGTGCCGGCCATCGGCCAGGCCGACCAGTTCCGACCTTCTGGTCACGGCAGCGGAGGAGACAGCAGGCACCGAAGAGGATGCCGGAGTGACGACGCTGACAGCACCTGCCCGGGAGCTACCGTACGCCACGCCGGCGGCAGTAGCCCCGGAGACGCCGTCCCGGAGCGGGTGGAAAGTCCGCCCCGGGACGAGGGGGGCTCCGGAAACTCAGCCCTGCGCCACCTGGATAGCGACCTGGTCGGCGGTGACATTCTCCAGCGTGACCGAGAGCCCACCGACCTCGGCGGCCGGCTGCCCGGTGGTGAGGGTGAGCTGCTCGCCGGCGACCTCGACCGTCACCTCGTCGTCCTGGGCGCCGATCAACCTGGCCTCGACACCGAGGATGCTGGCCTCGGCGTTGGTCTCGCGGTCGAAGGTGACTGTGCAGCCGTCCAGCCCACAGTCGGTGGAGACCCCCTCGGCGGAGCTGCAGCCGGCCAGCACGGCGGCACCGAGGGCCAGGCCGACGAGGAGACCGGCGGTGCGACGGGGGGTTTTCGGGGGGAGGGGAACGCATCGGTTCGTCACGGCCCAAGGGTACGAGACGGTCGCCGTACCGACTCTCCGCCGACTTCCACGGCGCGGGTTAGGGTCCGCTCATGCCGTTCGACATCGCCCGCATTCGGGCCGCATATCCCGCCCTGGCACAGGGGCACGTCCACTTCGACGGTGCCGGCGGCACCCAGACCGCCGCGCCGGTGATCGCCGCGGTGACCGAGACGATGGGTACGGCGCTGGGCAACCGCAGCGAAGGCAACGGTCCCGGCCGACGCTCGCTGGAACTGGTGGCCGCCGCCCGTACGGCCCTGGCCGACCTGCTCGGCGCGGACCCGGAGGGGGTGGTGCTGGGCCCGAGCGCGACCGCGCTCACCTACACCCTGGCCCGCACCCTCGCCTCAACCTGGCGGCCGGCCGACGAGGTGGTGGTGTCCCGACTCGACCACGACGCCAACGTCCGGCCGTGGATCCAGGCAGCCGAGGCGGCGGGCGCAACCGTACGGTGGGCGGAGTTCGATCCGCACAGCGGCGAGCTGCCGGCCGGCCAGTACCCCGATCTGGTCAACGAGCGGACCCGGTTGGTGGCGGTCACCGCCGCCAGCAACGCGATCGGCACGATGCCCGACGTGGTGGCGATCGCCAAGGCAGCGCACGCCGTCGGAGCGCTGGTCTGCGTGGACGGTGTGCACTCGGTGCCGCACGGTCCGACCGACCGCACCGCGTTGGGCGCTGACTTCCTGGTCACCAGCGCCTACAAGTGGTCCGGCCCGCACGTGGCCGCGGTGGCGGCGGATCCGGCGTGCTGGGAGCGCCTGCACCCGGCGAAGCTGCGCCCCTCCGCCGACTCCGTACCCGATCGATTCGAGTACGGCACGCCCAGTTTTCCGCTGCTGGCCGGCGCTGCCGTCGCCGTGGACCACCTCGCCGGGTTGGACCCGACGGCCACCGGGAGCCGACGGGAACGGCTGCGGAGCAGCCTGAGCGCGGCCCGCGCGTACGAGGAGGGGCTGTTGGACCGACTCCTCGACGGTCTCGCCAACCTGCCCGCGGTCACCGTGCTCGGCTCGCCGGCCCGGCGCTGCCCCACGGTCTCGTTCCGGCTGGCCGGCCGGTCTCCGGCCGAGACCCAGGCGGCGCTCGGCGCAGCGGGGTTCTGCCTCTCCGCCGGTGACTACTACGCCTACGAGTACTTCCAGACGTTGGGGCTGCGGGACAGCGGCGGGGCGGTACGCGTCAGCCTGTACCACTACAACACCGCTACCGAGGTGGATCGGCTACTCGACGAGGTGGCGAGGCTCTCCCCCCGCCGCTGACGCGCCTCGGTCCGCGATCAGCCGATCCCGTGCCGAACGGCCCATCCCGGCCCGCGATCAGCTGATCCCGGTCAGGAGCTCCGCCGCGGCCCGACTGCCGGCGCGGGTCGCGCCGTGGGTGGCCACATGCACCGCCCCGGTGACCAGTTCGGGTAGGCCCAGCTCGACGACGACGGCATCCGGTCGGTCAGCCAGGGCATGCGTCACTGCCGTCCGCATCCACGGGTGCCGGTGCAGGTCACGGACGACGAGGACAAGGTGCCGGCCACCGGCTTCGGCGGTGAGGTCCGGGGGCACCTCGGCCTCGGCGTACCGGACAGCGGTGGTGCCCGGCAGCAACGCTGCCAGGGGCGCGGCGACGCCCCACGGTGTCTCGGTGCCGATCGCGAGGTTGCGGGGCGGCGCGAACTCGACCACGTGGGCCGGGCCGGCCAGCGGCAGCGCGCCCAGCCCGGCACGTCCCGTGGTGACCCGGACGGCCCGGCGGGCGGCGGCGAACCCCACCGCCGAACCGCTACCGGCCGCCGGGCGGGCGGTCCGGCCGGCCTGGCGAGCGGCGGTGGTGGCGGCGAGTTGGTCGACCCGCTTGGCCGCCTCGACGAGGCGCTCCTCGGGCAGTTCGCCCGCCGCTACGGCGGCCACGATCGCGTCCCGCAGCCGCCGAGCCGCATCCTCGTCAGCATGCTCGCCACCAACGCAGATGGCGTCGGCCCCGGCGGCCAGGGCTCGCACCGCGGCGCCGGTGAAGCCGTACCGGTCGGCGACCGCGCGCATCTCCACCGCGTCGGTCACCACGACTCCGGCGAAGCCCAACTCGTCGCGGAGCAGGTCGGTGAGGATCCGGCGGCTCAGGGTGGCCGGTAGGTCCGGGTCCAGCGCGGGCATGAGCAGGTGACCGGCCATGACCGCCTGCACGCCAGCGGAGAGCGCGGCCCGAAACGGGGTCAGCTCCACCGCGTCCAACCGGCGTCGATCACCGGCGATCCGGGGCAGGCCGTGATGGGAGTCGACCTGGGTGTCACCGTGTCCGGGGAAGTGTTTGGCGCAGGCCGCAACGCCGCCGGCCTGTAGGCCCCGCACCCAGGCGGCGGTGTGTCGGGCCGTCAGGTCCGGATCCGCACCGAAGGACCGGACTCCGATCACCGGGTTGTCCGGATTGGAGTTGACATCGGCGTCCGGCGCGTAGTTCAGCGTGATCCCCAGCGCCGCCAGCTCCGCGCCGAGGTCGTATGCCACCTCCTCGGTCAGCAGCGGATCGTCAATCACGCCGAGGGCCAGATTGCCCGGGCGGGAGCTGCCGAGACCCGACTCGATCCGGGTCACGTCACCGGCCTCCTCGTCGATGGCGACGATGACGTCCGGCCGCTCCGCGCGCAGCGTCGCGGTGAGCGCGGCGACCTGCTCCGGGTCGGCCACGTTGCGGGCGAAGAGCACCACCGCGCCGAGCCCCTCCCCCAGCCAACGACGCACCCAGGACGGGGCGGTGGTACCGACGAAGCCCGGCTGAAGGACGGTGGCGGCCAGGGATGCGAGGTGGGTCTCACGGGCGCTCACACCGCCACCTCGGGCCGCTCGGCGAACCAGTCGGTCATGTCCCTCCCCTGTCTCTGCGCCCGGCGGTGACGCTTTGCCATGGTCACATCACCCAAATAAATAGTCAATAAACCTAACAGTTGCTGGGTGGCAACCGGCCCGGGAGAGTTCAGGAATGGACTCCGCACTTCTGGCCGAGGCGACAAGCCCGGCCGACGTCCCCGGTGTACGCCTCCTCGGCGTGGTGGTGGGCGGCCTGCTGCTGGTCGCCGCGATCCGAGCGATGTTCCGCCGCTGAGCCCGACCCGCTTCACCACCGGCCGTCCCAGACCGCCGACGCGGCCCGGGTTGGCTGCCCCGACTCGGGGGCGCCCGCCATCGATCAGGTCTCGGCCAGCAGTTCGAGGACCCCCCGCTCGGCATCCTCGCGGGGCATCCACCGACCGACCGGCGCCAGCACCCCGTCGTGGTAGAGGTCCACGACCCGGGGGTCGACGTAGGACGTACGGGCCACCGTCGGCGTGTTCCCGAGCAGCACCGCCACCTCACGCATGACCGCGGCCACCGCGCGGCGGCGAGCGGTGGTCGACCGCTCTCCGCCAGCAGCGGCCAGCCCGGTGGCCGCCAGGACGGTGGCGTGCCAGGTCCGGAAATCCTTCGCGGTCATCTCACCACCGCTGGCCACCCGCAGATACCCGTTGACATCGTCTCGGCGCACGTCCCGCCAGTGCCGGCCGTCCCAGTAGCCGAAGAGCCGAGCCGCGGCGCGGCGTCGACGCCGCAGGTTGGCCAACACCTGGCACAGCACCGGGTCCTCAATCCACCGAACCTGCTCGACTCCGCCCTTCGCCGGAAACTCGAGGACCATGCAGCCACGGCGGGCGTGGGCGTGCTCCGGACGCAGGGTGGACACCCCGAACGTCGGATCGTCGCCGGCCGCATACCGCTCGCTGCCCACCCGGAAGGCACCCAGATCCAACAGCCGAGCGACCGTGGCCAGCACCCGATCTCGGTTCAGTCCCCGACCGTCGAGGTCCGCCGCGATGCGCTCGCGCAACCGGGGCAACCGCCGGGCCACCTCGAGCACGTGGTCAAATTTCGCCTCATCCCGCTTGCGCCGCCACTCCGGGTGGTACAGATACTGTCGGCGACCAGCCGCGTCAACTCCGATGGCCTGGATGTGCCCGTTCGGATGCGGCGAGATCCACACGTCCTGCCAGGCCGGCGGGATGACAAGGTCACGCAGGCGGGCCAGCCGATCCGGATCACGGACCGGCTCGCCGGCCGGATCGCAGAACCCCCAGCCCCGGCCCCGCCGGTGGCGCCGGTAGCCGGGCCGGCCCGGGTCACTACGCCGCAGTCGCACCGGTCGTCCGTACCGTCCGCTCCACCTCGGCCACGGCGACCAGCACCTGGTCAACGTTGATCGCCGCCAACGTCGGATGGGGCTCCGCACCGTCCCGCTCCGCACCGTCCCGCTCCGCACCGTCCCGCTCCGCACCGTCCCCGCCGCCGTCCGCCCCGAGGCTCCGATGCCACGTCCGTTCGGGTGGTGGCCCCCAGTGGGCCGGCGAGTGGGGACCGAAGAGGACCACCGAGGGAGTGCCGTAGGCGGTGGCGAGGTGGGCGATGCCGGTGTCGCCGCTGACCAGCAGGCGGGCGTGGGCGACCAGGCCGGCGAGGTGGCGCAGGTCGGTACGGCCGGCTCGTACGGTGTGCCCGGGCAGCCCGGCGAGCTGCGCGACCCGGCGGGCGAGGGGGCGCTCGGCGGCGTCGCCGGTGATGACGATCTCATGGCCGGCGCCGGCGAGCTGGCGGCCGAGGGCCGCGAACCGCTCCACCGGCCAGCGTTTGCCCGGGATCTTCGAGCCCGGATGCAGCACGGTAACCCCGGTCGGGGTCCGGCCCGGCGCTGGCCGGCGCAGACCCAGGTCCGTCGGGTCGGTCGGAACACCATGCCAGGCCAGGAGGCGGCACCACCGGCGGACCTCGTGCTCGTCGGCCCGCCAGGAGGGGCCGTCGTGGTGCCCGGCGGCCCGGTTGGCGAAGGCGAACAGCCGGCGGGGGCGGGTACCGACCAGCAGGCGGTGTGACTCGGGCCCGCGGCCGTGCAGATTGACCGCCAGGTCGGGGGCGGGGCCACACCAGCGCAGGTGAGCCAGATCGGCGGTGTCGACCAGCTCGTCAATACCGCCGATCAGCTCGACCAGTGGGGCCAACCAGCTCGGGGCGAGCAGGACCAGTCTTTCGTCGGGGTAGCGGACCCGCAGGGCACGCAGGGCCGGCACGGCGGTGGCGAGGTCGCCGAGGCCCAGCGCACGAAGGATCAGGATCACGGGTAGGAGGACTCCTGTTCGGCACAGACCACCAACTCCCGGACGGCGCAGCCGGCGGGTTGGGTCAGGGCGAACATGACGGCGGCGGCGGTGTCGGCGGGATCGTTGAGGATCGCGTCCGGCCCGGGTCGGTACTGCGGGTCGCGGTCGTCGAAGAAGGCGGTGCGCATACCGCCGGGGATGAGCAGGGTCACGCCGACCCGGCCGGCGAGCTCGGCGGCGAGGGAGCGGGTGAACCCGACCACCCCGAACTTCGCCGCGCAGTACGCCGTCGCGTCACTGACCGCCTTGACCCCCAGCGTCGAGGCGACGGTGACGATCCGGCCCCGGGACGTCTCGAGGAACGGCAGTGCCGCCCGGACGACGGCGGCGGTGGCGAGCAGGTCCACCGTGACGATCCGGTCCCAGACCTCCCCCGGCAGGTCGGCCAGCCGACCCGGTACATCCATTCCGGCCGCCGTCACCACGGCGTCCAGGCCGCCATGATCCGCGGCGAGTTCTCGGGTGGCGGCCTCGGCCGCCCGGGTGTCGGCCAGATCGCAGGCCGCCCACGGCACCCCCTCCGCCGGGGGCAGCCGGTCCAGCACCAGCGGTCGCCCACCCGCCTCGGCCACCGCCGAGACCACCGTTGCGCCCAGCCCGCTCGACCCGCCGGTCACCAGGACCGTGTACCCGGCGTTCATCGGATCCCCGCCGACCGGTGCGACCGGGCCGCCGCCGCGGGTGGCGGGTCTCCCCGTAGCACCGTGGTTGCCGCCGAGGTGGTGGCGCTGGCGCCACCCCGCCGGCACGCAGCGGCGATCATGTCGGTGGTCGACCGCCCATCCAGGTACGGCACCACCACGGTGTGCCCACCCCACCGCCGCACCAGCTCCGCCTCCGGCAGCACTGGTTCGCCACCACCGGTGGCATAGTCGCCCCCCTTGACCCAGATATCCGGCCGGAGCCAGGTCAGGGCCGCCTGCGGAGTCGGATCGCCAAAGACCACGACCGCATCGACACAGCTCAAGGCGGCGAGGAGGCGGCTCCGGTCCCCCTGCGGCATCACCGGCCGGTCCGGACCCTTCAACGCCGCGACGCTGGCATCGGAGTTGAGGCAGACCACCAGGCAGTCGCCGAGTTGACGGGCGGCCTGCAAGGTCGCCACGTGCCCCGCGTGCAGCAGGTCGAAGCAGCCGCCGGTCGCGACGACGGTGCCGCCGGCGGCGCGGACCTCGGCGACGACGGTGGCGGCAGCCGCCACGCCGACCCGCTCGGCCGGGACCCCCGGCACCACTGATGGCAACGGCCCCACCGGTGACGGCAGCATGCTCGCCACTCCCCCACCCGCCACGTACGCACAGGCCTCGGCGACCGCCTCCTGCACCGCCTCGGAGACCAACGCACCCCGGGCCAGGGCGAGGGCGGCGGTGGCCGCGAACCGATCCCCCGCACCGCAGGTGTCACCGTCCGCTGTGGATACCGCGGGTACGATCAGCGGCGTCGGCCCGGCGTGGCAGAGCAGCGCTCCCTCGCCGCCCATCGTCACCGCGACGGCCCGCGCCCGCCACCGCCGACGCAACTCCAGTGCGCCCCGCGAGGCGGTCACCAGCCGAGTCTCGCCCGGCGGCACCTTCGCCAGATCGCGCGCCTCGGACTCGTTGGGCGTTGCCAGGTGCACCCCGGGCACCGCGGCCGGCCCCCGGGGATGCGGATCCCAGACCACCGGTGCCCGGGTGCCGGCCAACGCCGCCCGCAGTGCCGGCTGCCCGGCCACTCCACGGCCGTAGTCACTGACCAGCACGGTGGCGGCCCCGGCGATGGCCCGCAGCACCGCCTCCGCCGGCGGGCCGGGCGCACCGACGGCACCGCCGCGGTCATGGCGCAGCAGGACCCGGCCCTGCGACCGCAACCGGACCTTCTCCGGAGTCCCGCCGGCCAACCCGAGGGCATACACCCCGACGCCGGCTGCGGCGAGGAGCGAGCTGAGCCGGGCGGCACCGGCATCGTCGGCCAGGGCGGTCACCAGGACGACCTCGGTGTCCGGCGCCGCCGCCGCGAACATCGCGGCCAGACCGGCACCACCCGGCCGGTCCGTGGACGCGGTCTCGTCGAGCACCGGCACCGGCGAGTCCGGACAGAGCCGGTTCACCGCCCCCTCCACGTCCCGGTCGAGCAGGGTGTCGCCGACCACCACCAGGGGTCCCCTCACACCTACCTCCTCATCCCCTCGACCTGCTGCCCGTCCTCCGGGACCACCTCAACCCCGGTCCGTACCGGCCCGGCGGCCGGTAGGTTGGCCGGCACCTCGGCCTCCAGGCCGGTCAACGGCACCCCTGCCACCGGCTCCCCCGGCACCCCCGCCACCGGCGGCCCCTCCGGCGTACCCGCGGTGGCGGCCAGGACCACCGGCAGCGCCTGCTCGGTGTACTCACAGAGCAGGTGACTGGTGACCAGGTGCAGTTCCTGGACGATCTGCCCGTCCGGCGCGGGAACGGCGAGGGTCTCGTGGCAGAGACCGGCCAGCGGGTTGGGAGCGGGGCCGGTCAGCGCCCAGCAGCGCAGGCCGACCTGGTGACCGGCCTGCGCGGCCTGAAGGAGGTTCTGACTCCGGCCGCTGGTGGACAACAGCAGGAGAATGTCACCGGGGCGACCGTGGGCGTGCACCTGACGGGCGAAGACCTGGTCGTAGCCGTAGTCGTTGCCGATGGCGGTAAGGGCGCTGGTCTCGCCGTGCAGGGCGATGGCGGAGAAGGGCTGGCGGTCGGCGCGGAGCTTGCCGACGAGTTCGGCGGTGAGGTGTTGCGCCTCGGCGGCGCTACCGCCATTCCCGGCCACCAGCAGCCGACCACCGCCAGCGAGGGTACGGGCGAGCTCGGCTCCCCAGGCGGGGAGTAGCTGGGCAGCCCGCCGATACGAGGGCAGCGCGGCGGCGAGGCCCGCCAGGTGCTCCTCCAGCAGCGACCGGGGCGGAGTCATCCGGCCACCACCCGGGTCGCCCGGCCGAGGGCCGTCACGTCGCCGTAGACGTCCACCAGCCGCTCCGCCGTGGCCGCCCACGCGTAGCGCTCCCGAGCCCGATCCAACGCCGCCGCCGCGTACCCGAACCGACGGATCCGGTCGTCGAGCAGTCGCTGGATCGCGGTACCGAGCGCCCGGGGGTCCCGGGCGGGTACGAGGTCACCGGTCACCCCATCCACCACGGTGTCCCGGATTCCCCCGACCACGGTTCCCACCACCGGCACGCCGCACGCCATCGCCTCGAGCGGGGTCAGCCCGAACGGCTCGTACCACGGCGCGGCCACCAGTAGGTCCGCGGACCGGTACCAGTGGCCCATCTCCTCCCGGGGCACCGCGCCAGCCAGCTTGACCCGGTCGGCCACCCCGCAGCTGTGGGCCAGGGCGCGGAGCCGGCCTGCGTACGGGTCGGCTTCGAGGAGCCCAGCCGGCGGGCCGCCGACCACCACGCACTCCGCCTCCGGCACGTGGGCCATCGCCCGGACCACGGTCTGGAAGCCCTTCCGCTCGACCAGCCGCCCCACGGTGAGAATGCGGGGGCGGCCGTCGTCGCGTGCGGCGGCCGGCCCCAGCGGGGCGAAGGTACGGAGGTTGACTCCGGAGGGGACGACCGTCATCCGCGACCGGGGCACCCCCATCCGCACCAACTCGCCGACCTCGTCCTGGCACTGGGCGATCACCCGGTCCACCGCGCGACCGAGTTGCCGCTCGTACCCGATGCGGCGGGCCGGGCTGGTGTCCTGCACGCCCTGGTACCGCCGCTTCACCACGCCGAGCGCGTGGTACGTCTGCACCACCGGCACCCCGGTCCTACGGCCGGCGGCGAGCGCGGCGAGGCCGCTCATCCAGAAGTGCGCGTGGACCACCTCCGGGGTCCACTGATCGCCACGCCACCGTTCGGTCAGCCAGTGGCTGAACTCCGGCATGTGTGGCAGCAGGGCGTCCTTGGCGAGCGGCTCGGCCGGGCCGGCCGGGACGTGGACCACCTCGTACCCGTCCGGGCAGCGAACCGTTCCCGGCAGGTCAACGGCGTCCCAGCGGGTGTAGACCCGGACCTCGTGGCCGGCTGCGGCGAGCGCCGCGGAGAGCTCGGCGACGTGCGTGTTCTGGCCGCCGGCGTCCTCCCCGCCGAGGACCGCGAGCGGGCTGGCGTGTTCCGAGATCATCGCGATCCGCATACTTCCTCCTCCAGCAGCCGGTCCCAGTCGGTGAGGAAACGGTCCAGGCCGTACCGGTCCCGGGCGGCCCGCCGGGCGACAGCCCCCGCCCGGCGGGCGCTCACCGGGTCCGCCAGCAACTGACCGGTGGCGGTGAGCAGGTCGTCGACCCGGGTGGCGAGGGCGCCGGCCCCGGGCGGCACCGCCATCACGGCCTCGGTGGTGGCGAGCGCGACGACCGGCATTCCGATCGTCATCGCCTCGATCAGACTCAGCCCGAGCGAGGTCCAGCGGCACAGGTGCAGGTATGCCCGCCGCCGCGACAACTCGGCGTGCATCCGCGCCTGGGGCAGGTCGTCGTGACTGGTCACGCGGTCGGGGGGCAGTCCCAGCCGGTCGGCGAGCCCGGTCACCTTCAGGCCGAACACGTCCAGCGGGGCGAGCTCGGCGAACCGGGGCAGCAGGTCGGTACCGGTGACCCGCCACCGGCGAACCGGTTCGTTGATCACCACTGCGAGCCGCTCCAGCTCGCCGCTGTAGCCGACCCTCGGTGGTACGACCCCGTGGTCCACCACGGTCGTTCGGGTGCCACCGGTGTCCCAGTAGAGCTGGTTGAAGGCGGTCACATGGGCGATCAGCAGGTCGGCACGGTCCGCCATCGGGTGTCGGCTGTTCGGCACCGCACCGTCCTTCGGGGTGTTGTGCTCGACGTAGATCGCCGGGATGTCGCGGCCCGGCCGACGGCCCAGCCACCCGGTGGCCAGGGCCTCCTCCTCGGGGCGTTGCAGGAGGATCAGGTCCACCTCGGCGGTGGCCAACTCCGCCGGGGTGATCTCGACCGCGTTCTCCGGCCAGGGGTAGGTACGGGCCCGACCGCGACCGTCCGGACCGCGGTCGGGGGTGACCGGCACCAGGTAGCGATGCTTGCCGTGGACGAACGACGTCGTCCAGGAGCCGTGCACATGCCAGAGCAGGATGTTCATCGGCCGCTCCGGGCCAGGGCGGTGGCCCCAGCCGACCTCGGCGGCCGGGACGGCGCCACGCCGAGCAGGGTCAGTGCGGTCAGCACCTCCTCGGGCCGAATTCGGCTCAGGCACGGGTGGCCGGGCACCGGGCAGGTGGCGGCGCGGGTGCCACGGCAGGCGGCGTCCGGATCCCCGAGCCGAACGGTCGGCACCCGCCACGGTCCCCACTGACCGAACGGGACGGTCGGGGCGAAGAGGCTGACCACCGGGATGCCGTACGCGGCGGCGAGGTGGGCCGCACCGGTGTTGCCGACGATCACCGCGGCGGCGCCGGCGACGGTCGCGGCCAGCTCGGCCAGCTCGGTCCCGCCGCCGAGGTCAACGGCGAGTCCGCCGGCCACCTGGGCGGTCAGCGCCACCTCGTCCGGACCGCCGGTGACCACGACCCGGTGGCCCGCATTGACCAGCGTCCGGACCAGCTCCACCGCCAGGTCCGGCGGCAGCCCCCGGGACTGTGCCGCCGAGCCGGGGTGTAACACCAGGTAGCCCGGTGCGCCCGCCGGCGCGGGCGGCGGCGGCACGGGCCGCAGCCGCAGGGCCGGTTCGTCGTCGGGCGGTAGGGGGTATCCGGCGGCGGCGGCGAGCGAGAGCGCGCGTTCGGGCTCGGGGACGCCGACCGGGACGCGGTGGCGAATGTCGAGCAGGCTCCCGGGGTAGTCGTCGCTGATCGCGCTGATGCGCTCCACGCCGACGGTACGCAGCAGCAGCGCCAGCGGGAGGGGAGACTGGTGGTAGCTGGTGAAGATGATCGCCTCGTCGGCGTTGACGGCGGCGAGGGTGGCGGTGAGCGCGGCAATGTCCGGCCCGGTGACCGGTGCGGGCACCGGATCGATCCAGGGCAGTTGGTGCACCACGACGGTGTCCACGCCGGGTAGGAGGTCGGCGGCGGCGCGACCCCGCGGTCCGCACAGCAGGACGACTCGGCGCGCGTGGGCGGCGACAGCCCGAATACCCGGGCCGGTTACGACGACGTCACCAGCCGAGTCGGAGCGAACGACAAGAACGGTTCCGGTGCCTCCGCTGGCGCGTGTCGGCCGGCCCGGCCCTGCCGGGACCAGGGGCGACGTGGACCCCATTGGTAGCGGGGGCGACGCGGAGCCAACAGCGGCCAGGGGCGGCGGGGCCGCCGACGCAGCGGTGGACTGGTGGGAGGCCGGGGCAACCGCGGTCTGCCGACGAAGAATCTCGGCTACCGCGGTCGGCAGATCCACGGCGACCCACGGGGCGGCGCTGGTCTCGGCGGGTCGGGTCAGCGGCGTGGGCACCAACACCGCCTGGGCGCCGGCCGCCAGGGCAGCGGTGACATCGCGGCCGATGTCACCGATCAGAACGCACCGTTGCGGTGTGGTGCCGAGCCGGCGGGCGGCGGAGTGGACCAGTCTGGGCGCGGGTTTGCGGCAGTCGCACCGGTCCGCATCGTCGTGCGGGCAGACCAGCCAGGCGTCGAACGGGCCGAGCAGCTGCTCGACCCGGGCATGCACGGCCCGCAGTTGCGCCCTGGTGAACAGCTTCTTGGCCAGCCCGGACTGGTTCGTCACCACCGCGAGCCGCAAGCCCGCCGCGCGGAGCGCATCCAGCGCCGCCCGCGCCCCTGGCATCGGCCGTACCCGATCCGGGTCCCCGTTGTACGGCACGTCCTCGATGAGGGTGCCATCCCGGTCCAGCAGCACCGCGTCAAAGAGGCGGGGAACCCCACCAAGCCGGCCGGGGCGGGATGCTACCCGGGCCGACCTACGCTGATCCGGCTCCACCTGTGGCACGGCCGGCGGGTTCCCGGGGCCCCGGGGAGTAAACCTCGGTGCCGACGCCACCGCCCCGGGGAGGCGATGACCGAGGGCGGACTCGACCCCGAACGCGGTCTCGGCCCCGTGGTGGACTTACCCGCCGCCCGCGAGAAGCTAACCCGACCACCGGCCGCCCATCCCGCTTGCTGAAACCACCGGGCCCGTGCGCCGATTCGCCGCGCCCCAGCATTCGTGCACAAACTACCCGATTGCCCGCATTGCAGGGCCTTTCACTAACCAAGCGTGTCCTCCGGGCAACGCTGGGCGTTAACAGACAACGTGGGCCGGGCCAAGGCCAGGGAGCAGTCACACGACGTACCGGGGCACTGGCTACCCTCGCAGGGAGCCAAGCCCGCGAAACAAGGATTTCCGACATGAGTGAACCCGTGCAGTTGCCGTCGCCCTGGCGGGACGTGCGCCTGACCGTGGTAGTGCCGACCTACAACGAGGTGGGCAACCTTCCAGCGCTGGTGGAACAGCTACTCGCGCTACCCTTGCCGGGCTTGAAGGTCCTCGTGGCCGACGACAACTCGCCGGACGGCACCGGCGAGGTCGCGGACAAGCTGGCCCTGGAGCACCCGGGCCGGATCGAGGTCGTCCACCGGGCCGGCAAGGAGGGCCTGGGCCGGGCGTACGTGGACGGCATCGGGCGGGCCCTCGACGACGGCGCCGAGTTCGTGGCGCAGATGGACGCCGACCTGTCCCACCCACCAGACGCGCTGCCGGGCATGCTGGGCGCACTGCTGTCCACCCAGGCGGGTGTGGTGATCGGGTCCCGCTACGTGCCGGGTGGCGAGCTGGACGAGAACTGGCCGCTCTACCGGCGGGCATTGAGTGGCTGGGCGAACCTGTACGTACACACCCTGCTACGGGTACGGATCCGCGACCTCACCGCCGGTTTCAAGATCTGGCGGGCCGACGCGCTGCGCGACATCGGCCTGCAGCGGGTGCAGTCCAATGGGTACAGCTTCCAGGTGGAGATGCACTACCTGGCCACGAAGCTGGGGCACACGATCCTGGAGGTGCCGATCCGGTTCGAGGAGCGGCGAGACGGCGCCTCGAAGATGACCACCGCCACCAAGATTGAAAGTGCCCTGATGCCGTTCCGCCTGCGCAGCAAGCACCGCAACGTCGAACGCTGAGCTGGCCGCCGGGACGGCGTCACGGCCAGTTTCCGGTAGCGCGTCGAGACGGGCGCGGTGGCGGCGGGGTTCGCACCACGCCGCGCCACGGTCAGCGGTAGACCGCGCGCTGGGCGGCGCCGACTGTCGCCGCGTACACACCACCGGTGAACGCGGCGTCGCGGGCCACCGCCGCCCGCGCCGCGTTCGCACCCGGCGCCCCGTGGACCCCGGCGCCGGGATGCGCCGACGAACTGGCCAGAAATAGCCGGTCAACGGGGGTGTCGGCGCGGCCGAGTCCCGGGATCGGGCGGAAGAAAAGCTGTTGGTGGGCGGCGGCCGTGCCACCACCGATTGTCCCGCCGACCAGGCTCGGGTCGCCCGCCTCCAGGTCCGCCGGTCCCGCCACGTGCCGGCCCACCACCAGCGCGCGGAAGCCCGGGGCGGCCTCCTCCAGCACCTGCTCCATCCGCTGCACCTGCGCGGCGATCTCCTCGACCCGCCACCGCCGTCGGAACGGCAGGTGGGTGTACGACCACAGCGACTCGGTACCGGGTGGTGAACGGCTGGGGTCGGCCACCGTCAGCTGCCCGACCAACAGGAACGGGTCCCGGGGGAGTTCCCCGCGGGCCAGCGCCGCCGCATAGCTGGTCAGCCCGTCGAGATCGGCTCCGAGGTGCACGGTGCCGGCGGTGGCGACCGCCCGGTTGCGCCACGGCACCGGGGCGGAGAGCGCCCAGTCGACCTTCAGCGTCGAGCCGTCCCAGCGAAACTGGGCCAGGTCCGCCACCAGCCGCGGCGGCAGGACGTCGGCCCCGACCAAATCCAGATAGAGCGCGGGTGCCGGCACGTCGGCGAGCACCGCGCGGCGGGCCCGCCAGAGCCCGCCGTCCTCGGTCCGGACGCCCATCGCCCGCCCCCGGGCGGTCAGCACCCGATCCACCCGCGCGCCGCAGCGGAGCTGGCCGCCCCGGTCGGTGAGCCGGGCCACCAGCGCATCGGTGATCTGTTGGGCACCGCCGTCCGGCACCGGCCAACCGACCTGCTGACCGAGCATGGCCAGCAGCCACCCGTACGCCCCGGAGCCGGCCTCCTCCGGGGCCAGGTCGGTGTGCAGCGCGCAGCCGGCGAGCAGCGCCGTCCCGCCCGCTCCGGTGAAGAGTTCGTCGCCGAGCCGGCGTACCGGTGTCACCAACCGGCGGGCCAGCCGCAGCGCGCCAGCGACCCGCAGCCGGCGTAGCAACGCGAGGCTGCTGCGCACCGGCGGGAAGGGGGTGGTGATGGCGTCCAACACCGGGCCGCCCACCTGGCGCCAGTCGTCGTAGGCCGTCAGCCACCGTTCCCCGTCACCAGCCCCGAAGCTCTCCAGGGAGGCGGCGGTGGTCTCCGGGTCGCGGTTGAGCACCGCCGCCCGCCCGTCCGGCAGCAGGTGCGCCAACACGTCTGGGGCATGTCGCCACCGCAGCCCGTACCGGTCCAGGCCCAGCCCGCGTAACACCGGCGACGCGTAGCCAAGAGGGTAGAAGGAACTGTAGAGGTCGCTCAGGTAGCCGGGTGCGGTGACCTGGGCTGACCGGACCGCGCCACCGGGCGCCCCGGTCGCTTCCAGCACGAGCACGTCCCAGCCGGCGTCGGCGAGCAGGTTGGCGGCCACCAGGCCGTTGTGGCCCGCTCCGATGACGATGGCGTCCGGGGACGCCACATCGACTCGACTCACTCGATCATGTTAGCCAGCGGTCTCCGGGAACGATTAGCGTTTGCCCGGGGCTACCCGGGGCATCTACCGCCGCATGTACACGGTTACTCAGCTCATCGGCGGGGTGTGGGGGGCCGGCGGCGAGGGCGGCGACCTGGTCGTCCACGACCCGGCCGACGGCACTGCGGTCAGCTCGGTGCCGGTGGCGACGGCGGAGGAGGTCCGCAGGGCGGTGGCGGCGGCACGGAGCGCCGCCACCGAGTGGGCCAGGACACCTCCGGCGGAACGGGCCGCCGCCCTCCATCGGGCCGCGGACGCGGTGGCGACGGCCGCCGCCGAGCTGGCGCAGGCCACCACCGTGGAGATGGGCAAGCCGCTCGCGGATGCGCGGGGCGGGGTGGAGGCGGGCGTGGCCACCCTGCGCCAGTACGCCGAACTGGCACCGATCCGCGGTGGCCGGACCCTACACGGCGCCGCGGAGGCGATCGACTTCATGCTGCCACAGCCGCGCGGTGTGGTCGCCGCCATCACCCCCTGGAACGATCCGATCGCGGTCTCCTGTGGCCTGCTCGGCGCGGCGCTGGTCACCGGCAACGTGGTGCTCTACAAGCCCAGCGAACGGACTCCGGCGACCGGATGGCTGCTGGCGAAGGCGGTGGACACGGCGCTACCGCCCGGCGTGCTCTCGCTACTGACCGGCGGGCCAGAGGTGGGCGCGGCACTGGCCGCCCAGCCGGTGGACGTGCTCGCCCACGTCGGTTCGACCGCCACCGGCCGGACGATCGCCGCCGCGGCGGCCCGGACCGGGGCGAAGGTGCTCCTCGAAAACGGTGGCTGCGACCCGCTCGTCGTTGACGCGGACGTGGACCCACAGTGGGCGGCCGAGCAGGCCGCCATGGGTGCGTTCGCCAACGCCGGCCAGATCTGCGTTGCCGTGGAGCGGATCTACGTACACCGGGATGTGGCCGAGGACTTCGTTGCCGCCCTGGTCGACCGGGCGCGGGCCCTGCGTACCGGACCGGGCGTCGATCCGGCGACGGAGCTGGGCCCGTTGGTTGACCGGCGGCACCGCGACCACGTACACGGGCAGGTCACGGCCGCGGTGGCGCAGGGAGCCCAGCTTCGGGTCGGCGGCACGCTACCGGATGGCCCGGGTGCCTTCTACCCGGCAACGGTGGTCACGGACTGCCGGCAGGACATGCCCCTGGTTCGCGACGAGACCTTCGCCCCGGTCGCCCCGGTCGTGGTGGTTGACTCGTTCTCGGCGGGCCTCCGGTGCGCGGCCGACTCGCCGTACGGGCTCGCCGCGACCGTACTGACGGGGTCGATGAGTCATGCGCAGCGCGCCTGCCGGGACCTCCCGGTCGGCACCGTGAAGATCAACGCTGTCTTCGGCGGGGCGCCGGGTGGGGCTGCGCATCCGCGTCGGGGCAGCGGGCAGGGCTTCGGGTACGGGCCGGAGTTGCTCGACGAGTTCACCGCCACCAAGGTGGTCCACCTTCAGGCGCCGGGCGGCGGACACTGGTGAAGTGGGCCACCCGGCGCCGAAAGGGTGGTGTCACGGCGCTCAGCCGGGGTCTACCGGCTCCGGCCCTGCTGCCGGGCCTGGGCGGTCCGCCGGTTGTTGGCCTTCTCGATCGCCTGCACCAGTTCCGGCTTGGTCATGGTTGACCGGCCGGAGATGTCGAGTTTGCGGGCAACCCGCAACAGGTGATCCTTGCTGGCGTTCGCGTCAACGCCCCCCGCTGTCGCCGCGCGGCGCCGGGGACCGCCACCGGCGGCCTGTCGGTCACTCGGACCCTTGCGGCCCTTCGGCTCCCAGTGGTCGCCGACCTTCTCGAACTCATTCTTGACCGCCGCGAACGCGGTCCGGCTGGCCCGCTCCCCCCCGCCGTACGTCTGCAGGGCCGAGTCGTGGGTCTTCTCCCAGGTACGCTGCGCCTTGTCTGGGGAGCGTCGCAGCGTACTGGGCATGTCCTCCCGCCCGGGCATCTCGATCCTCCTCCACGTCAGTGCGTCTACAGTGATCTTTCCCCACGGCCGATCCGACAAACCGGATCTGTCCGGGGTTTACCCCCGGAGCCCGTCGGGTAGCGCAGAAGACATGGAACGCGGCAGCAGCAAGCACGGACCGAGGCTCGACGACGAGATGGAGAGCGAGGTCAGCGGCCTCGTACAGGGTCCAGGAGCGGCCGGCTCGCGGGTCAACGAGTTCCGTCAGCCGGAGCCGGCGGGCGAGGACCAACCGGAGCCCAGGACGGCGCCGGCCGGCGCGCTGCGCAGCGGCAGCCCGCAGGGCATGAGCTCCGACGATGTCGAGGCCCGCAGCCGGCTCGGGCGGTTCATCACGATGACCGCCCTGCCGGGCGACCGCGAGACCCTGGTCGCCAACGCACGGGACAACGACGCTCCGGCCGACCTGGTCGCCGCGCTGGAACGCCTACCCACGGGGACCCGCTACCAGACGGTCTCGGAGATCTGGGCTGCGCTCGGCCACCGCAACGAGACGACCCGCTGGTAACCCGGGACGTCACCCGGACCGAGCCGCCGAAAACGGCGGGGAGGAGGAGCTGATGAGTGGTGTCATGGAATACGTGGATGTCGCCGTCCCGATTCGCACCGCCTACGACCAGTGGACCCAGTTCGAGGAGTTCCCACACTTCATGGAGGGGGTAGAGGAGGTGCGGCACCTCTCCCCGACGATGACCCACTGGACCGTGGAGATCTCCGGGGTACGGCGCGAGTTCGACGCCGAGATCACCGAGCAGCTCCCGGACGAGCGGGTCGCCTGGCGCTCGATCGGTGGCACCCAGCACGCCGGGGTGGTCACCTTCCACCGGCTGGACGAAAGCACCAGCCGGGTCACGCTCCAGCTCGAGTTCGAGCCGCACGGCGCGGTGGAGCACGCTGGCGACACGCTCGGCGTGGTGGACCACCGGGCCAAGGGTGACCTGGAACGGTTCAAGCAGTTCATCGAAGAGCGCCACCATGCGACCGGTGCCTGGCGCGGCAAGGTCGACCGCGCGCAGCCCTGACCCGTAGCGCTCCCCGCCGACGGCCCCCGGCACGACCGGGGGCCGTCGGCGGGTTTCGCGCGGCTGGAAGTCGGGTACCGCCGAAGGTATGACCGACGACAAGGCGTGGCGTGACGAGGAGCGGACTCCCCTGGCGGAGCTGGACCGGGCCATCGCGCGTTCGGCGATGGACGGCCAGGCCGACGACGTGACCGCGAACGACGCCGGCGAGGAGGCCGCTTTCGGGCACGGTCCCCAGGCGGTGGACCGCGGCGGCCAGGCCGCCGGGACCGGCCGGGAACCGACTGACCCGGACCGGGCCTATCGCCCGTCCACGACCGGGCGGACCGGACCGGACACCATGTGATCTCGAACACCGACCTGCGCCCACCGGGGTCGGTTCTCCCGGTGCCGGTGCGCCCCTACCGACAGGACGCACCGGCACCGGCGCGAGCGCTGGGCGCCCCTCGGCAGGTCCCGCATCGCTTCGGCGGGGCCGGGACACCGGCCCGGGTCGGCCAACCGGTCGAGGAACAAAACCGCTGACCAGGCGAGGTCAACCACCCGTTCCGCGGGTTAGTCTCGTTCCCCATGCGCGCACCGTTGGAACGGGTCAACCCCCGCCTGCTCGCTGACGCCGCCCGCTCGACGCTGGCGTCGCTGTCCAGCACCGTGGGCACCGACGGCCTGGCTGCGGCGGCAGCGCGGCCCGGGCTCCTCGCCCTGGTCGACCAGCACGCCGCGGCGGTCCGGGAGAGCCTGAATGGGGATCACCGGCCGCTCACGGTCGCTGCCCTGGCCGGCTACACGGAGGGAATCCACGCCGCCGCCCGGGCCCACGACTGGCATCCGCCGGCGGGGCCGATCGACTGGGCGGCGCCGCCGGACTGGCTCCTCACCCGCCTCCTCGCGGTCGCCGCCCTGGCCAGATCCCTGGACGGTCCCCGGCCGGCCCCGCTCCCGCCGCTCTGAACCGAATCGGGGGTGGCCCCGATGATGGTGACCACCCCCGTCCTCCGGTCGCCGCTCAACGGTCGAACTGTTGGGTGTCATCGCCCGACCTGCGACCACCGCTACCCGCGGTCGCCGCCTCGTGGGACTTCTCCTGCGCCCGTTCCCGTTCGGGCCCGGTCCGGTCGGCCATCTGCCGTTCGACGTCGCTACGGCCGGCTCCCTGTGCCTGTCGGTGCTGCTGGACAGCCCGTCCCTCCTCGGCCATCCGGCTCAGCCAGCCCTCCCAGCGGCCCTGCATCGGCTTGACCAGACCACCACCGACACCCACGATCAGGATGCCGGCCACCGTGGCGAGCACGGCGATCAGCACCGGCGTGGTCACCGTGGTGGCGATGCCAACCTGGTTCAGCGCCGCGATCACACCGAGGGCCAGGATGAAGACGGCCGCCGCATCGGCCAGGACCCGGCCGTACGTGAGACCGCCGAGCGCCCCACTGACCAGGTCACGGACCGCGCTCGCAATGGCCGCGGCCACCACCACGATGACGATCGCCACGAACGCTCGGGGTATCCAGGCCACCACGCCACTGATCAGGTCACTGATCGCGTTGGGTCCCCACACCCCGAAGGCGAACTGCAGCGTGAACAGCAGTACGGCGTAGTACGCGAGCCGCGCGAGGATGTCGCTGGCGTCGTACCTGGTACGCGCCAGGGCCCGTTTGATGCCGCCACGCTCCACGGCGCGGTCGAAGTTCACCCGTTCCAGCGCCGCGTCCACCGCTTTGAGGACGGCTCGGGCGATGAGCCATCCGATCACAAGGATCACGATGAACGCGACGGCTCTCGGTATGAACAACAGCACCGCCCGCCACATATCGGTCAAGGCGGCCCCGATGTCGACCTGCCGCACCGCGAGGGTTTCCGGCATGATGCCCTCCTTCACATGGACTACCTCGCGCGCATACCCCGTCACCGCACCGGCACTCCGTAGCGATCCTCGGCGTTTTCCGGGCCGTCGCGGGGTCGCCTTGAGCTGCCGACGAAGACCGCTCCGTAGCCAAGGCTGCCGAACCCACACCGGCGCGGGGTGCGGTGCTACTGGTCGGTTCCGCGGGCGAGAAGGGCCCGGGCCAGGTCGTGGCCGGAGCGCCAGGCGGTCTGGGCACGGGGCGGGCCGAAGGCGTCACCGGCCAGGCCGATCCCGTCGTCGTCCAGGTGGTACGTAGCCGTCACTTCCACGGTCGGCTTCGCGTACGTCCACCGGTGCACGTACAGCTCCTCGGCCGACATCGGCAACGCGAGCAGGTCGCGAACGGCCAGCTCGATGGCGGAGGCCGCAGCGGCGGGCTGAGCCAGGTGCGCGGCGGCGAATTCCGGGGTGCTGTGCGCGACGAGAACCGGTGCCGCGTCGCCCCGGCGGTCGCCATCATCGCAGACCAGCGCGAGCACCGGATGGGCGTTGACGAAGGCGCCGCGTAGTTCGCCCCAACAACGTTCCGGGAAGCGCAGCATCGCGGCGAGCGACGGCGACCAGCCCTGGGCTCGCGTGGCCCGGGTCGCGGTGGTCAGGGCCGGGTCCAGCAGCGGCGCCGCCTGCGGGCCGGGCATGGCCAGCACCACCGCCGCGCAGGACTGCCCATCCACGGTCGGGCCGGGTCCGACGCGGTGCACCGGACGGCCGAGGTCCACCGGCAGGTCCTGGGCGAGCTGCTCCACCAGCGAGCGCAGCCCGCGGGGTGCGGCCCAGCGCATGGGCCCCGCCACCTCCCGCCGGCCTGCACCGCGGTACGCGAAGAAGGTGTCGGTCCATTCGCGGGCCAGGCCCGCCGCCCGCCACTGCCGCAGCACCGCGGCGAAGCCCGGGTCGCTGACCGTCAGGTACGCGGCGCCCAGGTCCACCGGGCGCCCCGCGAAACGCCGGCTGGCCATCCGTCCGCCGGCCACCCGCCCCCGCTCCCGCAGGTGCACCGGTACGCCCGCCCGGGCCAGTTCACGGGCGCACGCCACCCCGGCCAGGCCCGCGCCGACCACCACCACGCCTGCCGCTTCCCCGGACACCGGTCGAGCCTACTGGCCGCCGGTGCGCCGCCACCCTGGTTCGGCCCCGCCGGGGCGCGAGCACGGGTTACCCCCTTGGCCGAGGGGGAACGTGGCTGGTTGACGAAGGAGGAGACTCATGAACACACCTTCGCGTCCGACCTCGGCCTGGCGTCCCGGACTACCGGGCGGCGACACCATCCCCTCCGGTCCGGCGGGTCATCCGTCGCCCCCCAGCGGCGACGGCGACGGGCCGGGGATGGGGCCGCCGACGATGACTATCGGCTCATATCCGGACTATCGCACCGCCCAGCGGGTTGTTGACTACCTGGCGGACAACCGGTTCCCGGTGGAGCACACCGCCATCGTCGGCACCGACCTCACCCTGGTCGAGACGGTCCTCGGCCGGCTGAGCACCGGGCGGGCGGGGCTGCTCGGTGCCGGTACCGGCGCATGGTTCGGTCTCTTCATCGGGTTGCTGTTCGGCATCTTCACCGCGGGGAACTGGCTCGCGGTGGTCCTCGCCGGTCTGGTGATCGGAGCGATCTGGGGTGCGGTGTTCGGGGCGGTGGCGCATGCGATGACCGGCGGTCGCCGCGACTTCACCTCGGCCAGTTCACTGCGCGCCAACCAGTACGCGGTCATCGTTGATCAGCAGTATGCCGAGCAGGCCCGTCAGCTGCTGGGCCGGCTCCACCTGCAGGCACCGCAGCGACAACCGGACTAACCCTCACCAGCGCACGCGGCTGCTGGCCGGGTGGAAGGACTGGAAGGACGGTGCCGGACCGACACCGCGTGTACCCCGGCCGCCAGCGGCGGCCGGGGTACACGCACCACGTCAGGACAGCGCGAATATGCCCGCGACGCCCAGGAGCACCATCACCAGGACGGCCACCAGCGCCCCCCGCTCCCCCTCGGCCGCCGATGGGCGGTCCTCGGTTCCGCGGTTCCTCGTCTCACCGGGCATTGACTGGCCTCCTCGATGCTCGGGGCTAGTCCCGTCCGGCTGCCGGCCAGTCGGGATGTCGGTCCGAATCAGGGCGACGCGCCCGTTGCCGCGAAGGCTGTTGCGCTCCCCCGCTGGACGCACCGAGGAATGAGTTACCCACCGGGGCAGGGAGTAACCGTGCCGAGCCACCTGCTCGCCCCGGCGGGCGGGAGGCCGGGGCGCGGGGACGAGCGGGCGGTGGCCGGGCTGCAGGGCCCGGCCACCGCCAAATCAGATCAGCGGGGTTCCCGCCACATCGGCCAGAACGGCGTGCCGTCGGGCAACCGGAACGGCTCACGTACCTGGTAGCCGTGCTTGGCGTAGAGCTCGACGCCAAGCTCGCTGGACGCCTCCAGATATCCGGGCATCCGGTTGGCGTCCAGCCACGCGTGGTGGTGCCGCAACAGCGCGGTGCCCACGCCCTGGCCCTGCCGGTCCGGCTGCACGGCGAGGAAGGCGAGGTGGTGGTGGTCGGGCTGCGGATGGTTCGCGGCGAAGAGCTCATCGAGGTGGGCGAAACGATCCGTCCACTCGCCGCACACCGCGGCGAGCCGGGCATCGTAGTCCGGTGGCGGCGGCGCCGGATCCGCACCGATCGCGGGGAACCAGACGGCCACCCCGGTCAGGTCGGTGGTGCCGAAGACCAGGCCGTGCCGCATCGCATGGTCGACCAGGATCTCGAACTGTCCGGCGAGCACCGCCTCCCGCTTGCCTTCGTCGGGCACCAGCCAGCGCGGCGCGTCGAGCACCAGGAATGCCGCGGCGATCCGCTCCGCGACCAGCTGCGTCCGTTCCGGCCCGAGCCGCTCGACACCGATGCCGGTCACCGCCGGGCCTCCGCCTGCTCCGGCGCCGCTGCCCGTGACTCGGACGTCTCCGGCAGGGCCGTGGCGGCGCTCTCCGCGCCGAGCCCGATCCGGGCGTAGATGACCGGACGGCTGACCCGCAGGACCAGCCCCCACACCACGCCCAGCAGCGCGGCCACCAGGTACGCGATCGGGACTCCCCAGCGCAGGGTGTGGTCGGCCGGGACGCCGAGCAGGTCGGCGAAGTTGAGCACCGCCAGGGTGAAGACACCCAGCAACGCCACCGCGGCGAGCCCGGGCGCCACCGCCCGCCGCCACAGCGACTCCCCCTGGCCGTTACGGGCGAAGTAGGAAATCACCGCGATCGAGGTGGTGGCGATCAACAGCAGCACCCCGAACGAACCGCTGGTGCCGCACCAGAAGAAGAGCTGCACGATCGGATCCCACCCGTTGACCGCGTACAGCAGGATCACGACCAGGCCGAGAGCGCTCTGGGCGAGGGAGGCCGTGCGCGGGGCGCCGCTGCTCGGCGAGGTCCGCCCGAAGGCCGCCGGCAGCACCCGCTCCCGGCCGAGGGCGAACGCGTACCGGGCGGTGGTGTTGTGGAAGGAGATCATCGCGGCCACCACCGAGGTCAGGAACAGCACCTGGCCGATGGTCACGACCGTGTCGCCGAGGTGCTCGGCGGCCAGGTTGAAGATCAACGCGACACTCTGCTCGCCGGCCTGCTCGGAGATCTGGTCCGGCCCGACCGCGACGGTCATGCTCCAGGACGAGAGCGCGTAGAGGCCCGCGATAATCGCGATAGACAGGTAGGTGGCCACCTTCACCGTTCGGCGGGGATCCTTGCTCTCCTCGCTGAACACCACCGCTGCCTCGAACCCGACGAAACCGAGGATCGCCAGCACCAGCACCGCGCCGAGGCCGGGGACGAAGAGGTTGTCCGGTGCGAAGGCGGCGAAGCTGACCTCGCCACCGGCGGGGTTGCCCAGCTGGGCGATGTCGAACACCAGGACCACGGCAATCTCGGCGAGCAGCAGCACCGCGAGGACCTTGCCGTTGATGTCGACCCGAAGCAGCCCCAGCACGGCGACGAACGCCCAGGCACCGAGGGCCACCAGCCACCACTGCACGCTGACTCCGAAGAGCCGGTCCAGGACCGGTTCGGCGGCGGCGCCGATGGTGCCGTACAACCCGACCTGCAGGGCGTTGTACGCGATCAGCGCCACCCAGGCGGCGCCGACACCGGCCGGACGACCCAACCCGCGGGAGATGTACGAGTAGAAGGCGCCGGCGTTTACCAGCCGGCGGGCCATTGTCACGTAGCCAACGGAGAAGAGGGCGAGTAACGCGGCGACCATGAGGAAGGCCAGCGGGATGCCGAGCACGCCGATGACGCCGTAGCCGGTGGTCACCACACCCGCCACCACGGTTAGTGGCGCGGCTGCGGACAGGACGAAAAAGACCACCGATGGCACACCGAGCCGGCCACGGGCCAGCGCATCAGAGACGTTGCTCGGTTTTTCTATGGTTGCTGACGAGGGCATTGACCACTCCGGTTTAGGGACACGAGGGATGTTGTTTCGCGATCACAGGGAACCGCGCAGCACCGCCGCCCCGACAGCGGCCTCGGTCTGCGTCGCCAGTTCCTTCAATGGCGGGGGCAGCGAGGCGACCAGTTCGGTGAACCGGTGCTCGGCTCGGGGCCCGACGCTCCACAGCACCTCCCGGGTGAGGCCCGCCGCACCGATCAGCCCGAGTAGCACCGCGTCAGCGAGGGTCGGTGGTGGGTCCGACCGCTCCAGCAGCACCCGCAGGCGGGTCGCCGGCCAGGCTGCCGCGTTCGGATCCACCGGGACGTAGCCGACCTTGCTGCGCAGCAGTCGCCGGCTCTCCTGACGACGCAGCACGCCCGCCCGGGACAGCCGCTCCCCCACCGAGGTGGCGGCACTCTGAGCGAGGAAACTGAGCCAGATGCGCACCGACCGGTGTTGCGCCTCGCCGACCAGCTGGTCCAGCACGGTATGGGCGAGTGCATCGGAGGGCGGCCGGGTATTGAGGACCGAAACATCACCACCGGCCACAGTGATATGTCCGCCGAGGAGCAACTCACTGAGGAGGCAGCCAGCCAGCCCGAGGCCGGTGGCGGACGAGTGCAGCTTCGGCCTACCCCGGGTATCATTGTGAGCGATCAGGAAGAATTCGTCGGCGACCAGCAACCCGGTCCTCCCACCTGTCATCCACAGTGATCGCAACTGGGCAAGGATGCATTGCACCGCGCGTAACTGCAACTCCCAATTAGAAGGGTTGCACTCCGTATTCATGCGAGCTGGGAATCTTGCCGTGCCGGATTCGGAGGGTGACCGCAAGCCTGACCGAACGCCGTGACCGAATGGCCGACCAGCTCGCGCACATCGCGGCAGTCGCACAGTTTCCGAGCTTTACGGTGCAAGTACTACCGGCCTGGCGTACCGCCCTCCGGCGTTGACGGGGTACGCGGCGCCCGACCCACCGACGGTGGGACACTCCTGCCGTGTTCTCCGAAGCCCCCATTGACCTGCCGGTCCGGCCGGTGGTGCCCGCGGTGCTGGCGGCGCTGCACGCTACCGGCACCGCGGTGTTGGTTGCGCCGCCGGGCAGCGGCAAGACCACGCTGCTCCCGCTCGCCGTGGCCGAGGAGGTGACCGGCCGGGTGCTGGTGGCGCAGCCCCGCCGGATGGCCGCCCGCGCCGCTGCCCGCCGGATGGCCGCGCTGCTCGGCGAACGGGTGGGCGAGCGGGTCGGGTACGCGGTGCGGGGCGATCGCCGGGTCGGACCAGGCACCCGGATCGAGGTGGTGACGACCGGCCTGCTGGTCCGCCGGCTGCAGCGCGACCCGGAGCTGACCGGCAGCAGCGCCGTCCTGCTCGACGAGATCCACGAACGGCAGCTCGACGCCGACCTGGCGCTCGCATTCACGGTGGAGGCGCGGGCCGCGCTCCGCCCGGAGCTGTGGTTACTCGGCATGTCGGCCACCCCCGACTCGGATCGGGTCGCCGCGTTGCTCGGCGGTGGCACGCCCGCACCGGTGGTGCAGGCGTCAGCGGCGGCGCACCCGGTGACCCGGATCTGGGCACCGCCGCCCCGCCCGGTCCTCCCCGCCGGCGGTGGCCGGGTGGATCCGGTGCTACTCGACCATGTCGCGGCCACCATCCGGCGGGCCCTACGCGAGCACGACGGCGACGTGTTGGTCTTCCTCCCCGGCACGGGAGAGATCGCCGCCATCCGCGCCCGACTGGCCGGCCTGCCCGCCGAGGTCGCGGTCCTGCCGTTGCACGGCCGGCAGCGCCCAGCGGAGCAGGACGCCGTGTTGCGGGCGCAACCGTCCCGGCTCGGCGGGTCCGACGCCGCACCCCGCGCCGGCTCCGACCGCGACCGTCGGCGGGTGGTGCTGGCGACATCGGTCGCCGAGAGCAGCCTGACGGTGCCGGGGGTACGGGTGGTCGTCGACTCGGGGCTGGCCCGCGTCGCGCGTACGGACCTCGCCCGCGGGCTGGGCGCGCTGGTCACCGTCCCGGTGTCCCGGGCCGCCGCCACCCAGCGGGCCGGTCGGGCCGGCCGGGAGGGCCCGGGGCAGGTGTACCGCTGCTGGTCGGCTGCGCACCACGAGCGACTCGCCGCACAGCCGGAGCCAGAGATCGCCACCGCCGACCTCACCCGGTTCGCGCTGGACATCGCGGCCTGGGGCACGCCGGACGGACACGGCCTCGCGCTGCCGGACCCGCCGCCGCCAGCCGCGCTCGCCGTGGCCCAGGAGTCTCTGGTCGCACTCGGCGCGCTTGACGCCGATCGGCGGGTCACCAGCCGCGGCCGGGCGATCGCCGCGGTCGGCACGCACCCCCGGCTGGGCCGCGCCCTGATCGACGGTGCCGCCCAGCTGGGCCCGGACCGCGCGGCCGAGGTGGTCGCCCTCCTCGCCGAGGAGGGGATCGCCGGCACCCGGGACGACCTCACCGCCGCGCTGCGACGGCTTCGCTCCGGAACGGACGCCGTCGCCACCAACCGCTGGCGAGCCGAGGTACGCCGGCTGCGTACCGCCCTGCCCGGGGGCCCGGTACCGACGACGTCGGAGCCCAGCCGCCCCGACGACCTGGCCGCGGGACTGGTCGTTGGCCTGGCGTACCCGGAACGGCTGGCCCGCATCCGGCGGCCGGGCGACCCGACGTACCTGATGAGCGGTGGGACCGCCGCGACGCTGGCGCCCGGGTCGGCGCTGACCGATGCGGTGTGGCTGGCGGTCGCGGTCGCCGACCGGACGCCGGGCGCGCCGGCTGCCCGAATCCGACTGGCGGCTCCGATCGACGAGGCGGCCGCCCGGGCGGCCGGCGGCTCGCTACTGACCACGGCGCGCGAGGTGGCCTGGTCCGGGACGGATGTGGTGGCTCGGGAGGTGGTCCGACTTGGCTCCCTCGACCTCGTGGAACGCCCGCTCGTCGCGCCACACCGGGACGAGCTGCGCAACGCGCTCGTGGCCGGCCTGCGCCGTACCGGGCTGGGGCTGCTGACCTGGTCCCCGGCGGCCCGGGCGTTCCGCGAACGGTTGGCGTTCTGCCACACGGCCCTCGGCGACGGGTGGCCGGAGGTGGGCGACGAGGCGCTGCTGGCGGCGGCGCCGGACTGGCTCGCGCCGGAGCTGGCCGGGGCACGGCGGCGGGCCGACCTGGCCCAGATTGATGTGCTCTCCGCGCTGCGCCGCCTGCTGCCCTGGCCACTCGCGGCCCGCCTGGACGAACTCGCCCCGGAACGACTCACGGTGCCCAGCGGTTCCCGGATCCGCGTCGACTACACGGATCCGGCCACACCGGTGTTGGCGGTCCGGCTCCAGGAGACCTTCGGCTGGCCGGAGGCACCCCGGATCGCTGCTGGTCGGGTCCCCGTCCTACTACGACTTCTCTCCCCCGCCGGGCGTCCGGTCGCGGTCACCGCGGACCTGGCGTCTTTCTGGCGGTCCGGCTACCCGCAGGTGCGGGCGGAGCTGCGCGGGCGCTATCCACGGCACTCCTGGCCGGTGGATCCGACGACCGCCGAACCGACCCGGCGGGCCAATCCGCGCCGCCGCTGAGGCTCACTCCGCCACCAGGTCGGCGACGACGGCGGTGATGTTGTCCGGGCCGCCGGCGTGCAGCGCCAGGTCGATCAACTTCCGGGCGCACTCGGTCCGGTCGGGGTATTCGGCGAGCACCTCGGTGAGCGTCTCGGGGCGGACCACGTTCGACAGCCCATCGCTGCACAGCAACCAACGATCGCCGGCCCAGGGGACCATCGTCGCGTAGGCCGGGGAGATCTCCTCGCCCTGCAGCGCCTGGGTCACGACCGCGCGCCGGGGGTGGCTACTCGCCTCATCCGGGGTGATGACCCCCTGGTCAACGAGGAGCTGCACGAACGTGTCGTCCCGGGTGATCTGTTTGAGCACGCCCTCGCGGAACAGGTACGCCCGGGAGTCACCGACGTGGGCCAACGCGAGGCAGCTGCCCGTTCGGGAAAGGAGCAGGGCGGTCAGCGTGGTACCCATGCCCTGGCGTTCCGGCTCGGCACTGACGGCCTGCCGAATTCGTGCCGTCCCCACCGCAATGGCCCGCTGCAAGGCAGCTACCAGCTCATCTTCGGGGGTCGCCACGTCGATGGGCGCAATCGAACTGATCGCCATCGAGCTGGCAAGATCACCAGCGGCCATCCCACCCATACCGTCGGCGACGGCGACGAGCCAGCTACCTGAGTGCAGGGCGTCCTGGTTCCCACTCCGGATCAGCCCACGGTCGCTCATGCCGAACGAACGCAGCTTCAAGGTCATGGGAGGCAGCCTGCCAGGCGAAGAGGCCGTTGTCTCAAGGAGGCACCCCGGCCCGGCGTGGCGCGGCGAATCTCACCGTTGCCGAGCCCACCGGCGGAAAGCCGGCGCCTCAGCCGGACAGCGGCGTAGGTATCTCCCCGCCGACGCGGGCATCGCCAACTCCGCTCACTCGAACAGCGAATGCCGGGTGCCCGGTTCCTCCCGGCGACGCGCGCCCCGCCGCCGCTGGATGATCACCAGGTCGACGACGGCGACCACGGCGAAGAGGGCGCAGACCACCCCCAGCCAGACCACCCCCGCCCGGAACGCCAGCACGCCGAACACCACCATCGTGACCAAGCCGAAGCTGGCGAGCACCAGGCGAAGGTTGAGCGCGCTGTAGGCGTGACCGACGGTGCCACGGGCACGCCGGGGCTGCGATCTCGTCATCACCTGGGCCTACCCGCCCAGGGCCCGCCTAACCCGGAGCCCGTTCCGGCCAGCGCCCACCCCACCAGGAGCCAACCCCGGCCAGAAGCAACGTCCGGCCGAAGTTGTTCCGACCGTGCGGGCTGGCCGCGGTGAATCGGCTCACCACCCGGGTTAGTCGCGTTACACCAACACACCGCACGCCGGTCAATCCGGGTTTCGGCGAGGAACATGGAGACATGACCAGGACGCCCCCGATGCCAGTGACCGTCTCAGTCGCCCGACGCACCGACCCGGCTCGAACCCAGGAGATGGTGGCGTGGATGCGCGCCGGTACGGCGTTGGCGGAGGCGTTTCCGGGCTTTCTCGGGGCCGGATGGATCCGCAGCGCCCCCGGATCCGGCGAGTGGCACATGCTCTACCGGTTCGCCGACGACGAGACGCTGCGTCGCTGGGAGGAGTCACCGCAGCGGCACTGGTGGCTGGCCTCAGCGCAAGGCGTCGTCGAGCACACCCAGGTGGAACGCCGGACCGGGGTCGAGGGCTGGTTCTCCCGGCGGGGGCAGGCTGTCGAGCCGGTCAGCGCAGAGCCGACCGCTCCGCCACCGTCGCCGCCACGTTGGAAGCAGGCGGTGACGATCTGGTTGGCGTTCTTCCCCCTCAGCCTGAGCGCGACCCTGCTGACCGGCTGGCTCATCCCGGATGTCCCGGTGCCGGCTCGGGTGCTGATCATGACATTGACGCTGACACCACTGATGACGTACGTGGTGCTGCCCCGGATCACCCAGGCGCTCGCCTGGTGGCTGCACGGCCGGCCTCCCGCCCGCGGCCCACGATGAGGACCAACCGCGGTTCCCGCGCGCCAGCTGGCGCCGCGCCGCAGTTCGGTGCTGCATATCCGACACTCCCGACCACCACCCCGACCGCACCCATAGAGTGCCCAGGCAATCACCCGCCACTCGGCCGCCTGGGGAAGCCATGCCTCGACGCTGGGTCACCGCCGTCCTCTGCCTACTCGCGCTCGTTGCACTCGCCTGCGAAAACGGCGGCGGCACAGCACCCAGCCCCGGTCCAGGGTCCCCCGGCACCGAGGCCGGCGGGATCGCCGCCCTCGGTGACTCGATCAGCACCGGCTTCGGTTCCTGCCTGGTAGTGACCCCGTGCGAACGCAACTCCTGGTCAACCGGGAACAGCCTCCGGATGGAGAGCCACTACCGACGGCTACTGGACCATGATCCGGCCATCCGTGGGCAGGCGTTCAACCACGCGCAGGCGGGAGCCCGGGCGTCTGCGCTCGCCGGCCAGGCGAAGCAGGCGACGCGGGACCGACCGGGCCGGATCACCGTGCTCATCGGCGCCAACGACGTCTGTCACGGCGAGGTAGCGGCGATGACCCCGGTGGAGACGTTCCGGAGTCAGGTGGACCGGGGGCTACAGGTGCTGGGTGCGGAGCTGCCGAAGGCGCGGCTGCTGGTGGTAAGCATTCCGGACCTGTACCGACTCTGGGAGGTGGGGCACACCAACGAACGGGCGGTACGGGCCTGGAGTCTGGGAATCTGCCCGGCCCTGCTCAAGAATCCGACCTCCACCGACCCGGCGGATCGTTCCCGACGAGACGCCGTACGCGAACGCGTCGCCGACTACAACGAGCAGCTCGCCGCGGCCTGCGCGGCGTACGGCTCCCGTTGCCGCTACGACGACGGTGCCGCCCACCGGCTCCGGTTCACGCTGGACCTGGTCAGCACCTTTGACTGGTTCCATCCCAACCTCGCCGGCCAGGAGCGGCTCGCCGAGGTCACCTGGGAAGCCTGGGGACGCATCGCCTGAATTGGCGGTCCCCCGTGTCATCACACCGGCCACCCACCCCCCTGTGCTGGTGGTACAACGCCCGCGACCGTGCGGCGAGTTCCCTGGTTGCCGAGGAACTCGCCCAGGTACCCAGGATGATGGCGACCCCCGGCAGCACCTTCGCGACAACCCGTTTGGTGGCCCGCGCACCGGCCATCTGGGCAAGTTGGGCACCGAGGCGAAGCGTCACCTGGCCGAGCGGGGCCTGACCGAACAGGGCCTGACCGAACGGGGCCGGACCGAACAGGGCCGAACCGAACGGGGACGGACGGAGCGGGGCCTGGCCGGCGCCAGGACCGAAGAGCGCATCAGCGCGCTCTCGGCCGGCGGCCGCCCCGAGCGCGAGCCGTGCGTCGTGCGCGGCCTGGTGCACCTTCTGCAACACCAGCAGGTCAACGGCGCGGTCATGGTGCGTGGCGTCCAGCCCGTAGGCGGCTGCGACGTGCAACACCATCCGGGCCTGGGTCCAGGCGAGGAGACCCACGTCGATCACCAGGCCGGGCAGGCCCGGTGCTCCGGAGGCCACCTCGGGGAACCGGGCGTGGTTGACGAATCGGCGAACCGCCTGCTCGGCCAGGTCCTCCTCCGGCACCATCTCGGACTGCTCGGCGCGGACCCGCCGCGCCCACTGAGCCGCCTCCGGGCCGAGTTGGCGCACTGCTGCCAGGGCGAGGTGCTCCGGTGCGTACTGCGGGTCCTCGCGCATCCGGTCCCACAGCTCGGCTGGCGGCTCCGCGACGGCCGGGGCCGCCTCGGGTGTCTGCGGCGGGCGAGCGCCGGGCTGACCATCGGCGGGCGCGGCATCAGTCACTGTGGGCTCCCCGGGGTCTGTGGCTGGGCGGCCTACCTGCCAGCTTCACCGCTGGCGCGCACGCGGTCAACGATGGTGTTCAGGTTGCACGGGCGAACCTGCGGCTGCTGCGGCGTGCCGGGCATTGCCTTCGCCGCCCCCACCCGTTCAGATGTTGTCCGCTGGGTGAGCGGAGAAAATGCCCCGATCCGGTGGATGGGAGACAAGTCGGCCTCCTTCCGTGGTGCGGTATCCAGAGGTAGCTCGCCGGGACAACCCCCGCACCGAGCCACCGAACGGTCTGTCCACTGTGCCTGACCACTCGGTGGGCGTACGGCGAGTTGACGCCGGTCGCCGGGCTCCTCCCCGGTCGGCAGGGGCGTCCCGGCGCAGCGAACGCCCATCCTGGCAGCCCGGCCGGGAGCGCGGACCGGGACCCGGTCCGGGGGCCCGGCGGAATGCCGCGGGACTGCAGGTAGTTTCCCCAACCGGGTGCCGTTCGTGCAGGACGGCCCACAGCCACATCCAGGGAGGTCCGCACCGGTGCTCGACCCACACGAGCTCTACGAACTCACCGACGATCTGCCCGACCTCGGGCAGCCCGTCCTGATCCAGGCGCTCTCCGGCTTCGTTGACGCCGGTAACGCCACCCGGTTGGCACGCGAGCAACTACTCACCTCGCTCGACGCGCGGCCGGTGGCCCGGTTCGACCTGGACCAGCTCTTCGACTACCGCTCGCGCCGGCCGATGATGACCTTTGTCGAGGACCACTGGGAGTCCTACGACGCGCCGGCCCTGGAGCTGCACCTGCTCCGCGACGACGCCGACACCCCATTCCTGCTGCTCACCGGCCCCGAGCCGGACCTGCAGTGGGAACGCTTCGTCGCCGCCGTGGCCGGGCTCTCCGCCCGGTTGGACGTCCGACTGACCGTCGGGCTCAACGCCATCCCGATGGCGGTGCCACACACCCGCCGCACCGGCGTCACCGCCCACGCCACCCGACGTGAACTCACCGCGGGCTACGAGCCATGGCTGCAACGGGTGCAGGTGCCGGGCAGCATCGGGCACCTGCTGGAGTACCGCCTCGGCGAGCAGGGCCGGGACGCGCTGGGCTTCGCGGCGCACGTGCCGCATTATGTCGCGCAGACCGAGTACCCCGCCGCCGCCGAGGTGCTGCTCGCCTCGGTGTCACGCAGCACCGGGCTCCTCCTGCCCTGTGAGAACCTGCGGGCCGCGACCGAGGCGGTGCGGACGGAAATCGACCGGCAGGTTGCCCAGACCGAGGACGCCGCAGCGCTGGTCCAGGCGCTGGAGGAGCAGTACGACGCCTTCACCCGGGGACGCGGCCAGCCGAACCTGCTCAACACCGGGTCCGAGGCCCTGCCGACCGCCGACGAGCTGGGTGCCGAGTTGGAACGTTTCCTGGCCGAACAGACCCGCCCCAACGACAACCCCGGCGGCTGAACCGGCCGCCGGGGCCGACGGGACGCCAAGCTGACCGCAGGACCCCGGTCGGTCCGCCGAGCGCGGTCACCTGCGGCCCGCCGGGCCACGCCGAGAGCGCGGGACGGGGAGCGGCACCGAGCGCGGAACGGGGAGCGGCACCGAGTGCCCTCCCCGACGGCCCGTCGGCGACACGCCCCGGGCGAGCAGCAGGTCGGCGACAGATCGGGCAGGCTGGGACCCATGCGCCTGGCGACGTGGAACGTCAACTCCGTTAAGGCCCGCCTTCCTCGGCTAATCGAATGGCTGGCGGGCACGAACCCAGATGTCGTCTGCCTCCAGGAGACGAAGTGTCCCGACGGCGCGTTCCCGGTCGCCGAGGTTGGCGCGCTCGGCTACACGGTCGCCAGCCACAGTGACGGCCGGTGGAACGGGGTCGCCATTCTGTCCCGGGTCGGCCTGGCCGATGTCACCCTCGGCTTCCCCGACGAGCCGGGCTTTCCCGATCCGGAGGCCCGTGCCCTCGCCGCCACCTGCGCCGGACTACGGGTCTGGTCGGTCTACGTGCCCAACGGCCGGACCCCCGACGACCCGCACTACGCCTACAAGCTGGCCTGGCTCGGCGCGCTCCGGGACACTCTGGAGGGCGAACTGACCGGCGATGCGCCGTTGGTGGTGTGCGGCGACTTCAACGTGGCCCCCAGCGACGCGGATGTCTGGGATCCGACCCTGTTCACCGGCTCCACCCACGTCACGCCCGCCGAACGAGCCGCGCTCGCGGCGCTACGCGATCTGGGCCTCGCCGACGTCGTACCAACCCCGATGAAGGGCCCGCACCCGTTCACCTACTGGGACTATCGGGCCGGGATGTTCCATCAGAACAAGGGCATGCGGATCGACCTGGTGTACGCCTCGGCTCCGTTCGCCCGTGTCGTCCGGACCGCATACGTGGACCGGGAGGCCCGCAAGGGTAAGGGCCCCTCCGACCATGCTCCGATCGTCGTGGACGCCGACCCTGCCCCGGTGGTGGAGGCGTTCTGAGTACCCGGCCGGCGACAATTCGCGCCACACTCTGTGTTACCAGTCAATCGCCGAGGGTAGGATTGACTTTAATTGGACCGTCGGGGATATTCCTAGTGGCACGTTTGACACACCGGGACGGGAACGGTTAGATCCTGGGATTCAACCGACACCACCATCCCGACAATACGCCCAGAGCCCCCCACCTTTAAAGGCGCAGATGAGGCTTCGAGAATGCTCAATCGAACAATAGAGTTCACCAAGCAACACACACCCAATCTGACGCGCCGGATGGCACGCCGCGTAGAGCTCGAGGCCCACAATGCGAGAAAGCGGCTCCTCGTCCCGGTGGTCAGTCGGTGCGAGTTCGACAACATCTACCACTGCACCGTGCACAAGACAGGCAGCCAGTGGATCAAAGCCCTGTTCAGCGACCCGACCGTCTATCGCCACTCCGGGCTACTCCCCTACGACCCGCGATTCTACAAGCGACGCAAGCTACCCCTCATTCCACCCGGCCGGGCAGGCCTAGCACTGTTTCATTCTTACCCGCGCTTTAAGAAGATTCCGAAGCCTGGCACCTATCGCGCCTTCTTCGTGATTCGCGACCCACGCGATATCGTTATTTCAAGCTACTTTTCGCTGCGTAACTCACATGCTCCCATGGGTGACATCCTCCAGGTACGGAAAACACTGCAGGAAATCCCGATGAAGGAAGGGTTACTTTACGTCATCGAACGCCACTCCAAGCGGAACCTCTTCAAGCAGCTCCGGTCGTGGGCGGTCGCCCCGAGCTCCGAGACCTTCCGGCTGTTCCGCTACGAGGACCTGACCGGTGAGCGGCAGCTGGAGGAGGTGGACCAGCTGATGCGGCACTGCGGGATCACCCTGCCCGACACCGAGCTGGAGGCCCTGTTGTCCCGCTACAGCTTCACCAAGATGCGGAAGGATCGGGAAGCCGCGGGGAAAGTTTCCCACTACCGAAAGGGCAAGGCCGGCGACTGGCGTAACCACTTCGACGACGAGGTTTACGCGGCTTTCACCGCGGCGACCGGAAATCTCGTTGAGCTGCTCGGCTACCCGGCCCGCGACGCGGTTTCCTGACCGGGATCACCGGGCCCGGTCTCACGTCATGGTGGCGAAAGCGATGACGTTGTCGGCGTAGCCGGTGCGGCCCCCCACCCAGGCTCCACCGCAGGTGATCAGGCGCAGCCCGGCCGGCCCGGAGTCGCCGTACACCCGCTCGGCCGGAAGCTGGTCCTTGGGGAAACGCTCCACCGAGTCGACCCGGAATCCCACAACCGAGCCGTCGGCGCGGGTCACCTCGATCGGGTCACCGGGACTCAGCCGGTGCAGGTCAACGAAGACCGACGGACCATCCCTGGTGTCAACGTGACCGACGATGACCGCCGGCCCCGGCTCGCCGGGGACCGGCCCCCGGTCGTACCAGCCGGTCTCGTGTGCCCGCTCCAACGGCGGTACGGCGATCGAGCCGTCCCGGGCCTGCCCCACCGGCGCGATCGGGGCGGCGACACCGATCGCGGGTACGGCGAGGCGGACCGGCTGGCTGGTGACTGGTTCCGTACCGGCGCCACCGGCGGGTCGGTCCACGTCTGCGGTGCTCGCCCACTCCAGTGAGCCGGTGGTCCGGCCCAGCCCGGCACCCGTGGCGAAGACCCCCACCAGCACCAGCAGCACGGCGAGCGGCGCGGCCCACGGGCTACGCCGGCCCGCCGGTCGGCGGGCCGTGCGGACCGTACGGGCCCTGGTCATCGGCGGGTAGCCCCGCGGAGTCGGCGGAGGGACACCAGCCACACCACCAGACCGACCACGGTCAGCCCGACCCCGACCGGCAGCAACAGCTCCGCGGAGAAGTTACTGGCGGACCCGCCGAATCCGGTGGCCGGGCCACGACTGGACGTGACCGACTTGACGACCTGGAGCATCGTTGACGCGGTCTCACCGTCGCGGCACTCCAGTTTGACCCGGTAGCTGCCGGGCAGGGTTCGTTCCCGCACCATCGCCGTCGCGGTCAACAGCCCATTGTCCGGCTTGACCTGGACGCGGCCGAAGGCGTCGGACCAGACGTTCGCCGGGATGGAGTTGTCCCGGCAGCTCGCCCGGATCCAGACCAGGTAGCCGGCCTTCACCGTGCTCGGACTCACCTCAACGAAGACGGTCGACGGCTTCGGCCCCTCGGGCTGCATGGGCGCGGCCACCGGGCGAAGTGCCCCCTCGGGAGTCGACGCCGCGACGAGGGAGGACCAGGCCGACGCCGCTTCGGCAGCAGCCGGTCGGGCCGACGCCACCTGGGCTGACGCCGGCCCAGCCGTCGCGTTCGTGGCCCCGACCGCGAGCAGCGGGCCGACGACCGCGACCGCGATCGTCGCCACCAGGCCCCCGCGGGTCCCCTTCACCACAGCCCCCTCCCGACCCGGCTGGGCTGCCCTGCACACCCGGCCTGCCACACGGGGAATCCCGACATCCCCGTCGCACATCACATCCGATTCGGCGCGGTCCTCGCGTACGCTCGGATCGCTGTGACCCTCACCGACTCTCACCCCACCGCGCCCGCGCGGAGCATCCGGACCTTTCACCCGCGACGCGGCCGGATGTCGCCGCGCCAGACCAGCGCGCTGCAACAGCTGTGGCCGCGGTACGGCCTGACCGTCCCGGAGGTGCCCGGCAGGCCGGTGGAGCCGGCTGTCCTGTTCCCGCGCCGGGCGCCCCTGGTGTTGGAGATCGGTTCTGGGATGGGCGACGCCACCGTGGCGATGGCCTCCGCCGATCCGGACCGAGACTATCTGGCGGTTGAGGTGCACACGCCGGGAATCGCCAACCTCCTCGACCTGGTGGAACGGCACTCCCTGAGCAATGTTCGGATCGCCGAGGGCGACGCGTTGGACCTGGTCAGCGCTCTGCCCGCCGGCTCACTCGACGCGGTACACGTCTTCTTTCCAGACCCGTGGCCGAAGGTCCGCCACCACAAACGGCGCCTCATCCAGCCCGATCACGTCGCCCTGCTGCGCTCGCGGTTGGCGACGGGGGGCACGCTGCACTGCGCGACCGACTGGGCCGAGTACGCGGACGCGATGCGGCGGACCCTGGACGCCGATCCGGGGCTGGTGAACCCGCACGACGGCTTCGCGCCCCGTCCCGAGCACCGCCCGGTGACGAAGTTCGAACGCCGCGCCCGGACTGCCGGCCGACCGGTGGCCGACCTGATCTACTACCGCCGCTAAGCCCGGCGGGACGCCGATGACCGGCCCGGTTGGCGCGGGCGGTGCTGGTCGGGGCACCATGGACCCCGCCATGACACTTACCGCCGCGCTGCCGGCCAGCGCCGACCCCGACACCCTGTACGACGCGTTCGCCGGTTGGGCCTCCGACCGCGGCCTCGATCTCTATCCGCACCAGGAGGAGGCGGTCATCGAGATCGTCTCCGGCGCGAACGTGATCATGAATACGCCGACCGGGTCCGGCAAGAGCCTGGTCGCGATGGCGGCGCACTTCGCCGCGCTCGCCGACGACCGGACGACCTTCTACACAGCCCCGATCAAGGCCCTGGTGTCGGAGAAGTTCTTCGCGCTCTGCGAGGCGTTCGGGGCCGACAACGTCGGCATGCTCACCGGCGATGCCAGCGTCAACCCAGATGCGCCGGTCATCTGCTGTACCGCGGAGATCCTGGCCAACCTCGCGCTGCGCGAGGGCACCCGGGCGGACGTCGGCCAGGTGATCATGGACGAGTTCCACTTCTACAGTGAGCCGGACCGGGGTTGGGCCTGGCAGGTGCCGCTGATCGAGCTGCCGCAGGCACAGTTCATCCTGATGTCCGCCACGCTCGGGGACACCACCCGGTTCGTTGCCGACCTCACCCGCCGCACCGATCGCCCGACCGCCGTCGTCCAGACGGCCGAGCGCCCGGTCCCCCTCCTCTTCTCGTACGCCACGACGCCGATGCACGAGACCCTCGAGGAGCTACTGGAGACCCGCGAAGCCCCGGTGTACGTCGTACACTTCACCCAGGCGGCGGCCCTGGAACGGGCCCAGGCGCTGATGAGCGTCAACGTCTGCACCCGGGCCGAGAAGGACATGATCGCGGCGGCGATCGGAAACTTCCGCTTCACCTCCGGCTTCGGCAAGACCCTGTCCCGGCTGGTCCGACACGGCATCGGCGTACACCACGCGGGGATGCTGCCCAAGTACCGCCGCCTGGTCGAGACGCTGGCCCAGGCCGGGCTCCTCAAGGTCATCTGCGGCACGGACACCCTCGGGGTCGGCATCAACGTACCGATCCGCACCGTGCTCTTCACCGGGCTGTCGAAGTACGACGGCACCCGGACCCGACTCCTCAAGGCCCGCGAGTTCCACCAGATCGCCGGCCGCGCCGGACGGGCCGGCTTCGACACCCTCGGCCGGGTCGTGGTGCAGGCACCCGAGCACGTCATCGAGAACGAGAAGGCCCTCGCGAAGGCCGGCGACGACCCGAAGAAGCGCCGCAAGGTCGTCCGGAAGAAGCCGCCGGAGGGGTCGATCGGCTGGGGCAAACCCACCTTCGAACGCCTGGTCGAGGCCGAGCCGGAGCCCCTGGCCTCCAGCTTCCAGGTCAGCCACGCCATGCTGCTCAACGTCATCGGCCGCCCCGGCGACGCGTTCGCGGCGATGCGACACCTGCTCACCGACAACCACGAGGACCGCGCCGCCCAGCGCCGGCACATCCGCCGCGCCATCGCCATCTACCGGGCGCTGCGGGCCGGTGGCGTCGTCGAGGAACTACCCGAGCCGGACGAGTCCGGCCGCCGGGCCCGACTCACCGTCGACCTCCAGCTCGACTTCGCCCTCAACCAGCCGCTGTCGCCCCTCGCCCTCGCCACCATCGAGCTCCTCGACCGCGAGTCCCCGGCCTACGCCCTGGATGTGCTCAGCGTGATCGAGTCGATCCTCGACGACCCGCGCCAGGTGCTCTCCGCGCAGCAGTTCAAGGCGCGCGGTGAGGCGGTCGCCGCGATGAAGGCCGAAGGCATCGAGTACGAAGCCCGCCTCGAACTGCTCGACGAGGTCACCTGGCCCAAGCCCCTCGCCGAACTGCTGGACAACGCCTACGAGATGTACCGCCAGGGGCACCCCTGGGTGGCCGACCATCAGCTCTCCCCCAAGTCCGTCGTCCGGGACATGTACGAGCGGGCGATGACCTTCGGCGAATTCGTCCAGTTCTACGGGTTGACCCGGTCCGAGGGCCTCGTCCTGCGGTACCTCGCCGACGCGTACAAGACGCTCCGGCACACCGTCCCCGAGGACGCCAAGACCGAGGAGCTGGTCGACCTCATCGAGTGGCTGGGCGAGCTGGTACGCCAGGTCGACTCCAGCCTGATCGACGAGTGGGAGCGGCTGCGCAACCCCTCCGACGTGGACGAGGTCGCCGTCGCCCTGGACGACCAGCCGACGGCGGTCACCCGCAACACCCGGGCCTTCCGGGTGCTGGTCCGCAACGCCCTGTTCCGTCGGGTGGAGTTGGCCGCCCTGCACCGCTGGGACGAGCTGGGCGAGCTGGACAGCGCCGCCGGCTGGGACGCCGCCGCCTGGGAAGACGCCCTGGAACCGTACTTCGAGGAGTACCCGGAGATCGGCATCGGGCCGGACGCCCGCGGGCCGGCGCTGCTGCTGATCGAGCAGGGCAGCACGACCTGGACCGTACGCCAGATCCTGGACGACCCCGAAGGTGACCACGACTGGGGAATCAGCGCCGAGGTGGACCTCGCCGCCTCCGATGAGGCGGGCGCGGCGGTCCTCCGGATCACCGAGGTCGGACAGCTCGGCGGCTGACACCCCGGCCGGGCTCAGTCGTCGCCGTCCGGGTGGAAGCCGGTGCGTTCGCCGCCCTCGGACTCGTGTTCGCAGCGTCGCCAGAACTGACGGGCGGCGAAGCCCTCCCGTCGGAGCCAGTGCTCGGTGTAGACGATCCGGTCCGCATCGATCACCACCAGGGTGTCCCGTGGCGGTTCGGCGAGCGATCTGCCCCGTTCGGCGTGCTCGTTCTCCCACCGAAACGCGGCCCAGTAGGGCTCGCGGTCGGGGTGGTCGGGTGGCAGCACCCGAGCCTCGCCGAAGAGCTGCGCGCCGCGGCTGCTGGCCAGCCCGACCAGCGGGGCGAAGATACCCACCGAGACCCGTGGGTCCCGGGCGATGTTGCGCAGCTTCGGTGACCGCGGCGCGGCGGTGAACATCACCGCGAAGTCGAGCGGGTAGTAGCGCACCGGAGTGGCCAGCGGCCCGTCGGGCCCGACTGTGGCCAGCACACACATGTTCTGCGACGAGAGCAGGTTACGGATGCGCTCCGCAAGCCGGTCCCGCGGCAGCCGCCGCGTCGGCGCGGGTTCCGCGAGCCACGGGTTCGTCAAGGGCATCGCTGCATCCCCCATCATGCGATGATCACTCGCGAACACAGTATCGATCCTGAGGTCGGCGCGGCGCTCGAGAGTGGACTCACCGGGTGCGCTTCGCGTAGGCGACTGTCCGGCGGGCGTCGCGCCAGGCGATCCAGGCGGTCCGGAGCCGAGGCAGGGAGACGGCTTCGCCGCACCGTCTGGCGCTGAGGTGGCCGATCAGCCAGGTGGGAGCGTTCGCCTGGTTGATGGCCTGCGTCTTGGTGAGAAGCTCGCCGTGGTCGAGGGCGTGCCGGCCGCGTGCCATGGCGGTGAGACCGAGCTCGGCAATCGTGGGTTCCAGCCACCACCAGGGACGCCGGACAGCCAAGCCCCAGTAGCCGGTCAGCTCCGCCCGCGCCGCTGCTCGGACGTCGGCGTCCGACGCCTCGGGAAAGACCTCGCGGGGCGAGCGCCCAAAGACCTCGTATCCGTGTCGCACCAGCTCCGCCCGGGTGACCCGGGAAAGAGTGCGGTGAACGAAGCGGCCATGGGTCCAGGTGGGATGCGGTAGCTCGAGCTCCGCAACGGTCGCGCCGTCGACGTACCCGCACCCGAGCTTGGCTCCCGCGCCACTTCCGCGGTCGAGACGGCGGTGAATGGCAGCGAGCGCCGCCTGCCGGCCGGCGTCGACGCGCCCATCCACGAGCGCGACCAGATCAAGGTCGCTGACGCCCGGAATGTAGTCGCCGGTGGCCAACGACCCGGCGACCATCAGGTCGCTGACCCAGCCGAGACCTCGCAGTTCGTTGCCCAGGTCGTGGACCGCAGCGGGTGCTATCGCCATGCCGGCGAGGGTAGTAAGCACCGGCAACCCGCCAACCAGGGCGGGATCCAAGCGAGCATCATTGAGCCGTCGCGCCTACCACCTTCGACCACGTTGCCCGCAAGGGACGAACCTGATCGGGTCTCACCGGCTGGGGCTCCCGCGTCTCACTCTCGAAGAGTTCGTTCGGCATGTCGTAGTACTTCGTTGTTCGGCCCAGGTGTGTCATGCCGAGCCGACGACAGACTGCCTGGGAGGCCCGATTGTCCGGATGCGTGACCGCGATGACCCTCGTCAGCCCCCGGTCGAACGCGTCCGACAGGACCGCCGCCGCTGCCTCGGTGGCGTAGCCGTGCCCCCAGGATTCCGGATGCAGCTGCCAGCCGATCTCGACCTCGGTCGGCCCACCGGCCTGCTCCCCTGCCGACAGCGGAATCGGCTTGAGCAGGAGATTACCGACCAGCCGGCCGTCCGCCGCCGTGGTGATAGCCCAGATCCCGTGGACCGGATCATCGATGGCGCGGCGGCGTGCGATCGAGGCGAGGGCACGCTCGCGATCGTTCATGATCGTGGGCTGCGGGCCCACAAATCGCACCACCTCCCAGCGCGACTCAAGATCAAACAGAAAGTCGGCATCCTCGTCCTGCCAAGGACGCAGCCGGAGGCGGTCACTCACAATGGTGCGCATGCGATCCATCTAGCCAGCACCGGCACCACGACTCAACCCGATTCGCCGCACTCGCACTGCGTAGCCGCAGTTCTCGCCACACAATCGGCCGCCCCTCCCGACGCACCAGGCCCCCTTCGGGCAAGGGGTTACCCCGTCACCGCACACCACCCAAGAACCGGGCTACACTCGCGCGGGCGAGCCGGCTGGTCGCCCACTCCACCTGCCAGCACGGGTACGGAGTCAGCCGCGACCACCACACTCGACAGCCAGCGCACATGCCGTCGAGCCCTCGGACGTGCACCGCAAGGATCACTTGCTCCGGCCCGCCGGTCACTGCTCGCCCCCTTGAGGCCAGTGACCCCGATTGATTGGGATCCGATGCCGGGCACGACACGGCAGTTCGGCTCCGCACCGGCAGACACGCCGCCATCGTTGCCACGACCAGACCGAACAATGCCGTCGGGCAAACGTCAACGCGGTGGCTGACAGGTAGTCGTCGTACGAGACGCGCCGCACGCACCCTCCCTCGTCGCTCGCGAGGGCAGCCTCGCTGCCCTCTGACTGCGGAGGACGCGGCGACCGGGCGCAACTCGCACCGCCCGCCGCATCCCGTAAACGACAAGCTACGGTGGGTTGCACGCTGGAATGGGTAAGGTTCCTACCTCCCGATCACGAGACGAGTCCGACTCGGGCCGCGAGGTCGCGGGCATCGTCTCGGGTGGCACGCGGGCCGCCGAGCAGGTCCACGGTGATCTGACGGGCGTACCCGTTGAAGCGGATCGTCTCTGGGGCGGACTCGTACGCATGCCGCAGCATCGCCACCGTCGCTTCCGTATCGCCCTTGCCGTAGTGCGCCCGCGCGACCTCGATCAAATGGCGCGCCCGGCGCGGCCTCGACGGGATCGCTGCCGCATCGTGGCGGCGGGCCTGCCGCACCGCCTCGCCGGACTTCTGCAACTCCACCGCCACGGTCACTGCGTGCGCGCCCATGATGGCCCGGGAAAACGACGTCTGCGGCTGGTAGAAACCCTGCGGTAGGCGCTGCGCCACGCGATCCGCGCGATCCCAGTACCGCCAGGCCCGCCCTTCCGTGCCGGCACGAGCCGCCGTGTACGCGGCCTCGAAGTTCAGCGCACCCCACAGCGCCAGCAGATTCGTGCTCCCATCGACCGTTGCCGGCTCCACGGCCGACAGCACGTCCAGCGTCACCGCCATCGCGGTGTCCCAGTCCCCAGCGTCCCGATGCACCTGACACAGGAACCACCCGGCACCGGCCACCGCCTCCGGGTCACCGGACTCCTGCGCCACCACCATCGCCCGATCCGCCACCCGCCACAACAACTCGGCAGCAGGCTGGTACGCGATGAACATCTGCGCCAACCCGAGCGTCTCCGCTAACAGCACCTGCGCCTGCCGCCGCTCGTCACCCTCGTACCCCAACACTGCACGCTGCGTATCCCGCAGCAAACCCGGCAACAGACCGCCCAGCACCGTCCGGTGATCCGACGCCTGATGACGGGCCCGCCATGCCATCGCCAGCCGCTCCCTCAGCCTGACCAACGACTCCGCCGGGACGCCATCAGCGAACACGACCCGGTTCACGGCATCCCGCACCGACGCCAACGCCGGATGCTCCGGCCCACTGACCACCACAGACCGGTCACCCAACTCCACGGCCAGGACAGACACGTCGACCTTCAGAGCACGCGCAATCCGATCCAGCATGGGAAGTCGTGGCGGCAAGATCCGGTCGGTCTCGACCGCCTTCACCCACTCGGCGCTACGGCCCACCAACCCACCCAGCACCGCCCGGGTCCTTCCGGACCGCTCCCGGTAGACCTTCAACCGTTGCCCGAACGTCAACTCTGGCAAGGAATCCACCCGGAACCTCCTCGCGTAGCACTGAACGCACCACCGACCCATCAAGCCGCACTCCCGCCCAACGCTACCGATCCGCAGGCTGCCTCAGAACCCCCACCCGTAGTAGCGGCCCGCCACACCGTGTCACCGGCGCAACCATCAGCCGTCGGCTGCTCGGAAAGACCTAGTTGGACAGATACGATCGCGGCCAGCAGACTAGCCCCGCTGGGATCGTCGAGCTGCCGCTCCTCGGAAGGGAATCCGCATGTCTAGGTACGACGCGATTGTCATCGGAGCCCGCTGCGCAGGCGCGTCCACCGGCATGCTCCTGGCCCGACAGGGGCACCGGGTGCTGGTATTAGACCGATCGAGCTTCCCCAGCGACGTCATCTCGACCCACTTCCTCTGGCCGCACGGGACCTCCTACCTGAACCGGTGGGGCCTGCTGGACCAGGTGCTGGCGGTCACCCCGTCGCACACCGAGGTCACCTTCGTCAACGACGGCATTCCGCTCACCGGCTCGGTGCCGGACGAGCTGCTGCGCGCGTACTTCCGCGACTGGCATGGCGACGACTCGGGCGTGGTGCGCACGTACGCCTCGGTGCGCCGCCACGTACTCGACCAGATGTTGGTCGAGGCGGCGAGTAAGGCCGGCGCCGAGGTGCGGACGAACTTCACGGTGCGGGAGCTCATCACCGAGGGCGACCAGGTCGTCGGGGTACGGGGACGCGACTCCGACGGGCAGTTGGTCGAGGAGCGCGCCCGAATCGTGATCGGTGCCGACGGGCGCAACTCGTTCGTCGCCCGCACCCTCGGCCTACCGAAATTCGACGAACGGCCCCGGTGCACCTTCGCCTACTGGAGCTACTACTCCGGCTTCGACCTGGGTCCGGCGCAGCTGCACCGACGTGGTCGGCTGGCCTGCGCCGTCGCACCCACCAACCACGACCAGAACATGGTGCTGGTCTGGGGTCCGAGCGAGTGGTCCCGCGAGTTCCGTCGCGACGTGTCCGGCAACTTCCAGCGGGCGCTGGATTTCGTCAGCCCGGAGCTGGGCGAGGTGGTCCGGACGCAGGGCGTGCGGGCGGAGCGCGTCTACGGGACGTTGGATCAGTCCGCGTTCCTCCGGCCCCTGGCCGGACCGGGCTGGGTGCTGGTCGGGGATGCCGAGTCGGCCAAGGACCAGTGCACCGCGATCGGGATGACCCACGCGTTCCGGGGCGCGGAGCTGGTCGCCGACGCGCTGGGCCGGTGGTTCTCCGGGGACGTGTCGCTGGAGGCGGCGATGGCCAGCTATGAAGGCCGCCGCCGCAGCCAGAACGCCGCCGCCTACTACGACTACGTCTGCACGCTCGCGGAGATGCGCCCGTACCGCCACGACGAACTGCAGTTGTTCGTGGCGTTGCGCGGAAACCAGCAGGAGATCGACCGGTTCGTCGCCACCCACGCCGACGTCGCGCCGGTCTCGGAGTTCTTCCAGGCGTCGAACCTCCTCCTGCTCAACGACGCCGCGAAGGAGACCTCGGCCGGGTACCCGGTGTTCGAGGACTACCCCGCGACCGCTCGGATGTACCAGCAGAACCTGTTCGCCTGACCCGTACCCCGCCCGGAGATCGACTGTGTCCCTGCCTGAGCTTGACCAACGCAACGACGACGAACTGATCGGGACCATCCTCGCGGCCGCCGGCCGGCAGGATCTGGAGGCGATGGCGGCAGCCGCGGCCGAGGTCTCCGAGATGACCCGCAACTGGGCCACCCACATCCCGTGGGACGAGTTCGACTCGTTGGACGAGACCACCCTCAACGAGGTGGTCGCCGACCTGACCCAGATGTGGGAACCCGTCGACCTACAGGTTGACGCCGACGAGGCGTACGCGCTCGACAAGAACGCCTATGACTTCTACCGGCCGGCCGGCCGCAACCTGATGACCCGTACCGAGGAATTCCACGGGTGGGTCGAGGCGCGGCGGCGGACCGAGACGTGGCAGTACTCCAGGACGCTGGAAGCCGCACCGAGCAGCATCGCCCAGATCACCAACGACATCGGCCGGCGTACCCGCGGGATCAACTTCAACTCGCAGGACTATCTGTCGTTCAACACGCACCCGGCGATCCGGGAGGCGGCGACCAAGGCCATGCGGGACTACGGTCCGCACAGCGCCGGGTCACCGATGGTGCTCGGGAACACCCGAATCTCCGACGAACTGGAGGCATCACTCGGGGAGTTGGTCCGGGCCGAGCAGGTGACGCTCTTCCCGACCGGGTGGGCCGCCGGCTTCGGCGCGATGGCGGGCCTGGTCCGCCAGGAGGACCACGTTCTGATCGACCGGCTGGCGCACTCCTGCCTCCAACAGGGGGCCCGGGCGACCACCCGCAACGTGGTGCGCTACGAACACCTCAACGTGGAGGCGGTCCGTCGCCACCTGGTCGACATCCGCCAGCGGGACAGCCGCAACGGCATCCTCGTCGTCACGGACGGCCTCTTCTCGGTGGACGCGGACTGGCCGGACCTGGTGACCCTGCAGCAGGTGTGCCGGGAGCACGACGCGACGCTGCTCGTCGACGTGGCGCACGACCTGGGTTCGATGGGCCCGGGTGGCACCGGTGTCCTCGGGTTGCAGGAGGTGCTCGGCGACATCGACATCGTGATGGGCGCCTTCTCCAAGACGTTCTGCTCCAACGGCGGCTTCGTCGCCTCGGCCTCCCCGGCGCTCAAGCAGTACCTCAAAATGTTCGGTGGGTCGCACTTCTTCTCCAACGCGCTGTCGCCCGTGCAGACCGCCGTGGTCCTGGAAGCCTCGAAGATCATCCGATCCGCGGAGGGCGACCTCCTCCGTTCCCGGCTGCGCACCGCCGTCACCGCGCTTCGAGACGAGCTGACCGGGCACGGGCTGACCTGTATGGGTGAACCGTCGCCGATCGTGCCGCTCCTGATCGGAAACGAGAAGCTGGCGCGGATCGCGAACCGCCTGCTCTTCGACCGTGGGGTGCTCGCGTTCATGGTGGAGTTCCCGGTGACTCCCACCGGCTCGTCGCGGTTCCGGCTTCAGGTGCAAGCGAACCATGAGCCGGAGGAGGCACGCGCCGCAGCGAGGATCATCGCGGACGCCATCACGGACGCCCGCACCTACCTGTCCAGCGCCTTCGGGAGTACGGAGCGGTAGCCATCGCCACGCCTCATCAGCCGACCCCGGCTGGCCGGGTCATCCCGCCGGACGGTGATGCGGGAGGAGTCAGATCACGGCCAGGGCCTTGGTGATGTTCCGCTCGGCCAGAGCCAGCATCCACTGGCGGTCCGGGAAGTCGGTGTCGGCGATCCGAAGGGGACCCTCGATCAGAGACAGGACCTGGGCGAATCGGTAGAGCTCCAGCCGGTTGGGGTCGAGTTCGACGGACTGGAGCGCGGGGTACGCGTCACCGAAGCGCAACTGCAGCCAGGCATGCTCCCACTCCACGTCGAAGAACGTCAGCCCCTCGATGTCGATCATGGCGGGTGCACCGGAAGGCGGGACGAGCACGTGGTCCGGTCCGAGTTCGCCGTGTATCAACCGGTAGTCGTGGCGAACGGTGACCGCGCCGCGCAGGCGCCGGAGATGGTCGGTGATTCGGTCGTGGGCATCGGCGAGGCGGGCGTCGCGGGCGGCCGCCGCGTCGAGGTGACCACGCGCCCGGTCCTGGATGATGTCCTCGGTGCTGCGGGTCTGTAGGGCCTCCCCGCGGGCGATGGCGGCCAGCTTGCCGTAGTGGGTGCTGCGGGAAGTGTGCATGCGGCACAGGGCAGCACCAAGTGTGGACAGCGGCGTCATGGCTGCGGCCGGGTCATGTTCCATGAGCGCCTCGAGCGTCACCGCACCGACATCCTCGACCAGAGCAAGGTCGGCCGGGTGGTAGCGGCCGGCGCGGTCGAGCATCAACAGCCGTGGCGTCCGCACGTCCACGGCGCTGAGGGCGGCGTAGTTGGTGGCGAACAACTCGACGCCCGACGCGTCGGTGAAGGGATCGTCGGGGACGGCTGGTGCCGGCGGCCAGTAGTTCTCGCCTGCTGCCCAAACATAGAGGATCGCTGTCGACTGGTCGTCCAATCTGAGCCGGTAGACGCCCTTCTTGCTGCCACCGGTCAGCCGGTCCAGGGCGGCAGGTCTACGGTCTGCGCCGAACTGGTCCACCACCAGGTCGTGCAGGTCGTCAGATTATAGGACTGCCCGTGTCACAGGTCGCCTTTCTCCTGTTGCTCGGCAGGGGTTCGTGATGGGCGCAGCGGCTTCCTGAGAGTACGGAGTTAGCGTGTTGCGGCGTCGGTGAGGATCGCTTCGAGTCGTGTCCGGCATTCGCCCGCGAAGGCGGGCCAGGTATTCCGGTAGTAGGAGATTCCGGCGATGCCCACGGCGATGGCCCATGCCCGAGCCTTCGCCCAGCTCACGTCGTCGAGGTCCATGGCGTTCCAGTAGGCCTGTCGCGCTGGAGCCGGCAGATCCCAGGCCGGGGCGTGCTCGGCAGCAGGAAAGCCGATCGACAGTCCCCCGAAGTCGATGACGGCGTGCAGTCGGCCCCTCGCTGCCAGAAGGTTGGCGGGGCGAAGGTCACCGTGGAGCCATACGTGCGAACTGCAGGGCTCGGGCAGCCTGATGGCGGCGCGCCAAAGCCCTGCCAGGGTGTCGATATCGAGGTCGTCATCCATCGTGGTCCAGCAGTCCGCGAAATAGGTGCTGATGGCCTCTTCGCAACCCTTCAGGCTGCCTCCGCGGTACCAGCTCAGTTCACCGGCGCGAGAGGCACTCATGAGATCGATGCCGTGCAGCTCATGAACGAATATTGCCAGCTCTGTTCCGAAGGCGGCCCAGTCCTGGACGGTATTCGCGTTGACCGCGGTTCCGTCGATCCAGCGGTAGATCGACCAAGGCAGCGGGAACTCGGGGGTTGGCGTGCCGGCGTAGACCGGTTCCGGCGTCCGGTAGGTCAGGAGCGGTCCCAGCCGAGGAAGCCACGTCCGCTCCTTATCCAGGGACGGCGCCTTGTCGGCTGTTCGCGGCAGCCGGACCAGGAGGTCTTCTCCCAGCCGGTACATGATGTTGTCAGTGCCGGCGCCTGCCGGTGACAAGGGCAGCGATGCCCAGTCCGGGCGTTGAAGCTGCAGAAGTGACGTGACGACTGCCTCGTCAACCCGAATCTCGTCCTTGTGCAGCATGGCAGAGATGCTGCCGTAGCCGGAGGAGCCGGACCAACCAAATTTCTCAGCAGCAGCAGCGACCGCGACCTCCCCCGGAGCAGCCAGGTGTGGTGCGAGGCGGGGCCGGCAGGCCCGACAAGAGACGACCATGCTGTCGGGTCCGCCGGAAGATTGCGGGTGACCGAGGCGCTGACCAGCAACTCGCAAAGGTAGGTCCAGACGACATCGTGCCGAAACGTCCGGGCCCATCTTGCGAAAATCTGACCCGAGGCGACCATGCACCGCGAAGGTAGGTCCCCTGACTCGGCCTTCTCGCCGTTCAGAGGAGGTGCTCGCGCCAGTCCCGGCCTGGTGCGCTGAAGAGGAGGCCGTTCTCGTCGAGCGCGTTGTAGATCGTCAGGTGTCCTGCTGGGAAAGCGAAACCGAGGGCGACGCTGCCGTCGGCCATGGTGCCGCCGGCCCATTCGAGAAGGCTGGCGTGGCGCAGCTCTTGTCCGCGGAGTTCTTCGAGCTGCGCGATCGGTTCCGGCCGCCAGGCAAGTTGGAAGTCGTCGGAGGTCGGCCAGGTGAGGGGCTGATGCGGGTCGATGCTGTTGAAGGTGATCGACAGGTCGTCGGTCTTCTGATGGTTAATCTCGACCTGCTCACTTCCAAAGTCAAGCAGGACAGGGCAGTCGGCGAACCATTCGTCGGCGCCGAGGTCCCAGACCAGCCAGACGTGGCGCAAGGTTCGGCCGGCAAGACCAGCAAGGCGACGACCGTGGGCGGCACTGACCGTCTTCAGGCCATGCAGCCAGTGCGGTCGGTAGCCGGCGATGCCGAAGTCAAACACATGATCATTCTGCCATCGCGACCCGTCGGGTGCCGCCTGGCGCCAGGCGAGTCAGTAGTCCGGCGCGGGACATAGCCAGTTCGGCATCGCGTCGCCTTCCTCCACTGCGGCAAGCTCGTCGAGCATCTCGGTGAGCCTGCTGGGCGTGATGTCAGTCTCACCGCCGACATAAAGACCATCCTCGGGCCGGGTGGATCGGAACGCCGAGACATCGACGTGCGGCCCGTAAAAGAGAACCAGCTCGGCTTGGAGGACATGCCCCACGACACGAAGTAGCCAGGTCGGATCCATGCCTGGAGCGTCCAGCGGCCCGAGAAGTTCAAGCTGAAAGAGCGTCTGGGCCTCGCTCCATGCGCCAAGGGCTGCGCCGAGTTCGAGGTCTCTGCTCTCGAAGGGCTCTTGGGCTGGCTGATCACGAAGCGGCATGCCGACGAAGGTAGCGATCCGGTCGTCCGGCGCCGATGCTCGGTCAGCAGTCGGCGCCGGATCCGGCGGGTGCTACTTGTTCTTGCTCTTGCGGATCAGCCCGTTGAGCCGCTGGAAGAGCTTCTCGATGCGGTCGAGGGTGGCGGTGTCAAGCTCGGGCAGTGAGGCATGTTCCCGCAGGTAGGTGCGGGCGGGCTTGTAGTGGTTGAACTTGCCGCCGGCAATCTTCTTCTTCTGGAAGTATGCCTCGACTTGGCGAACGACGCGCGGGTCCCGCGCGTTGAGGTCGGCTGCGGTGATCGGCGCGGGCAGCTCGCTGGCGTAGGCGCGGTTGACGAGTTCGATGTAGAAGTCGCGGTCGAAGAGGTCCTCGATGTCGGCATCCGCTGCGCCGGTGAACTCCTTGATCTCGATCAGGCCGTTCTTGGCGAGCTGATCGTTGGCCCTAAGCTGCTGAACGGCTTGGACGTCCTTGGTGCTGGAGTCGACCAGTACCGCAATGTTGATCTTGTTGGCGCCCAGCAGGGCGGCGAACGTGGACAGCTTGCCGGCTCCACCGATTGGGGTGACGACCCAGCGCTGGTCGAGGCTGGTCCGGCGGGCGGTTTCGGCCGCGTCGTTGAAGATATCCAGGTAGATCATGTCGCTGGGGCCTTCGACGAGCAGGGTGTCGTCGGCGACGAACAGCGTCTGGGTCATCTCGATGCCCATGGCGGCCAGCAGCGGGAAGGCCATGTCAGTGTCGGCTTTGAAGATCTCCTCGGAGACCTTGGTGCCGCCGTCGAGGTGGTCGATGACGGTGCGGGCCCGCGTTGCTCCGACGGCGCTGCCCTCGGCATCCGCCCGCGCCGCCGCGACCGCTACCTCCCCCGCGTACCCGGTCGGAGTCAAAACCCGCCCGGCGAGCCGCCGCAGAGACTTCACGCATCTCCTCGTCCGCCAGCCGGACGTTCAAGCAGTTCAACCGCCCGGACGGCATCCGCGCCCGGTTACGGGCCAGCGGCACTACCGCGCTGGAGCCCGTCGGAGAATCGACGCTCATACCACAACTGACGCCGCTTCCCGGCGACCAACTCGGCGCGTACGGGTGACTCGCAACCCGTTCCGGACGGCTCGCAAGATCACTCGCAGACTTATCCGGACACTCGCAGGATTCGCGCGGACGCGACACATGCGTGGGTGATTTGTCCTGGTCGACGTCAGCTCCGTCGATTAGAATGTATGTACTAATCTCGCCGTTGAGCTGGGAGGATGCCCGTGACCGCGCCCACCCCCGCCACTCCCCTCGCCCCCTACACCACGCTCCTTGGCTTCACCCGTTACGTCGACCGCACCGGCCCGACCAAGGCCACCTTCGTCGGCGGCCTGCGGCGGCAACGGGCCAGCCGCTCCGGCTTCAACCCACATGGCCAGTTCGTCAAGGCACTCAAGGCCGACATCGCCTTCCACACCAGCGGCACCCACCTCGATCGGGTGGTCACCGCCGTCAAACCCCGCTGGCGTCCGCTCTACCAGGCGTTGGCGCCGGGGGCGATGGCCTGGCTGCTGTCCCTCGGCGCACCCCGGTCGGTCGACCTGGCCCAGACCCGCGACGCAATCGCCCTGCTGGGCGACCTGCCCGTGAGAATCAACCCACACTTCGGAATCCGGTACGCCGACGGGCGCGCCGAGGCCATTCGCCTGCACTTCGACGAGGCTCCGCCGAGCGACGAGGCAGCCCTGGCCATGCTGCACCTGATGGGCCGGCAGATGGAGGCGATTCTGCCGCACGCCGAACCCGTCCTGGTCGATGTCCGCCGTGGCCGGGCGCACCGCACGCCGGCGACCGCGAAGCCCGCGGAGATCGAGCGCTGGCTGACCGGCGAGGCCGCCGCCTTCCACGCACTGTGGAGCACGGCGGCCTGACCGCGCGGGGTGGGTGGAGGGTCAGTAGCCCGTCGTGTCGTCGATGCTGGCTTGCGCGGTCGGCACCAGGAAGCTCCGCTCGAAGGTGAGGACCACCTCGCCGGTGGCTTTGCGGCCGATGGTGCGGCAGCTCACGATGCCCTCGCCCGGCCGGCTGGCGGAGAGCCGTTTCGCGGTCACCTCGCTCTCGGCGTACAGCGTGTCGCCCACGAAGACCGGCTGGGGAAGATGGATCCGCTCCCAGCCGAGGTTCGCGATGGCCCGGCCGCTGGTGCTGCGGGCGGTCATCCCGCCGACGATGCTCAGGGTCACCAGACTGGAGACCAGGGGCTGGCCCCACCGGCCCGCCTCGGCGTATGCGCCGTCGATGTGCAGCGGTGACGCGTTCATGCTCAACATGCTCATCAACACGTTGTCCATCTCGGTCACGGTGCGGCCGGGCCGATGCTCGATCACCGTGCCGACGACGATCTCGTCGTAGTAGAAGCCGACCTGTTCGCGGTATCGGTTCTCGCCTACCCTCCGGAAGCCGACCGGACCGGAGCCGGTCGGCTTCCCGGCCTGCTCAGGCCGCATCGGTAAGCTCCCGTACATGGTCGGCGAAGGTGGCCAGGACCGACCGGTCAAGGTCGGCGCGGATCATGATCCGCAACCCGGCCTGGCCCTGCGGCACGATCGGAAAGAACACCGCCGAGCTGTAGAAGCCACGCCGGTACAACTCCGCGGAGAGTTGGACTGCCCGGTCGGTGTCGCCCACGGTGATTCGACGTACCGGCAGTCCGTTTCCGGCAAAGGAGGTGGGTAGCAGCTCATCGAAGTACGCCACGTTCTCGTCCAGTCGGCGCTGCAACTGGCCCAGCTCGGGTGAACGGTGAATGGCGGCGCTCGCCAACGAGGCCCCGACCAGTGGCAGGGCCATGTTCTGCGACCACCCCACCGGCCCGGCGTGCCGGGTCAGGAAACGGGACATCGCCGGGTCGCCGAGCATGGCCACACCACCACCGGTGCCGAAGCCCTTGCCCAGGCTGGTGACGATGACGGTGAGTGGATTCATGACCAGTCGGGATCGGACGAAGCCCTCACCCCGCTCGCCGACCAGCGACAACGAGTGCGAGTCGTCGATGAAGAGGAACAGACCGTACCGGTCCTGGAGTTCCAACAGACCGTCCAGGGCAGCGGCGCCGCCCATCGAGTACGCGCCGTCGGCGACGTAGGCCACGCTGGGATACTGCCGGCAGATGTCCTCCAGGTAGTTCAGGTCGTTGTGGTCGCAGGTGAGGACCAGACTTTCCTCTGCGCAGATGGGCTTCACGTACGACATGCAGAAGTGGCAGTGCCGGTCAAAGACCATCACCCTGGGGCCGCCCGGAGCGAGGTGCCCGGAGGCCACCAGGGGCAAGATGCCGGCGGCGAGCGCGCTACAGGTGGCACCGGGGAGGATCTGGGCACCGAACAGTTCTCCCAGCTCCTCCTCCAACCGGGCCAGCAGTTGGTGCCGGATGCGGGTGGTGGAGGTGACCAGCCAGGTGGTGCCGGCCTCGCGTAGCGCCGACACCGCCCCCTCAATCACTGCCGGATGGTGGTTGAGGCCGAGGTAGGCGCAGGAGCACATGTTGACGAACTCGTGGCCGGTCGCCCGGTCAACGAGCCGGTTGTTGGAGTCGCCCGAGGGCGTGTCGACACTGATCCCGGTCAAACCGTGGTCCGCCGCTGCCTGCCAGACCGGGTCGGCGGTCCGGATCATCTTCTCCGCGTGGCGGTACCGGTGTGGACCGACGAAGCTCTGGTGTTCCGCTGTGCGCGTCATTTCCTCTCCCTGCCAGTGAGACTGACCGCTGTTGTCCCGGCCACGGGTCAGCCGGATGAGTCGAATTCGTCGAGCAGCCGCTGGGACGCCTCGAAGAAGGGCCGGCCGACCATCACCCCGTCAACGGTGGTGATGCCCTGGCCGCTGCGCTGGCCGGCGGCCACCACTCGCCGGGCCGCTTCCAGGGATGCCGCGTCGGGGGAAAAGACCTGGTTGATGACCGCCACCTGGCGTGGATGCAGGGCGATCTTGCCGCTGAACCCGAGGTCCCGAGCCAGAATCGCCTCCCGCCGTAACGCGGCCAAGTCCTGCACGTGGAAGGTCGGCGAGTCGATCGCCTCCACCTCAGCCGCCCTGGCGGCGTTCACCACCCGGGTCCGGGCCTGCGCCAGCGGCTCCCAGCGCAGTTGGGCACCAATAGCGGACGCGTAGTCCGCCGACCCGAAGACCAGCGCACGCAGGTGGGGCGACGTCGCCGCGATCGCCGCGGCGGCCTCCACCCCTCGTGGTGTCTCAATCACCGCGCACAGCTCGAGGTCCGGACGGACCGGCCGGAGTAGTCGCGCGACTATCTCAATGTCGCGTGGCGATTCGACCTTGGGCACCAGCACGATGGAGGGCCGGATTGGATACTCGCGCAAGGCGAGTAGATCCCGCATACCTTCCGATTCGGTAAGTGTGTTCATCCGAACGGCGCAACGGCGACCGGACGCGCTCTCCCCACTGAAGAACGCGCTCCCCCGGTCCCGGGCCTCGGCCTTGTCCTGCGGCGGCACCGAGTCTTCCAGGTCGACCAGGCAAATGTCGGCTCCCGAACGGTGGCAGGTTGCGTACCTGCCGACCGCGGTCGCCGGCGTACACAACATGGAACGGCAGTACCGGGCGTACATCACACCTCCCGGCGTACGTCGATGAGAACCTTGCCCGAAGTGGCGCGGGCGGCGACCGCCGTGTGGGCGACGCCGACCTCGTGCAGCGCGACGGTCCGGTCGACGTGGACCGTAAGCTGGCCGTGAGCCGCCAGCTCGAAGAGCCGGCCGACGATTCCGCACAGCAGCTCACGGTCGTCCACCACGTGCCGCATCCAAAAGCCGGCACAACCGATGGAACGCTCGGCCAGTTGCGCGGTGGTCACCGCGACGACACCGGTGGGGTCCTCCGGACCGACGGGCACGTCACCAGCTCCGCAGGTTCCGGGATCGCTCGAGTTGCCGGGCCGCCAGCCGAGGCAGACCAACCGTCCAAACGGTGCCAGGCCGACCAGGGCGGCCCGCGCCACCGCGCCGCCCACCGAGTCGACGAACAGGTCCACGCCGGCTCCGCCGGCCGCCTCCCGCACCCGGTCGGCCAGCTCTGGATCTGCCGGGTCCAGCACCACATCTGCGCCGAGTCCGGTGACGAACTGTCGCTTCGCCGAGGTCGACGCCAGGCCGATCACCGGCGAGGCGCCAAGCGCCACCGCGAGCTGCACCGCGAGGTGTCCAACCCCGCCGGCCGCGGCGGAGACCGCGACACTCTCCCCGGCCCGCAGCCGACCGGCCAACGACAACGCCCCGTACGCGGTGCTGCCCTGCTCGAACAGACCGAGCGCCTGCGGGTCATCGATGCCCGCCGGAATCTCCACGGTGTGCGCCTCCGGGGCCGCCACCACTTCGGCGTACCCACCGCCCTGGCGTAGGAGCGCGACGACCCGCCGTCCGTCGGCCCGTCGACGCCCGACCGCCTCCACGCCGAGCACCGCCGGCAGCGGCAGCTCGGGGTGAGCACCGGCGCAGCGCTCCAGGTCATCGAAGTTGACCCCGGTCAACGTCACGTCGATCAGACTCTCCCCCACCCCCGGCGATGGCTCGGGTATCCGCTCGACGCGTAGTGCTTTCGGACCACCTGGTTGGCGCAGAACCACCGCCCGCATGGACCGGGTCATCGCGGCCACCAACGTCCGCTGCGATGCGAACCGACGAGTACCGGTCCCCAGCCACCGCTACGGGTGCGTCCCGACGATGCGGAGCAGGTCATGCCGACTGGTCCACGAAGAGTTCCCCCCGCCGGCGATGCAGCTCCTCCGCCGCCTGAAGGTCATCCGCGATGGCGCAACAGGCGACGGTACCGTCCGCGTCCACGTCGTCGGAGGTGATCACGACCCCGGTACAGCTGGTGGCGTCGTACGCCAAGCCGGCCGTCGCGAGCCGCTCGACAGCCGCCGTGAACGACGGTACGGCCCAACCGAAGCGTTCCAGGAAGACCCGCTTTTCTCGGTACTCGGGATCGACCACCCGACCGTAGAGGGCCAGGTGGAGGTGGGTGGAGCCAGTTAGGCGACAGTTGGTCTCGGTGAAGAGCACCTGCTTGTCCGGAGTAGCGATAGCGTCGGCACATACCACGCCCCGGTAGCCGAGTACACGGAGGGACTCGACCAGCCGGTGGGCGCCGTCTAGCAACTCTGCCCGGGTCTCCGCGTCGATCGTCTGCGCCGGCAGCACCTGGCCGATTGCCCTTGGCGCCATCAGCAGATCTCCCACCCCGATCAGCTGCGCCGCCTCGTCGGTCACGATGTACTCCGCGTAGCTGGTGGCGGACCTGGGGAAGAACTGCTCCACCACCAGCCGGTGGGCCTGGCCTGCGGTGAGCCCTTCCCACCGCTGCTGTACGTATGCCAGCAGCGCGGGATGGTCCGGCAAAACCACCGCCCGGGTCGCGCCGGTCGGCACGACGCCATCGGTACGGCTGAGGACCTCGTTGCCGAGACCACCTCCGTTGAACTCCATCTTGACGATCGCGTCGTGTCCCTGCTCGAAGAGGTCAGCTATCGCCTCCAGTGCCTGCTCCGGCCGGGCAACCACGGTGCCCGGCGCGATCGGCACCCCGGCTCCGGCGGCCAGGGCCCGGAACCCGGCCTTGCTGTTTACCAGCGCATCACCGGCCTGGTTGCTGAACGGATAGCCGGGTAAGGCCGCCTCGGCGCCGAGTGTCCGGGCGATCCTGGTGATGGAGAGGTCCTTGTAGACGGCCAAGATCTTGGCCGGAGGCCGGTTGCCGAGCGCACCGCGTAGCTTGTCCAGAAAGCTCGGATCGGTCAGCCGATCTGGGGTGAGGATGTCCGAGCCGAGACTGCCCGGTGGCGGGATCACAGTGGTCAGGGTCGAGGCGCGGGTTCCGGTCAGGTCAGTGATGTAGCTCAGGTAGTCCGCCGGCGGGGCGAACGGCAACACCAGCACGTCGCCGTCCCGGGCGAACCAGAGTAGGCGCTGCGCGGCACAGCCACCACCGCGCAGTTGGTCGGCGGTCAGCGCCGCCAGATCGCCGACCATCTCCCAGGTTCGACTATTACCGATAATCAAGGTTCTCATTACCGCCCCATCAGTTCGGCGGGATTTTCGGACACGGCCCCGCCCAGCCGGATCAACCGACTGTTGAGCTGCGAAATGAGACAGAACGGGGCATCGTTACGAACCGTGTGTCAACGTATGAAGAGATCTCCGATTTGCTGATCGACACGCTATCAATTGACACCGGCGAGAGCAAGGAGTGATCTTGCTAGCACCCAGTGTAGCGGCGATCAGCCTCCCGGGGTCGCGCCGTGAAAGATCATCAGCGACGCCACCCTCACCCATATCCAGTCGCACCATTCATCCACATGAGATTTAAGCAGCCTACCGACGTTACGATCACCGCTGGTCACAGCCAACCCATCCCAGCCGGCCCGGCCCACCCCACCGTGCCGCCAGCCTAGATCATCATTGCCGAAAGTATCGATCACTGGTTGCATGAGTGACGGACATAGCTCCAAGCTGCCACTGCAGGTAACAACCACGTCACGCTCCTCGTCACTGCGGGTGAGCGCACCACACATACGTCTCCTGGGGGGGCCACATGAGGCTGCACAGTTTCGATGAATGGTCGCCGTTACGCGAAATCGTCGTGGGTTCAGCCTCGGGCTACCGACAACAGGCCCGCGACCTCTCCTTCGATCTCTTCTTCTACGACAACCTCATCCACGACAACCCAAAGACTCACCCTATCTACTATCCACGGTTCATGGCCCACGGTCAGCCGACGCCGGGATCATTGACCTCGAAAACCCTGGATATCAAGCAGCGCTATGTGGACGAGTTACACGAAGACGTGGAAGGAATAGCTGGGACGCTCAAGTCCCTTGGCATACGCGTTCACCGACCGATGAACCTCCGCGAGGGCGCGGCACACTTCGCCACCCCCGCGTGGTCCGCCACCGCGCTGCCGCCCCTGAACGTCCGGGACAACACGTTGATCCTGGGTGACGAGATCATCGAAACGCCACCAATGATGCGCTCGCGCTACTTCGAGACACAGTTCCTGAAGCCCGTTTTCATGGAATACTTCAAACACGGCGCCCGGTGGACGGTGATGCCCCGACCGTGGATGACCGACCGCTCCTTCGACCTCGCCCACGCCGAACAGATCGTCACGATGGAGACGGTGCCCACCATCAACGACTCCCCCTATGACGTGGGCATCGAGATGCTCTTCGACGCCGCCCAGTGCCTGCGATTCGGTCGGGACATCCTGGTCAACATCGCGACGGCGAACCACCTCCTCGCGTGTGAGTGGTTGGAGCGCCACCTGGCGGGCCGCTACACCATCCACCGGATCGACCGGCTGGCCGACAGCCACATCGACAGCATGGTGCTCCCCCTGCGACCGGGCACGTTGTTGATCCGCTCCCGACGGTTCCTCGACTACCTGCCCAAAGCTCTCCAGAAGTGGGATGTCATCGAGGCGCCCGAGCCGAAAGCACAGAACTTCCCCCAGTACGACGACGATGACGTCATCCTCACCAGCCCGTTCATCGACCTGAACGTGTTGTCAATCGATGAGCACACCATCATGGTCAACGATTCCTGCCCGGAGCTGAGCCGCGCACTGGAAAAGCACGGCTTCGACGTCGTGCCGGTACGTCATCGCCATCGGCGATTGTTCGGCGGCGGCCTCCACTGCTTCACCCTGGACACCGTGCGCGACGGCACACTCGAGGACTACTTCTCCTGATGGAGTTTGTCGCACCAACCAGCCCCAGCTGGTAGCAACACCGATCTTGCCGGCTCGACCCCCCAACCCCTGCGGCTTGTCGCCGGAGCCGACGGAGGGATCCTAGTACGGCAGTCGCCGTTCGTGAGGTGACCTCGGGTCCCGCGGGAACGAGGACGGC
>NZ_JABZED010000034.1:0-677 GCF_013416675.1 Salinispora sp. H7-4
GCCGGCGACATATGACGGGTACGCATCCTGCCCGCTGACCACGGCCCGCAACAAGATGCTGCTCGCCGAGTTCGACTACACCATGCATCCCACACCCAGCATTCCGTTCCTCGACACCACTCACGAACGCACCGACATGTGGTATCTCAAGCGCTACGGCCTGCCGGCCCTCTACTGGAATCTCATGCTCCGCGGCCGTGCCTGAGGCGCACGGGTGGGTGCCGTAGCGCGTTGTCCAGGAGGTTGCCGAGCACCTGCCTGACCACCCTGCCCTGGCGGCTGGTGCGTACGCCGCCTGCCTGGACGAGGCCCGCCGCGATCCTCCGCGCGCGGAGGGCCATCGTCCAGGTAGCGGTAGCAGTAGCGGCAGTGGTGCCGCTGCGCTCAGCTTTCGGCGTTGCGCCGTCGCCGGTGCGTGAAACCGATTGTGAGCAGGAGGGCGGTGCCGGTCAGCACGGCCAGGCTGCCGGTGAGGAGCATTGAGCCGCTGGACGATCCGGTGATTGGTAGGTCGGTCCCGGTCGGGCTTGGCGTGACGGTCGGGGTCCCCGTCGGGTCGGCGGTCGGCGTCGCCGTCGGGCTGGCCGTCGGGCCACCGCTGTCGCAGGCGAGCGTCGTGCTGAAGGGGTAGTCGTGGATTTCCCCGCCGCGGTGCTCCAGGGTGCGCGCGACGATGC
>NZ_JABZED010000035.1:0-23409 GCF_013416675.1 Salinispora sp. H7-4
GCTGACACCAGCACCGTTGCCGCACAACGCCTCCACCGAGTTACGAGACATCTCTTAGCGCGACTCACGCCTGCTTGGTCCGCGCATGCGGTCTCCGCCACCACCGGTCAAGATCTGGCCAGCGGCCGTCGTGGGCGCGTCACCCTTCAGCTTGTGGCTAACCAAAACTGGTCCGGCCCACGCCGAGGCGGTGAGGGCTCGCTGGTGTGGTGATGCCGGCGGCGTCACAAAGGACGGTGCCGCGTCGCCAGCCGCAGTCCGTCATCGCAGGGGGGTGTGTGCGGGGTCGACCCGCTCGGCCGGTGGGGGCGGCGGCGGGGCGGTGCCGTCGCCGAAGGGGCGACCACCCAACTCCCCCCGACCGTGCGGGGTCAGCCAGTTCGCCAGGTCCGGGCCGAGCGGGACGATCGCGGTCGGGTTGAGGTCCCCGTGCACCGCGTAGTAGTGCCGCTTGATGTGATCGAAGTCGATGGTGTCCCCGAACCCGGGGGTCTGGAACAGGTCCCGGGCGTACGCCCAGAGCACCGGCATCTCGGTCAACTTGCTGCGGTTGCACTTGAAGTGGCCGTGGTAGACCGGGTCGAAGCGGACCAGCGTGGTGAACAGCCGTACGTCTGCCTCGGTGATTGTGTCCCCGACCAGGTAGCGGCGTTCGGCGAGCCGGTCGCTCAGCCAGTCCAGCCGGTCGAACAGCCGCCGGTACGCCCGGTCGTACGCCGACTGGCTGCCGGCGAAGCCGCAGCGGTAGACCCCGTTGTTGACATCGGCGAAGACCACCGCGTTCACCTCGTCGATCTCGTCCCGGAGCCGCTGCGGGTAGAGCTCCGGTGCCCCGTCGCGGTGGTACGCGGTCCACTCGGTGGACAGGTCGAGACTCATCTGCCCGAAGTCGTTGGTCACCACCTGCCCGGTCGGTACGTCGACGATCGCGGGGACCGTGATCCCGCGGTCGTAGCCGGGGAAGCGGGCGAAGTAGGCGTCCGCGAGCCGTTCGATGTCGAGCACCGGATCCCGCCCACCGGGGTCGAGGTCGAAGCTCCAGCTTCGCCGGTCGTGGGTCGGGCCGGCGATCGCCATCGAGAGGACGTCCTCCAGCCCGAGCAGCCGTCGGACGATGACCAGCCGGTTCGCCCACGGGCAGGCGCGACTCACCGCCAGCCGGTACCGCCCCGGCTCCACCGGCCAGCCGTCCCCGCCGTCGGCGGTGATCCGGGTGGCGATGTAGCGCTGATCCCGGGTGAACTCGCCGCCCGGCTCGACGTACCTCCCGCCGGTGCGGCGCAGCGCCGCCTCGCCGCTGCCCGCCGTCGCGCCCTCGGTCACGCCGCCCCCTCTGGTCGTCGCGATGCGCTCACCACCCATCATCGCCGGATCAGTCGGCGCGCGAAGCGTCGTGCCGTAACCCGGCCGCGCCTCGCCCGACCGATGGGTCACCCGCCGGCGGTGGCCGACGGTCGCAGCTGGCCCCGGCCGACGGTCGCGGCCCGCACCGGCCGCCCGCCGTAGTCCGCACCCGGGTGGTGGTCGCGCCCGCCGGGGGGCACAGGGCAGGATGGTCGGCATGACCGACCCCAGCGAGCGCAGCGACCCGGCCGCCGGCGAGCGCAGCCTTCCCGGCGCAGGCCTGGTCAAGGGGCTCGCGGTCACGCTGAAGACGATGACCCGCCGCTCGGCCACCCAGCAGTACCCGGATGTCGCCCCGGCGTTGCCGCCGCGCTCGCGCGGCGTGATCGCGCTCCTCGCGGAGAACTGCACGGTCTGCATGCTCTGCGCCCGCGAGTGTCCGGACTGGTGCATCTACATCGACTCGCACAAGGAGGAGGTGGTGGTGCCCGGGGCGGCCCGCGCCCGGCAGCGCAACGTGCTGGACCGGTTCGACATCGACTTCTCGCTCTGCATGTACTGCGGGATCTGCATCGAGGTCTGCCCGTTCGACGCGCTCTACTGGTCCCCGGAGTTCGAGTACGCCGAGTACGACATCAAGGATCTCCTGCACGACAAGGACCACCTCGGCGAGTGGATGGGCACCGTGCCGCCGCCGCCCGCGCACGACCCGAACGGCGAGCCGGCCAAGGAGGAGACCGCCGCCGCGCGGAAGGCCGCGATCCCGGCCAGCCCCGCCGAACGCCCGGCGGCCGCCCCGCCCCGCTCCACCGAACGCCCGGCGGCCGCCCCGCCCCGTGCCGCGGATCGCCCCCCGCCCCGCCCCGGGGCCCGATCAGCCGGGGACACCGCCGCCGGGGAAGGCCCGACGCCGTGACCGGCACCGACGCGCTGCTGCTCGCCCTGGGCGCGCTGGCGGTCGGCTCCGGCGCCCTGGCGGTGGCCACCCGGCACCTGGTCCGGGCCGGCCTCTACCTGGTGCTCTGCCTCGCCGCGGTGGCCGGGATGTACCTGGTCCTCACCGCCGAGCTGGTCGCCTGGGTGCAGGTGCTGATCTACGTGGGGGCGGTGGTGGTGCTGCTGCTCTTCGCGGTGATGCTCACCCGTGCCCCGATCGGCGCCTCCACCGACCTGGACCGACCGGGTTGGCCGGCCGCCCTGATCGGCGGCGGCACCGGGCTCGGGCTGGCCGCGCTGCTGGTGGACGCGTACCGGTGGTCGTCGGTGCCGCTACCCACGGCGGGTAGCGCCGAACGGATCGGGGAGCAGATCTTCGGCAGCTGGGTGCTGCCCTTCGAGGTGCTCTCGGTGCTGCTGCTCGCCGCCCTGGTGGGGGCGATCATCCTGTCCCGCCCGGACATCGGACGGTCACCGGTGGGCCCGGCCGGCGGCAGCGGGGCGGACGAGACCTCCACCGTGACCTCCACCGTGACCTCTACCGAGGGCAGGCGGTCCCGGTGAGGCCGGTCATCCCCTACGTCACCGCCGCCCTGCTGTTCGGGCTCGGCACCTACGGGGTGCTGCGCCGACGTAACGCCATCCTGGTGCTGATCGCGGTCGAGCTGATGCTGAACGCGGTGAACCTGATCCTGGTCACCGCCGACACCACGGTTCGGTCCCAGCTGCCGCACGGCGGCCAGGTCTTCGCGCTGTTCGTGATCGTGCTGGCCGCCGCCGAGGTGGGCGTCGGGCTGGCCATCGTGCTGCAGCTCTACCGGATGCGCGCCAGCGTGGCCGTGGACGAGGTGCCGCTGGCCGAGCCCCCGCCGCCGAACGCCCCGGTCGAGCCGTCAGCGCCCCCGCCCACCACGGCGGCCACCCCCGGGGAGGCAGACCGGTGAGCACGCCCGTCCTGCTCGGCACGCTGCTGCCGGCCGTACCCCTGGTGACCGGCCTGCTCGGGCTCCTGCTGCCGCCGGCGTCCCCGCAACCCGGTGCGGCGCGCCGGCGGGCCCGCCGGGCGGCGATCACCCTCGGGACGACCGGCGCGGCCCTGTCGTTACTCCTCGCCGTCGCCCTGCTGGCCGCCCTCGACGCACCGGCCGAGGCCACCCGGACCTGGATCGACTTCGGCGGCCTGACGGTCACCCTCGGCGTCCGGCTGGACTCGACGGTGGCGCTGGTGGCGGTCGCCGTCGCCGCGGTGGCCCTCGCCGTGCAGGTCTACTCGATCGGCTACCTCCGGAACGGCCCGCACGACGAGGTGGACGTCGACCACCGCTACCCGCCGTACGCGGCCCAGATCAGCCTCTTCACCGCCGCGATGCTGCTGGTGGTGGTCGCCGGCGACCTCATCCTGCTGCTGGTCGGCTGGGAGGTGATGGGCCTCTGCTCGTACCTCCTGATCGCCCACGAGCGACGGCTGCCCGCGGCACCCGGCGCCGCGATGAAGGCATTCCTGGTGACCCGGGTGGGTGACGTCGGCTTCCTGCTCGGGATCGCGCTGCTCGGCGTTTCCGCGGGTAGCTTCCGGATCGCCGACGTGCTCGGCCACGACCACGCCACCGGCCTGCTCACCGCCGCCTGCCTGCTGTTGCTCGCCGGGGTGGCCGGCAAGAGCGCCCAGTTCCCGCTGCACACCTGGCTGCCCGACGCGATGGCCGGCCCCACCCCGATCTCCGCGCTGATCCACGCGGCGACCATGGTGGCCGCCGGGGTCTACGTCGTGGCCCGGCTCTTCCCCCTCTTCGGGCAGGTGCCGGTCGCCCTGGCGGTGCTCGGCGTGCTGGCCTCGATCACCCTGCTGCTCGGCGCGTTCGCCGCCATCGCCCAGGACGACCTCAAGCGGGTCCTCGCCTGGTCAACGGTCTCCCAACTGGGCTACCTGACCGGCGCGCTGGCCGTGGGGGCGCCCGCGGCGGCCCTGTTCCACCTGCTCACCCACGCCGCCTTCAAGGCGCTGCTCTTCCTCGCCGCGGGGGCGGTGATCCACGCCGCGGGTACCGCGCTGATGTCCCAGCTCGGTGGCCTGCGCCGGACGATGCCGGTGACCTTCTGGTCCATGCTGGTCGGCCTCGGCGCGCTGGCCGGGCTGCCGCCGCTGTCCGGCTTCTTCAGCAAGGACTCCGTGCTGTACGCCGCCGAGGAAGCCACCCGGCACGGCGGCCCCGCGCCGGCCTGGGTGGGCTGGTCGGTGTGGCTGGCCGGGCTGGTCGGGGTCGCCCTCACCGCCGGGTACGCCACCCGGCTGCTGCTGCGTACCTTCTTCGGCGCGCCCCGCAGCCCGCTGCGTCAGCCGCACGACCCGCCCGCGGTGCTGCGCTGGCCGGTGCTGCTGCTGACCGTCCCGGCGGCGCTGCTCGGTCTGGCCGGATTCTCCGGAACCTTCGCCCGGTGGCTCGAGCCGTACGGGTCGGCCACCCGGGAGCGCTCCGCGGAGCTGCTGCCCGCCGACCCGCTGGTGCACGTCGGCCCGACCGTGCTGCTGCCGCTCGTCCTGCTGGCGCTCGGGGCGGGGCTCGCCTGGGCCCGCTGGCGGCGAGATCCGGGCGGTGACCCGGCCGTGCTGCTGGGTCCGCTGCGACCGCTCTCGGCCCGCGCGTTCTGGCTCGACGACCTCCAGCACACCCTGGTGGTACGCCCGATCGCGCGGCTCGCCGCTGGTGCGCGTACCGCCGACGAGGTGGTGGTGGACGGCGCGGTCACCGGCAGCGGCCGGGTGGCCTGGTGGCTCGGGGGCGGGCTGGCGGCGTGGCATCGCGCCACGCTGCCCCGGGCCGCCGCCGGTGTGCTGGCCGGCGCGCTGCTGATCGGGCTGGCGGCCGTGTTGATCGGAGGCGACGCATGAGCGGGCTCGTGGGACAGGTCCTGCTGGTGGCGGTGCTGGCGGTCCCGGCGGCCGGCGCGGTGGTCGTCGCCGCGCTCCGGCACGACCGGGCCGCCCGCCTGGTCGGTACGGTGGCCGCCGGGCTGACCCTGCTCGCCGCGCTGCCGCTGGTCGCGGGCGGCGACGACGGCGGGGCGGGCACCGACCCGAGCCCCGCGGTCCGCCCCTGGCATCAGGTGGATCTGCCCTGGGTGCCCGGCTTGGATCTCCGCCTCCACCTCGGGGTGGATGGCATCTCCTGGCCACTGGTCGTGCTGACTGCGCTGCTGACCCTGCTCTGCTGCGGCTACACCCTCTGGAAGGTCCCCAGTGGGGGGAGCGGCCGGGCCCTGGTGGCGTTGCTGCTGGTGGTCGAGGTGGGCATCCTCGGCACCTTCCTCGCCCTCGACCTGGTGCTCTTCTTCGTCTTCTTCGAGGTCGTCCTCCTGCCGATGTACGCGATCATCGTTGGCTGGGGTGGGCCCGACCGGCACCGGGCGGCCCGCAAGTTCGCCCTCTACACCCTCTTCGGTTCGGTGCTGCTGCTGGTGGGCGTCCTGGTGGTGGTGACCGCCGCCGGCACCGCGGACATCGTGGCGTTGACCGGCGGCACCGGGCTCTCCCGCGGGCCGCAGCTCGCCGCGTTCACCCTGCTGGCGCTCGCCTTCGCGGTGAAGAGCCCGCTGTGGCCACTGCACTCCTGGCTGCCCGACGCGCACACCCAGGCGCCCACCGTCGGCAGTGTGATCCTCGCCGGGGTGCTGCTCAAAATGGGCACCTACGGGCTGATCCGGGTCGCGGTCGGCGTCGCCCCGGAAGGCGCCGAGTGGGCCGCGCCGGTACTCGGTGTGCTCGCGGTCGCGGCGATCCTGGTCGGCTCCCTGGTCTGCCTGGCGCAAACTGACCTGAAGCGGCTGATCGCGTACTCCAGCGTGGGGCACATGGGCTTCGTGCTCCTCGGTGTCGCCACGCTCACCGGTACCGGCCTGCGGGCAGCCCTGATCGGCAACATCGCGCACGGGATCATCACCGGCCTGCTGTTCTTCCTCGCCGGCGCCATCAAGGACCGGGCGCACACCGGTGACCTGGCCAACCTGTCCGGGCTGCGGGAGACCGCGCCCCGGCTGGCCGGCCTGCTCGGCTTCGCCGCCGTCGCCTCGCTGGGCCTGCCCGGCCTGGCCGGCTTCTGGGGAGAGGCCTTCGCCGTGGTCGCCGCGGTCCGCGTCGGCGGTCCCCTCTGGCTGACCCTCGCCGTCCTCGCGGCGCTCGGCGGTGCGCTCACCGCCGCCTACCTTCTGCGGCTGCTCCGCCAGGTCACCCACGGCCGGGCCAGCCCGGCGGTGGCGCCGCTCGGGCCGGGGGTGGCGCGGGCGGAACTGCTGACCTGGGCGCCGCTGGTGTTGCTCACGCTTGCCGTGGGGTTGGCCCCGATCCTGGTCCTGGGCGTGGCCCAGGCGCCGGTGGACGCGCTGCTGCCGGGGCGCCCGTGAGCTGGCTGGAGGTACGGGCATGAGCATGGTGCAGACCGTCGACAACGTGGCGCTGCTGCCGGCGTACCTGGCCGCCGGGACGGCGGTGCTGGTGCTCCTCGCCGACCTGCTGGTGGCCCGGGCGCGGGTCACCGTCTCCGCCGCTGCGCTCGGTGCGCTCGCCACCGCCGCCGGCGCGATCTTCGTCGGCGGCGGCGGTGAACGCCGTACCTTCTGTGTCGGCGCCGACTGCTCGTACGTCTTCGGTGGCCGGGCCGCCCTGGTCGCCGTACTCGTCGCGCTGCTGACCCTGGGCGTGCTGGGGCTCTCCGGGCCGCTGCTGCGGGCCGGGGCGACGCCGGTGGGCGAGTACTGTTTCCTGCTCGCCGCCTCGATGACCGGCGGGGTGGTGCTCGGCGCGGCCGGTGACCTGATCACCCTGATCGTGGCGCTGGAGACCCTCACCCTGCCGCTGTACGTCCTGGTGGGCCTGCGCCGGGGCAGCCTGGCCAGCATCGAGGCGGCGGTGACCTTCTTCGTGGTCAGCGTGGTCGCCACGACGCTGGCCCTGCTCGGGGCGGCCCTGCTCTACGCGGCCACCGGCGCGCTGCACCTCCGGCGGCTCGGGGTGCTCTTCGCCGAGCAGCCGGAGCTGCTCGACATCCCGCTGACCACGGTTGCCGTGGCGCTGGTCGTGGTGGGGCTGACGGTCAAGGTGGCGGCGGTGCCCTTCCACGCCTGGGCGCCCACCACCTACGACGGCGCGCCGCTGCCGGTGGCCGCGTACCTCTCCACGGTCTCGAAGCTCGGCGGGGTGGTGGCCCTGCTCGCGGTGGTGCAGCACGCCCTGCCGGCCCGGACCACCGGCCCGGTGCTCGCGCTGCTCGCAGTGTTGACCATGACCGTCGGTAACCTGGTGGCGCTGCGCCAGCGCCGCACCGTACGGCTTCTCGCCTGGTCCTCGGTGGCCCAGGCGGGCTACATTCTCGCGCCGCTCGGCGCGCTGGCCCTCGCCGCGGGCCGCACCGGCGACGCCCGCGCCGCCGCGTACGCGGCAGCGGTGGCGTACACGGTCTTCTTCGTGGTCCTGGAGCTGGCGGCGTTCGCGGCCGTGGTCGCGCTGCGGCCGGCGGGCGCGGACGGCGGCACCCTCGACGAGTTGCGGGGCGCGGCCCGGCGCCGGCCGTGGGCGGCGGTGGGGCTGGCGCTGGCACTGGTCGGGCTCGCCGGTCTGCCGCCCGGTCTCGCCGGGCTCTTCGCGAAGGTCACCGTGGTCCGGTCGCTGCTTGCCGGAGGTGCCGGCTGGCTGGCCCTGGTGGTGGCGGTCAACGCGGTGCTCGGCCTGGCCTACTACCTGCGGGTTGTCGCCGCGCTCTGGTCCACCGACCGGCCGGTAGCGGCACCGACCGACCCGGCAGCGGCACCGACCGACCCGGCAGCGGCGACGGGTCCGGCGGTGGCGCCGACCGAACCGGCAGCGATGCTGGTCCGGGCCAAGCCGGTCGCGGCGGTCCTGGCGGCGGCGACGGTCGTGGCGCTGGCGGTCGGTTTCGCCCCGCAGCTCGTGCTCGACCTCGCCGCCCGCTGACCCAGCGGGCCTACCCCCTCTTTACCAGGCATTTCACAGCCATATGACGGATGGTTGACGGGTACCGGTGGTGTTGAACCGGTCGGCGGACCAACGCGGTCCGCGCACCGAAGGAGTGACCGTGCACCATAACCGTCTGAAGACCGCCGCGCTGCTCGGCCTGCTCACCGCCCTGATTTTGGCGGTGGGCTACTGGTTCGGCGGCAGTGGCGGACTGGTGATCGCCGTCCTCATCTCGCTGGGGATGAACGGCGTCAGCTACTTCTACTCCGACAAGCTCGCGTTGCGCGCGATGCGGGCGCAACCGGTCAGTGAGGCACAGTTCCCCGAGCTTTACCAGATGGTGCGGGAACTGGCCAGCAAGGCCCGGCAGCCGATGCCCCGGCTCTACATGAGCCCGACCAAACAGCCCAACGCGTTCGCAACCGGTCGGAACCCGGAGAACGCGGCCGTCTGTGTCACCCAGGGCATCGTCGAGATCCTCGACTACCGCGAGCTGCGTGGCGTCATCGGACATGAACTGTCGCACGTCTACAACCGGGACATTCTCATCTCCAGCGTGGCCGCCGGCCTGGCCGGCATCATCACCGCCCTGGCCAACCTGGCGTTCTTCATCCGGCTCGGGGGTGACGACGAGGAGGGGCGCAACCCGGTGGTGCTGCTGTTGACCATGATCCTGGGCCCGATCGCCGCCACGTTGATCCAGCTTGCGATCGGCCGTAGCCGCGAATTCCAGGCGGACGCCTCCGGCGCCCAGCTCACCCGGGATCCGTTGGCGTTGGCCAGCGCCCTCCAGAAGATCCACAAGGGCACCCAGGCGCGCCCGCTGCCGCCGCAGGGGCAGCTCACCAGCGCCGCCCACCTGATGATTGACAACCCGTTCAAGGGCGGCGGCATGGCGGCGCTCTTCTCCACCCACCCCCGGATGGAGCAGCGGGTCGCCCGGCTGGAACAGATGGCCCGCACCGGCCCCATCCAGCACCGCTGAACCGGCTGGGTTCAGGCACCCTCCTCCCGGGTCGGTGCCTGAACCCCCTCATTGGTGGGTACCACGACCTCCGTGTTCGTCTTCTTCTCCAACCGGCTCGGCTGCCTCGGCTCGGTGTTGATCAGCGCGATCCTCACGGTGATCCTGCTGCTCATCTTCGCCCGGTGAGCGCGACCGCAGCCGGCGGCGTGACCGGCTGACGGCGATCGCGGTGGCCAGGACCGAGGCCACCAGCGCCGCGGCCAGCGCCGGCGCCCAGAGCGGCGCGACCCGCAGGACCGCCGCGCCGAGCACCGCGCCGCCGAGCAGCCCCAGCAACCGGGTCACACCGGCCGCACCCGCCGCGAACCGGTGCGGGTCGAAGACCACCCCCCGTACGATGGAGGTGAGCGATCCGGTGAGGTACGTCGTGGTGGCGTGCGGTATCCCGGAGCTGATCGTCACCACGCTCTGTATTCCACTGGCCGCTGCGGCGGCGAAGAGCAGGGTCAGGGAAGCGGCGAATCCGGGGCGCCCCCCGGTGGCCCACCAGCCCCCCGCCACGCCGACCAGCAGCAGCACCTGAACCACCATGACCAGATGCGTACGGGAACGCCAGCCCAACTTGGCGTGGCGTAGCGGCAGGGTGCCGCCGGCCACGCCGATCGCGTAACCGCCGACCGCTACCGACCCGCCGCTGAGCAGGCGGGAGTCCATGGCGACGATATTGTGGCCGAGCTGGACCAGGTTGCCGGTGATCACGCTGGCGAAGAACCCACCGAGCTGGGTCACACAGAACACGTCGAGGCAGCCGGAGGCGGTGGCGAGCACGACGAGCAGCCGGGCAACGGCCCGGTGGGACAGGTCCGGGCGGACGAACTCCGCATCCTGCGCCCTCGCCCCCCGCATCCGGCTGCCTTTCCGGCCTGTTGCTCCTCGTCGGCTGTCGTCCTGCCAGGCTGTGGCCGTTCCGGCCCTCGCCGGGATCGCTTCTTCCCGCGCCGCCGACTTTCATGCTCCAGGCCAGGCACCGAAGACCTGACGTGGTCGGCCGGTGACCCACTTTGACATCACGTCAGCTTCACCTGTTCTGATCCTGCAATGAATCTGGACGGACTACGGGTTGCTATTTCCGGTGCCGGACGCGACTCCGGACGCCTCCTGGCGACCGCCTTCGCCGAGCACGGCGCGCAGGTGTTTGTCTCCGCCCGAGACGCGGCGGCAGCGAGGCGCACCACGGAAATGATCCGACAGCGGGGGCGGGGGAGCGGCGAGGCCTTCGGCTGCGACCTGACCAACCCCGACTCGGTACGCGCGTTCGCGGCGGCGCTGACCGAGCGCACCGAACACCTCGACGTCCTGGTCAACAACGGTGCGGGCTACCTGCCCGGTGCGGACCTCGGCGACATCGAGGATGATCACATCATCGCCACGATCGGCGGTGCCGCGACCGGCACGGTCCTGCTCACCAAACACCTGCTGGCGCTGCTGCGAGCGTCAACACGGCCGGACATCGTCAACATGATCTCCGCCTGCGGCGAGGTCGGCCACCACCGTTCGACGGCCCACCCCGCCTTCTACGCCGCCAAGCACGCCCAGGCCGGCTTCGCCGAGATCATGTCCCATCGACTACGAGCCGAAGGAATTCGCGTCATCTCCCTCTTCCCGCCGGACTTCGTGCAAGACGGTCCACGGACGGCATCCGACGACCTGACCGCGCAGTCTGTTGTGGACTGCGTGCTCTTCGCGGTCGGTCAGCCGCGGGACTGCTTCATCCGCGAGTTCCGCTTCGAGCAGGTCGTGGGCCCGGAGCGCTGACCGTGGTGGGCCCAACGGACAGTCAGGCCGCCGCCAGGCCCGTCCGACGGTGGCTCCCCCGCGGGGGGCGTGTCACGACAGGCCGGGTAGCGAGGCCCCATCTCACGCGTCCCGTCCAGGATGCCATTCGGCTCGGCCCATCGCGTCGATCCCTCCTGGCGGGGCTTTCGGGGCGTCACCACAGCGGTTCATCGCCTTCCGTCTATCGCAACCTTCCGCTAGCGTGGCGCTACCAGCGGTAGTCGTCGGGGAGGGCTTGTGGCCGGGACTGACTTCTTCGCGTCAAAGAAGGCGGCTGCCGTCTTCAAACATGGCATCCTGAGCCGCTACCCGGTCGTCTTCGCGTCGAAGACGGGCAAAAGCGTCGATGGTAACCGGGTTGTGTTCCTCGATGGTTACGCCGGTAGGGGCGAGTACGGCGACGGGCAGCCGGGTTCGCCGCTGCTGCTGTCGCGGTGTGCTGAGTTCGTCAAGGGCTACCGCAATGTCCTCGGATTCTTCATCGAGCAGAATCCGGACAACTTCGCCAACCTGGAGCGCGTGCTCGACGAGAAGGGTGGCGACGCTGAACGGGTCCTCCGGCCCGGCTCGGTTGACGAGCACCTTTCCGAAGTCCTGAGGCGAGCCCAGGGCGCGTCGCTGTTCGTCTTTCTCGACCCGTTCGGCCCCGCGTTGGATTTTGACCTCCTCAAGGCCGCCCTACTCGGTCGGCCGTCGTGGCCGCCCACTGAGGTCTTGCTCCACTTCAGCGTGTTGAGCGTCGCCCGGATGGGCCGTGCTGTACATGGGGCTCGGTCCAGGCGCGGGGAGCTTTCGTCGGCGGATCAGAAGACCGCCGGCCGCCTGGACCGTTTCCTCGGCGGCGACTGGTGGCAAGAACACTTTGTCGGTGTTCGGGACGAAGGCGACGAGCAGCGAGCTACCGCGATTGCCCTGGAGGTCTGTGACACGTACGAGAAGCGTTTGACAGCCGGAACGAGATACCGAGCGGTCAAGATGCCGGTGCGGCCCAGGCCCGATCTTCTACCGAAGTACGTGCTGGCGCTGTTCACGGCCAGTAGCGATGGAGCCTGGCACTTCGCGGACTCGCTGGGCAAGGCGGGCGTGGAGTGGTCGGTGGCGTGGCAGGCGGACATGCTCCGTAAGGGGGAGAGGTACGGGCAGGGCTCGTTGTTTGGCGATGACGAGTTGCCGACTCCCGAGAGCCACAGCAGTAATCACGGCTCCGAGTGGACGAGGATCATAGCGGGGAACCTCGAACGGCTGCTGGACGAGGTGGGATCCTTCTGCCCTGCCGATTACGTGCCGGATGTCTACGGCGCGACTCTAGGCCAGGCAAGCACCCCTCACGTCCGGAGCGCCGTAAAGCAACTGAGCGGAATATCTGTGGCCAATACTGGCAAGGGCGATTTCTGGAAGGAGCAGCTGCGGCGCTCGTAGGGGTTGTGGTCCGTTGTCCGCAGGCTGGCTTCTACCCGATCGGGGTGAGTTCCCGTGCTGTCGGCATCTCGTCCCAGGTCCGGCCGTCCAACTCACGACCGCCGGCCTTTGGCGTCCTGCCGCCCCACTGCTTGAAGAAGAATGCCGTACCGCCGGCAGTGCATTGGCCACGCAGGGATCGCACCCAAGCGGGATCGACCGGCCGGCAGCCGGGACCAGACTCACCACCGGCGATCAGCCAGTCAACGCTCTCCAGGTTCAGGTCGTCCAGCGGGCCGAGTAGCGGTTCGGCCGAGATGAACCGGACGGCAGCGGGCACTCGGCGGAGATGATCGATGCGCTCCGTCTGTTCGTCGTCCTCGACGGAGACACCCATCCAGACGTTGGCTGGCCAGGTCAGTCGGGGAGCGAGCTTTGCAAGCCTCGCGGCTCGCTTGGTGAGTACCTGGTAGGTGTGCTGCGGGGTCGCCGCCATGACGCCAAAGACCTGCTCGACGAAGTCGAAGGGAACCTTTGCGTGGAACAGGTCGCTCATCGAGTTGACGAACACGACGCGGGGCTCTCGCCATCGAAGAGGCAACGTCAGCTCACCGGGGTGTACCGCGATTCCGAAGCCCGGTCCTGACGTACGAGGGTCACCGTCTGTCTGATATTTGCCCGACCCCATGGCCTTCAGCCGCTTCGCCAGGGTCAACGCATAGCAGTGGTCGCAGCCGCGCGAGATGCGATCGCAGCCAGTTGTCGGGTTCCATGTGGCTTCGGTCCACTCGATAGAGCTCTTGTCTGCCATCACCACTCCCCGGCCGGTTGGAACGATTCTGTCGAACATGCGTACGGATTGAAAGGCGTGGAGGCGATCTTTCTGTCGGGCGAGCAACACGGGGACAGCAGGTGCCGATGCCCGAATCGACCAACGCGCAAGGCCCAGAGTGGGACGCGGCTCGGCCGCCACCAGGCCGTCGGAGGGCGATCTTGGGTGACCAACGACGACAACTGGCGACGACTCTGCCCAGGTGAAAAGGCGTAGCCGGTGTGGTGACCAGGCTGGCGTGCCTTCTTACCGGTAGTTGGTGAACTGGAGCGCCACGCCGAAGTCCTCGCCCTTCAGCATGGCGATGATGGCCTGCAGGTCGTCCTTCTTCTTGCCGGTCACGCGGAGTTGGTCACCCTGGATCTGCGCCTGGACGCCCTTCGGGCCCTCGTCGCGGATCTTCTTACTGATCGCCTTGGCCTTGTCCGTCTCGATACCCTGGATGACCTTGCAGTCGACCTTGAACTCCTTACCCGACCCGCGCGGGTCCCCGGCGTCCAGCGACTTCAGCGAGATGTTCCGCTTGACCAGCTTCTCCTTGAAAACATCGAGCGCGGCTCGGACCCGCTCCTCGGTCTCCGCCCGAAGGCTGATCGCCTCCTCGCCCGACCAGGAGATCTCGGCGCCGGTGCCCCGGAAGTCGAACCGCGTCGAGAGCTCCCTCTCCGTCTGGCGGAGGGCGTTGTCAACCTCCTGACGGTCGACCTTGCTCACGATGTCGAACGACGGGTTGGCTGCCATGCTGATACTCCTGTTGTCCTGGCGGTCTGTCCTGTTACGTGCACTACGGGCCGGCCGTGCGCCCCCTGACGGTACCCGGTTGCGGCCACGTCGGGGCGAGCCGCTATCCTTGCTCTCGCCGCCGCGTCGCGACGCGGCGGGTGCCTTGGCGGGTTGCCCGAGCGGCCAATGGGAGCGGACTGTAAATCCGTCGCGAAAGCTTCGAAGGTTCGAATCCTTCACCCGCCACCAGGTGCAGAAAGAGGCCCCTGACCAGCGCGTACGCCGGTCAGGGGCCTCTTTCGTGAGTCCAGCTCAGTCCCGCTCTAACTCGCTCAATCTCGTTGGCTGTGTCGTATATGTGTCGCGGAGATCATCGGTGCCGGAAGCCGTCAGGCGGGTTCCGGCAGGCGGCTTCGTCAGGCCGAGCGCCGCCTCTACCCGGCGGCGGGCCGCTTCCTCCTGGCCGTAGACGCACTTCGCGTAGGCCCGCATCAGGACGTGCACGCTGTGTCCGGCCCATTCGGCGACGTGGGTAGTCGGGGGTTCCGGCGTTGAGCCAGCCGGACACACACGCGGCCGGCAATCGTACGGTCGCCGGCCCAGGGTGAGGAGGCCCCGTAGCGGTGCAGAGCAGCCTGGCCCCGCACCGTCTGGAACCTAAATCAACGGCCAGGCACCATCCTCGTATGCCATCGTACGAATCTCGAATCGTCCTCGTGGACGATCTACGTTCTTTCGTTGACGGCCGCAGCGCGGACGTGGCCCGTACTAGTACAGCCGGAGTGGAACTGCTCGAGCGTTGCCACGATCAACGGCTGGACGAACTGTGGCTTGATCATGATCTTGGTGCAGATGACACGATCTGGCCGGTCGTCGAGGTCCTCGAGCGCGCCGCCTTCGACGGCCGACCGTTCGATGTCGGCGTGATCAACATCCACTCCGCCAACCCATCCGGAACAGCGAAGATGGCCCAGGCACTCCGACGTTGGGGCTACCGCGTAAACGTCGCGTCGAACTCGCCGGACGTCGCCTACCTCGACACCCCTACCACGACGCGATGACCGGCGACCGCCCCAGTACAGAAGGCTTCGTAGGCCGTCCGGCGGCGTCGACGGGCTTCCTGATCTATCGTTGCCGCTGGCGTCCATGCCATCAGAAAAATCCGTGTTCGGGTGAGGCGCAGCCCTTGTGACCCGGCAGCGGCTCCAGGCCGGGACGGCGATTCGGAGAACCGCTGTCCCGACCGGGAGGTTCGCTCTTTTACTTTTCCACGCTTCCGTTCTTCGGGCGGACCTCCAGCTTTACCCGACGTCACCTGGTAGGGCTGCAACAAGGGTCGCCTTGAGTGGCGATGGCGTGACGTGGGCGGTAGCGCGTCTTGACTCTTCTGCCCGAGCTAGCGAGTCATCCAGTGGTCCGGGCTGGTCAAGCCGCCCTTCTGGGCGGTTCAACCGCATTGGGTCTGAGCCGATATAAGCAGCTGGGCTCGTTTCTTGGGCGTGCGGCTCCGGTTCGGTCCGCTCCGACAGCATCTCTACGTACTCATGATCTGAGAACACGAAAGGACTGCCGACGGTGTGAAATCCGTAGCCTTCGTAGAATTGCTGCAACCGAGTCTGGGCATGCAGATACAGGCGGTCGTACCCTTTTTGCCTGCTAAAGTCAATCATGAAGCGGAAGAGGAGGTGCCCGTACCCTCTTCCTCTGTATTTGGTGCGTATGGCCACACGTTCGAATTTAGCCGTTTCTGGCAGATAGCGAATCCGGGCGGCGAGCACCGGCTCTTCCCCCAGCAGTCCGACTATGTGGGTCGCGGAGTAGTCGTTGAGGTCGAACTCCTCGTGGTACGGACAATTCTGCTCGTGCATGTACACAATGGCGCGAACCAGGAAGGCTTTCTGCTTCTCTTCCTCGTTCTCCACCATTTTTATGAGCAGCCCGTCTCCCGTTGTTTTGTCAGGCAGGGCGGTCACGACGAAACTTCCGCCCTCTCCTCAAGCAGGCCATCGTGTATCCGGAAGGTGCGTTCTCCCACCCGTACGGTGGTTTCGGATTCGCGGAAGGAGCGAAGAATGTCTTCAATCACCCGGGGAGCGGTGCCCTGTTTTCCGTTGCGAATAGCTGTTGCCGAGACCTGATCCACCCGGCGAACCGAATAGGGGTAGAGCCAACCAGCTTCGTCGTAGATTCGCCTGATCCACATTCCGCCAAGGTCGCTGCCGTGGATGCCGTGTAGTCGTTTACCTGGATTCTGCTCTCGTATCTTCCGGATCACGCCGTAGAAGCCGCTGTTCAGGTACGTGTCCGGGAACGACAGGACCTCCACCTGGTCCGCGAGCCCCTCCTCCTTTACGGCCCACTGCATCATTCGCTTTCGTGTCTCGAACTCGTAGAACCTGTTCCCCGTGGGAAAGTAGTTCACATGGACGTCGGCTTTTTCGGTACGGCCGTACACGCGCATGCCGTTGTGGCGCTCCGCAATCGTGATTTCGCCCTTGCTCAGTGCATCTGCGTGAAGCTTTGGAATAATGGTGGAGTGGATAATGATCTTATCCAGCTTTCGCTCACTGAGCGCCTGTTTGACTATGGCCAGGTGGGTGTTGTGAAACGGGTTGAAAGTGCCAAAGAAGATACCAACACCGCCGGTGCGTGGCCGTACTGAGCGAATGTCGGAGAGAATTCCGATGCCAATTACCAGTCCGCCGAAGAGTAGTCCGGAGAGGATGAAGACCGGTCGCATCCAGCCCACGCCGACAGCCGCTACCGCAGTTACCACGATGTTGGATGCCAGCCCCCATGCAACGTTGCGATTAACGTTGCCGATTTCCCGATTAGCCAAGGTGATGGCGACGTACTGAATTCCCTGGGATGCGGCGGTGGTCAGGAGTGAAATTCCCCATAAGCCGCCCAGTGTGTCGGCGTCGGCTAACGCGATAACGTCACTGCGAAGAAACACATAGAAGACTCCCAGGTTGAAGAGCCACTGAGCCAAAAATCGTCCCAGTCGGCCCGGGGTGACGAAGGCGGTCTTGAAGCACAGCCATTCATCGATCTTGTTGCTGATGCGGGAGTAATATGGAAGAAAGATGCCAACGAAGAGCGTAATCACTAGGCCAGGATTAAGCCAATCCTGATTCGGAAAAGCGTATGCGAAATACATCAAGACGCCTGCGAAGTAGCCCATCAACGTTGAGGCGCTTCTTACGTACGCAATAAAGCGAGGCACGGCTTCCTGTTCTCCCCAAGGTTTTCTCGCCGTCAGAGATTTCTGATTCAGGCGAGTGCGATTTGGTCGCTCACTTGCACTGCCCAGTCGGGTTTTGAATCACCTTCCCAGTCGCCTTGTATGCAGCGCCGAATCGAGATGAAGGCACCCCGATTCAACGCGGCGGGCGCTGCCTGCCCTGGCTGACTTGGGCAACGATGATACATACACCCTTGATGCCCAGAAATTTCGCCGTTGTCCTGGGCGTCGTGCGGAGACCGGACCAACGGCAATGGCCGGATTTGGCCGGCACCGGGCGTGGCCGTTACCTGGCCTGCTCGATCGATTGCTGCAGGCCTCTCTGCAGGCTGGTTATGCGGTTTCCCCAGGTGAGAAGGGGTGACGTATCAGGGGAGCGGAACTTGATATTCGATCGAAATCGATAGGTGACGGGCTGCAGTCGGGAGAATTACCGGTATTCGTCCTGCCTTCGCAGGTGTTTTCGGTATTCGGTCAGAATAAGAAGGCTTTGAGCGGTAAGCACCTAAAATGATGATAAAAGCTTTGATTTGGCAAGGTTTGTCCAGAGTGGGTCTGCCGATTTCGGGTGCGGATCCGAGGTGGGTTTATCGGTGCTCGCTGTTGAGCTGCCCCATCGATGGGTTGAAGGAAAGGTCGGGTTTCGGCGGTTTAGGAGTATCCGCCGGGCTGTGCCCCGGTGTCCCCGCACCCTGCCGCCCACGGGTGTGGCGGGTCGGGCCGAGCGACCTCTCGGCCCGGACTGCCGAGCCCGAACTGCCGCGCTCTATGTCCACAGCTTTATCCACAGGTTTTGCGGGCCTGTTGAAGCCCGTGCTCGTGCCCTGGAGCATCGTCTCGTGTCTTTCCATTCAGAGGTGCGCCCCGGCCTCCACCCCGAGGCGCGTCTCGACCTCGGTGCCACGCTGCGTGCCCTGCGCCGTCGGGCCGATCTGAGCCAACGCGAGCTGGCGGAGCGTTCGGGCGTACCAAAGAGCACGGTGGCGCGAATTGAGTCGCAGCCCGGGGCGGACCCGCGGCTGCGGACGGTCGAGCGCCTGTTCCACGCTGGCGGCGTGCAGCGTGACGGGTCGCTGCTGGCGCTGCGGTTAGGCCCTCCTCGACCGGCAACCGCCGGCCCGACCAGCCTCGACCACGCCCTCAGCCGGGCAGGGCCAGGGCGGCCTCGGTGAGGGCGGCGAGAGCCTCCCGGAGGCGCCAGGCGTCGCGGTCGCGCGGCCCGACCGGGTTGGAGATGGCACGGAGCTCGACGAAGGGTAGTCCGGCCTGTGCGGCAGCGACGGCCACCCCGTACCCCTCCATGGCCTCGGCCACCGCGTCGGGGTGCCGGCGGAGGAGCGCCTCGGTCCCGGCGATCGTTCCGGTGACCGTGCTGACCGTCAGCACCGGACCCACCGTGGCGGCCGGGAGCGCGGCCCGGAGGGTGGCGACCAGGTTCGGGTCCGCGGTGATGGCGGGGCCGGCGCCCAGCAACTCGGCCGGCATTCCGAGCTGGTCCACGGGGATGAAGCCCGCCGGGGAGTCGGCGCCCAGGTCGGCGGCGATCGCACTGGTGCCGACGACCGTTCCGCCGACCTCGACCCGGTCCGGGAATCCGCCCGCCACGCCTGCGCTGACGACCAGGCGGTACGGGCGGCCAGCGGCCTCCGCCAGGGCCAGCAGCCGGGCGGTTCCGGCCCCGGCCACCGCCGGGCCGACCCCGACCGGCGCTACCGTGACCGTCGGCCCCCGCCCCGCACGGACCGCCTCGGCCTCGGCGGGAACCGCGGTGACGACCAGGACCCCGGTCACGGGATCGGCCCCGGACGGCGCTCCTCATCGCTGCTGCCCGGCCCGCCCACCGCCGACGACGGGCGGTAGAGGTGGAAACCCGGTGGTGCCGGGTCCTCGTCGCCCCCGGTGCCGGGTCTCGGGGCGGGCGAGGTGGGGGTCGGGTCGTCGGCGGCGGGCTCGGCCAGGGGCGACTCGACGAGGGGCGACTCGTCCCGGGCGACTTCGTCGTCCGCCAACGGCCGACCAGCCAGCCGTTCCGCCCGCAGCCGGCCCGCGACCAGGATCCCGCGGGCCGTGGCGAGCGTCGCGACCCCGGCGGCGACGGCGATGCCGAGCCGGCCGTCGAACGGGACGAGCCCCAACCCGCCGCCGGCGACGAAGGCGAGCATCAGTGCCGTCTCCGAGTGGGCGAACGAGCTGGCCCGCAGCCGTTCGGGGATGCGCTCCTGGATCGAGGCGTCCACCGCGAGCTTGGCGATGCCGCTGGTCAGTGCGGTGACCAGGCAGAGCAGGGCGACCATCAGCAGCGAGAACTTGAGCGTGGCGAGGACAGCCACCCCAGCGATGATCACCATGCCGCTGGACTGCAGCGCTGCCGGGCGATGGATCCGCAGCCGGGTGCCGATCGCGGTGGCCAGGAAGCTGCCGATCGCCAGCGCCCCGCCGACCAGCCCGAGGGCGGCCTCGTCGCCCAGGTCCCGGCCGAAGACAACGGTGGTCAGGTCGCCGGCCTTGATCGCGAAGGCCAGGAAGAGCAGCAGGAAGCCGTAGACCGCGCGCAGCGTGGCGGCGCCGATCAGGGTGGCGATGACCAGTCGGCCGTGCGGACCGCCCCGGCCGAGGGGGCGGTCGCGGGCACTTCGCCGGAGCGCCCGCAGCGGGCGCGGTACCCGTTCGGGCGGCTCCGAGTCCGCCTTGGGTGGCAGCCGCAGGGCGATGACCATGCCGACCAGGAAGATCACCGAGGCGACCCGGAGCGGCCACTGCGGACCGAACCAGAAGGCGGCCAGGCCGATCGGCGCGAGCAGGGCGCCGGCTATGGTGCCGTACACGCTGGCTCTGGCCCCGATCTGGGAGAGCCCGAGCCCGTCCGGGAGGAGCCGGGGTACGGCAGCCGACCGGGCCACGCCGTACGCGCGGGAGAGCGCCAGCACTCCGAAGGCCGCCGGGTACAGGCCGAAGCCGTGGATGTAGTCAGAGATCAGCCACGCCAGGAACGCCCGTCCGAGCATGCTGGTGGCCAGGGCGTACCGCCGGCCATGCCGGAAGTGATCAAGCAGCGGGCCGACCACCGGGGCGAGTAGGGCGAACGGGATCATGGTTACCAGCAGGTAGAGCGCGACCTTGCTGCGCGCCTCTCCGAGCGGCACGTTGAAGAAGATCGTCCCAGCCAGGCCGATCGCGATCAGGGTGTCCCCGGCGCAGGAGAGCGCGTGCAGGTCGAAGAGACGGATCATGCCGGCTTCCCGGCCGGCGCCCCGGGCGCGGGCCCGCCCCACTGACCGGGTCATCCAGCGGCCGCTGTTGGCCGAACCGCGCAGTAGCAGGCGGACGGCCTTGACGCCGGTGCCGACAGTCCACCCGAGGAAGGAGCGCTCGGGCTGGAGGGAGGACGGCATGTGCACCAGTCTCACCCATCGGCCGGGCGTGCGAGCCGCCACTGCCGTGTTTGGTTCGGGGAGTCCCTGTCAGGTGGTCCCACGCATGGGGAACAATGGTCGGGTGACCAGGTCCGCCTCCGCTCGTGCCCCCCGTCTCGACCAGGTCTGTGCCGCCGCCGTCGAGGTGGCTCGCGACGCCATCACCGACGTTGACCCGGCGGATGTCGGCGACCATCTCCAGACTGTCGCCGAAGGTGATCGCCTCGTCACGCACTACTTCGAGTGTCGGCTCGCGGGCTATCGCGGCTGGCGCTGGGCTGTCACCGTCACCCGGGTGCCCCGCAGTCGCACGGTCACCGTGTGTGAGGCCGTGCTGCTACCCGGCCCGGATGCGTTGCTCGCCCCGGGCTGGCTGCCCTGGCAGGAGCGGCTACAGCCCGGTGACCTCGGCCCGGGTGACCTGCTGCCCAGCCCGCCCGACGACGACCGGCTGCAGCCCGGTTATCTGCTCTCCGACGACCCGGCGGTCGAGAAGGCCGCCTGGGAGTTGGGTCTCGGCCGGGCGCGGGTGATGTCCCGGGAGGGGCGCGGCGAAGCCGCCCAACGGTGGTACGACGGCGACCACGGGCCGGCCGCACCGATCGCCACCGCCGCTCCGGTGGCTGCCCGCTGCGGGACCTGCGGCTTCTATCTGCCGCTCGCCGGAGCGCTGTGCCAGTCCTTCGGCGCCTGTGGCAACCTCTTCGCTCCGGATGACGGCCGCGTGGTCAGCGCCGACCACGGCTGCGGTGCGCACTCGGAGATTCTGGCCGGGTCCCCGGAGACCCCCGCCGAGGAGCTACCAACCGTCTACGACGACAGCGCGGTGGAGGCCGTGTCGGTGCGCGAGGCCGACCGGTCGGCCGAGGTGGCGGAGGTTGCCGAGGTGGCGGGGTCGAATGTCCAACTGTGAGGTGATCGCCGGCGTGGGTCAGTGACCGGCGCGGCGGCGACGTCGGTGCGAGTCGTACCGCATCATCACGGCGAGACCGGGCAGACCCAACAGGAACCCGGCCAGGCAGGTCCAGAGCCAGCCCTCGCGACCGGTGTCCACCAGCTGGTCGCGGAAGAACAGCAGCACGACTCCGGCGATCGCCCAGCCGGCCATCCCGGCGAGGGCGAACGGCACCATCGGCGGGTCGAGCGGTTCGGTCCGCCGTTGCGGCTGCTTCAGCACGGAGCCAGCGTACGGGATCAGTTTTCCTGGCGGGCCGACGATCTGCGACGATGCGGCCGACGAGACGAGAGAGCACCTGCGAGGACCCGATGGCAGTAGCCCCGCCGAACGATGCCACGCCGCCCGCGACACCGCGGAACGGCTTCGACCGTTACTTCCAGATATCCGCCCGCGGTTCGACGCTGGGCCGGGAGGTGCGCGGTGGGCTGGCGACCTTCTTCACGATGGCCTACATCGTGGTGCTCAACCCGCTGATCCTCGGCTCCGCCGTTGATGGCGCCGGGGAACGGCTGCCGATCCCGGCGCTCGCCGCGGCGACCGCGTTGGTCGCCGGCCTGGCGACGATCCTGATGGGCGTGGTGGGCCGGTTCCCGCTGGCGGTCGCCGCCGGTCTCGGCGTCAACGCGCTGGTCGCGTACGAGATCGCCCCAGAGATGACCTGGGCGGACGCGATGGGTCTGGTGGTGATCGAAGGTGTGATCATCGCGGTGCTGGTGTTGACTGGGCTGCGTACCGCAGTGTTTCGCTCGGTGCCCACCCAGATGAAGGCGGCGATCGGGGTCGGCATCGGGCTGTTCCTGACCATCATCGGTCTGGTTGACGCGGGTTTCGTCCGGCGGCTTCCGGACGCGGCGAACACCACCGTCCCGGTCGGCCTGGGCATCGGCGGCAAGCTGGTCAGCTGGCCGATGTTGGTCTTCGTGGTGGGTCTGCTGCTGACGCTGGTCCTGGTGGTACGCCGGGTCAAGGGCGCGATCCTGATCGGCATCCTCGCCTCGACCGGGCTGGCGCTCGTCATCGAGGCGCTGGGCAACATCGGCCCGTCCATGGTCAACGGGGTGTCGAACCCGAAGGGCTGGTCGCTGACCGTGCCCGAGTTGCCGAGCCGAATCCTGGACGTGCCGGATCTGTCGCTGCTCGGTCGGTTCAACGTGCTCGATTCGTGGAGCCGAGCCGGCTGGCTGGTCGTGCTGATGTTCATCTTCACGCTGATCATCACCGACTTCTTCGACACGATGGGCACGATGGTGGCGGTCGGCCAGGAGGGTGGGATGCTCGACGAGCAGGGCACCCCGCCCCGGGCGAAGGAGATCCTGCTGGTCGACTCGATCGCCGCGGCCGGCGGCGGCGTCGCGAGCGTGTCCAGTAACACGGCGTACATCGAGAGTGCGGCCGGTGTCGCGGAGGGTGCCCGGACGGGTGCGGCCAACCTGGTCACCGGGGTGCTCTTCCTGCTGGCGATGTTCCTCACGCCGCTGGTGCTGGTGGTGCCCTTCGAGGCTGCGTCCACCGCGCTCGTGGTGGTCGGGTTCCTGATGATGACCGCGGTGCGGACCATCGACTGGACCGACTTCGAGATCGCGATCCCGGCGTTCCTCACGATCGTGTTGATGCCGTTCACGTACTCGATCTCCAACGGCATCGGTGCCGGCGTGATCGTCTACGTGTTGATGAAGGTCGCTCGGGGTAAGTCGCGGGAGGTCCACCCGCTGCTGTACGGCGTGGCCGCCCTCTTCGTCCTGTACTTCCTGCGCGGACCGATCGAGTCTGTACTGCTGTGATGTGGGGCG
>NZ_JABZED010000035.1:23428-110298 GCF_013416675.1 Salinispora sp. H7-4
GGGCGTACTCCACGTGAGCCTGGTCATATCGCATGTCGTTAGCTAGGCTTATTAGTTAGGCTAACTATAGTGACGGAGCAGACGGTGACGGCGAAGAGCGTGCCACCGGCGCAGCTGGCGGTCCAGCTGCGGGATGCGATTACCCGACTCAACCGGCGGGTCCGCCAGGCCAGACCGGTTGGTGACCTGACGGTCACCCAGCTCTCCGCGCTCACCAGCCTCCGGCTGGCGGGCGCGCTGACGCCCCGGGAACTTGCCGACGTCGAACGGGTCCAACCGCCGACGATGACGAAGATCGTCGCGAAACTGGAGGAGCGCGGCCTCGTGCAGCGCACCCCCCACCCGACCGACGGCCGGCAGGTGATCCTCGCCGCGACGGAGGGGGGCGGAGCAGTGCTGGACCAGTTTGAGCGCGTTCGGGACCAGTGGCTGGCCCACCGGCTGGCCGAACTGAGTGCGGAGGAACGGGAGACGCTGCGCCAGGCAGCAGAGATTTTGCAACAGCTCACCCGTACCTGAAGCTCCCGCCTCGCCTGCGCCGTCACGGCAATGACGCGTACGCGAGGGAGGCGCACCAAGAGTGCAGAAGAAGCTGAGCACGATGTTCCAGTCTCTACAGGTCCGCAACTACCGGCTATTCGCCTCCGGGCAGCTGATCAAGCTGATCGGCGTCTGGATGATGTTCATCGCCCAGGACTGGCTCGTCCTCGAGCTCACCGACAACTCCGCCACCGCGCTCGGTATCGTCACGGCCCTCCAGTTCGCTCCCGTTCTGCTGCTCACGCTGATCTCCGGGCGCCTCGCCGACCGGTACGACAAGCGCGTCCTGCTCTTCGCCGCCAACCTGTTCTGGACCCTCCTCTCCCTGGCCATGAGCCTGTTGGTGATCACCGGTCGGGTGCAGCTCTGGCACGTCTTCGCCTTCGCTGCCCTCCTCGGCGTCGCCAACGCGGTGGAAACCCCGGTTCGGCAGGCATTCGTCTCCGAACTGGTCGGCACCCCGCTGCTGCCGAATGCCCTCTCCCTCAACGCGGCCACCTTCAACTCCGCGCGAATCGTCGGCCCCGCCCTCGCCGGCCTGGCCATCGCTGCCGTTGATGTGGGGCCGGTCTTCCTGGTCACCGCCCTCAGCTCGATCGCGCCGCTGGTGAACGTGATCCGGATGCGCCCCGCCGAGCTGCACCGCGAGGCGCTACCGCCGCGCGAGGAGCGGGCCTCGGCCCGGGTGGTGGACGGGCTGCGCTACGTCTGGGCCCGGCCGGACCTGCTGCTGCCGATGGTCCTGATCTCGGTCATCGCCACCTCACTCTTCAATTTCCAGCTCACCCTCGCGGCGCTGGCCAAGACCGTCTTCGACACCGGAGCCGCCTCGTTCGGTCTGTTCAGCAGCGCCCTCGCGGTAGGTGCCCTGGCCGGGGCCCTGGCCGGCACCGGGCGTCGCAGCCGCCCCTCGGTGTGGCTGGTGCTCTCCGCGGCCGTCGTCTGCGCCACCTTCGGCACCCTGGTCGGGCTGGCTCCCACGTACTGGCTGGTGGTGGCGCTGCTCCTGCCGACCGGCTTCTCCACGGTCTTCTTCGCCCAGGCCTGCAACCAGCGCATCCAACTGGGCACCGACGCCGCCTTCCGAGGCCGGGTCATGGCGCTGTGGGTGCTGGTCTTCCTGGGCACCAACCCGGTCGGTGCGCCGGTCATCGGGTGGCTCGCCGAGACGTACGGCGCCGGGGCCAGCATCTGGATGGGTGGGCTGGTCTCCCTCACCGCCGCGCTGCTCGCCCTGGCCTGGCAGCTGCGCCGCTCGGGAGCCCGGCTGCGGTTCCGGGTGCTGCCGATGCCCCGCTTCTACCTCACCGAGCGGGTGTGAGGCCCGCGCGGCGGAGCTTGACAAAACGGCTTATTGTGGCAAATCGGTGGCAGGACGATCGTAGTCGGCCTAGCGTCGGGGCGTGGAGGTGGGACGTGCGCTACTGGTACCCCTGATGGTCGCTGCCGTGGTGTGCCTGCCCATGGTGATCGCCCTGCTCATCTGCGCCGACGAACTCGTTGACCGATTCGCCGGTCGATGGGCGCGGTGGCGGAGCCGACAGCGGGAACGGCGGATAGTCGCTCGTCTGGACCGGGCGGTCGAGGCCGACGCGCTCACCCGGAACATTGATCTGAGCCGGTTGGACCGGCCGGATCGGCAGCCGCTGGAACAGCTCGCCACCGAGCTACGCCAACTCCGGGGTCATCAGGTCGGCCGGGGGCGGGCCACGGTCTGGCACGCAGCGACGCTCGCCAGCTACGACAATCGGCTTCGGCTGGCCTGCGCGGCCCTCGGAATCAGGCAGCACCTGGACGAACTGACCGGGGTGGACCGGGAGCTGGAGCGGGTACGGGTCGAAGGGCTGCTGCACCGGGCGGGCCTGACCTTGCCTGGTGCCCGGCCCGAGCACCGACAGCGCCACCGTTGAGGGGTAGCTGGGGAAGCGACCGGCGGCCGGCTTGAGACTCTTCGTCGCCGTATACCCGCCGCCAGCGGCGGTGGAGCACCTCCGTGCGCGGATCACCGAGCTGCAGGTCGGCCGGGCCGCCAGCGCCGGTGTCCGCCTCGTCGACCCGACCCAGGCGCACGTCACGCTCGCCTTCCTCGCAACGGTGGCAGCGGACCGGCTGGTGGCCGTGGAGCACTCGCTCGACCAGGCGGCGCGGTGGTCCCGCGACTCGTGGCCGGCCCCGCCGCGGCTACGCCTGGCCGGCGGCGGAACATTCGGGCAGGGCCGCTCCACCGTCATGTGGGTGGACCTGCGGGGTGAGGTGGTGGAGCTGCACCGGCTGGGTCGACTCGTCCGGTCCCGGTTGCGGGCCAACGACCTGCGCCACGACGAGAAGCCGTTGCGCCCGCACCTGACCGTGGCCCGGCCCGGCGACCGACTGACATCGGCCGAGGTCGCGGCCGATGTCGCGGCGCTACAGGCCTACGCGGGCCCCCGGTGGCCGGCGCGGGAACTGGTGCTGACGCGAAGCCAACCGGGGTCGCCCCCCAGCTATCACCGCCTGGCCGTCTGGCCGCTCTGAGTCAGGAGGACTCGCGGGCGGACGGTGCGCTGCCGAAGAGCACGTCGTCCCAGCTCGGTAGCCGCTTGCGCGGTTTGCTGCTGCTCTCGCCGGACTCGGTGCTGCCCGCCGTCGCGGGACCCGTGCGGCGCGGCCGGAGCACGGCCAGCGACGGAACAGCCGGCACCTCCTTCGGCGCGTCCGAGTCGTCGTCGAAGGCCGAACCCGGGCCGCCGCCGAGCAACGCCGCCGCGCCGCCAGCGACCGTCCGTGGCCGCGGTGCCTCCGGGCTGGCCGGGCTCCGGGAGTCGAGGCCACGGCCGGACGTGCCACCGAGCGGGCGGTCCAGGGTGGCGAGCAGGGCGTCCCGACCGGCGCGGATCGGATCGCGGCTTGGCCGCTTGGGCTCGGCCGGGCCCGGCAGGCCGTGCCCACCGCGGCCGGGCTCGGCCCGCGCCGGGCCGGGCAGCCCGTGGCCACCGCGCTCGGCGGTCGGTTCCTGCCCGAGGATCGGCATGGGACGCTCGGCGCAGAGGTACTGCGCCATGTCGTCGTGTGGCGTGACCGACTGCCGGGACTTCTCCAGCTCCCAGACGGCCTGCGCGGTGGCCTTGCCGGAGGGCCAGGTAGCGACGATCCGCCAGGTCCCGTCTTCGCGACGCCACGCATCCCACGAGATCTTCTCAGTGTCGATGCCGTGCTGGGACAGCCGACCGTTGACCACCTCGGCGAGGGGGGTCGGCTTCTCGGCCCCGCGCAGCCGGGTGCGCCGGGCGTGCTGGGCGAGCATGGCCCGCTCCTGGAGGACCGGGCCGGCGTAGCGCAACACCCGGTCAACGGGGACGCCCGCGATCCGGGCGACATCCTCGGCGGACTCGCCGGCCCGGATCCGGGCCTGGATGTCCCGTGGGGCCAGCGAGGGGGCCGGGTCGGTGCCCGGCGTGGCGGCCAGCGCCAGGGGCGCGGACCCGGGCTCGGCGTGCAGGGCGGTGGAGACGCGTGCGTCAAGGGGGAGCGCGAGAAGTCGCCCGACCTCGTCGGTGAGGACCAGTGCCTGGCCGTCCTCGGAGAGAGCGACGAAGCGTACAGGGCGCATGGTCTGCCTCCGTCCCGCCTTGCTGGCCCCGCGCCACAGGCGAGCCACCCGGGCGTTCGTACCACCGTACGCCCATCTGCCCGCAGGTGGGGGAACCGACACCCCGTGTTCCCGGCTGAGCTGCGATGATGATCACGGTGGGTGGCTGCCGGAAAGCGGCAGGTCACCCACCGTGACGGTAGCTCAGAGTCGTTCGACCACGTGGTCGATGGCGGCAGTCAAAGCCTCCACATCGGCTGGTTCAATCGCCGGGAAGAGGGCGATTCGTAGCTGGTTGCGACCGAGCTTGCGGTACGGCTCGGTGTCCACGATCCCATTCGCGCGCAACGCCTTCGCGACGGCGGTGGCGTCCACCTCGGCCACGAAGTCGACGGTGGCGACCACGTTGGAGCGTAGCGCCGGGTCGGTGACGAACGGCGTCGTCGCCGGGGAACGCTCTGCCCAGCCGTAGATGATGCCGGCGCTCTCCGCGGTGCGCTTGGCCGCCCAGGACAGGCCCCCCTGCGCGTTCATCCAGTCGGTCTGCTCCGCGGCGAGGAGAATGGTGGCCAGGGCCGGAGTGTTGTACGTCTGCTCCAGCCGCGAATTGTCGATCGCCGTGCCCAGGTCGAGGAAGGCCGGGATGTACCGGCCGCCGGCCTTGACCTCGGCCGCGCGCGCCAGCGCCGCCGGGGACATCAGGGCCAGCCACAGGCCACCGTCGGAACCGAAGCACTTCTGCGGGGCGAAGTAGTAGACGTCGGTCTCGCCGACGTTGACCTCCAAACCGCCGGCGCCGGAGGTGCCGTCCACCAACAGCAGCGCGCCCTCGTCCGCGCCGGGCACCCGGCGGATCGGGACCGCGACCCCGGTGGAGGTCTCGTTGTGCGGGGTGGCGTAGACGTCGACCCCGGCCTCCGCCACCAGGCTCGGGGCGCTACCGGCCGGCGACCGGTGAATGGTGGGTGCACCGAGGAACGGTGCGTCCTGCACCGACTTGGCGAACTTGGCGCCGAACTCGCCGAAGCTGGCGAACTGGGCCCGGTCCCGGATCAGGCCGAACGCGGCGACCTCCCAGAAGGCGGTGGTGCCGCCGTTGCCGAGGACGACCTCGTACCCCTCGGGCAGGGTGAAGAACTCAGCGATCCCCCGGCGAAGTCGGGCGACCTGGTCGCGGACCGTGCTCTTGCGGTGCGAGGTGCCGAGGTAGTCGCCCGCCGCCGCCGCGAGGGCGGAGACCGCCGCCGGACGAACCTTGGACGGGCCGCAGCCGAACCGCCCGTCGGCGGGTCTGAGGTCGTCGGGAATTCGGATGGTCGATGCGTCAGCCACGGTCTTGGAATCCTTCCGCAGGGCGAGGGAGAGGCCGGGGAGGTGCCGGTGCGGATCGATGGCGCGCGACGTGCGGCGCGCACGGCCGATCCTCCGACCGGCGGCGCTGCCAGTCCTCATCCTTACACCCATCGCCGCCCCGACGGCCGCGGGTCCCACCGGCGGGGCTGAGGCGTACGCCACAACCCTCGCCGGTGCGGTTGGTTCGGTTCGATGCCGGTCGGACGGCGGGTGGAACCTGGCCCCAGCCCGGGCGACGGTCAGACGCCGTGCGGGACCTGGTCCCAGCCCTCGACCTCGTGCGGCCGGCGGGGGCCCGGTCCGACGTAGCGGGCGGAGGGGCGGACGAGCCGCTGGAGCTTCTTCTGCTCCAGAATGTGTGCGCTCCAGCCACCCATCCGGGCGCAGGTGAACATCGAGGTGAACATGTGGGCGGGCACCTCGGCGAAGTCCAGCACGACCGCGGACCAGAACTCGACGTTGGTGGCGAGAACCCGGTCCGGCTTGCGACTGTGCAGCTCGGCCAGGGCGGCCTTCTCCAGGGCCTCGGCGACCTCGAAGCGGGGCGCCCCCAACTCCTTGGCGGTGCGGCGGAGTACCCGGGCTCGCGGGTCCTCGGCCCGGTAGACCCGGTGACCGAAGCCCATCAGCCGTTCGCCGCGATCGAGTACGCCCCGGACGTACCCCTCGGCGTCACCGCTGCGCTCCACCGCCTCGAGCATGTTCAGCACCCGGGAGGGCGCCCCGCCGTGCAGCGGCCCGGAGAGCGCACCGATGCCGGAGGAGATGCAGGCGGCGGCGTCGGCGCCGGTGGAGCCGACAATGCGGGCGGTGAAGGTGGAGGCGTTCAGGCCGTGCTCGGCGGCCGAGATGAAGTACGCGTCCACGGCCTTGACGTGCCGCGGGTCCGGCTCGCCCCGCCAGCGCTTCATGAAGCGCTCGACGATGGTGGAGGCCTTGTCGATCTCCTTCTGCGGCACGGCCGGCAGGCCCAGGCCCCGCGCGGACTGGGCGACGAAGGAGAGCGCGGTCACCGACACCCGGGCCAGGTCCTCGCGGGCCTGCTCGTCGGAGATGTCGAGCAGCTGGTGCAGACCCCAGTACGGGGCGAGCATCGCCACCGCGGACTGCACGTCCACCCGGATGTCACCGGAGTGCACCGGGACCGGGAACGGCTCGGCGGGCGGTAGACCCGGGCCGAACCGTCCATCCACCAACAGGGCCCAGACGTTGCCGAACGAGATCTGACCGATGAGATCTTCGATGTCCACGCCGCGATAGCGCAGCGAGCCACCCTCCCGGTCCGGTTCGGCGATCTCGGTCTCGAAGGCAATGACGCCCTCCAGCCCCGGTTTGAAGTCGGCCATGTCGTCTCCTGGATCTGGCTCGGTGCGCCCGGGACGGGCCCGCGTCGGGCCCATGCCTTAGGCGACCCTCAGGGATGTGTTCGTGACATCTTGCCTGCTGACCACGGGACTTTCGACCCATGACCGCTGTGCCTCACCCGACATCCCCGGACGGAACGGCCGTCGAGGAGTCGGTGACACTGGGTGTACGGGCAGGCTGTCAGCGACACGACGGGTCGGTCCGTCATCTGGGAGGGGAGTGGATGTGACAGGCGACACAGTGCCGCCGGCGAACCTACGTAACGAGTACGCCGCGGACCTGGGCCTGACCGAGACGAACCTGGCTGGTGACTGGTACACCCAGTTCGACCGCTGGTTCACCGAAGCGGTGGCCGCCGGTGTGCCCGAGCCGAATGCGATGGTGCTCGGCACCGCCGACGCGGCTGGCCGGCCGAGCGCCCGTACGGTGCTGTTGAAGGGGTATGGGTCGGACGGCTTCGTCCTGTTCACCAACTACGGGTCGCGCAAGGGCACCGAGCTGGCCGCCAGCCCGTACGCGAGTCTGGTCTTCCCCTGGTTCGTGCTGGAGCGCCAGGTGGTGGTGACCGGTCGGGTGGAGCGGCTCGACCGGGCCGAGACCGAGGCGTACTTCGCCAGCCGGCCGCGCGGCTCCCAGCTCGGGGCGTGGGCGAGTGAGCAGTCGCGGGTGCTCCCGGACCGGGCCGCGCTGGATGCCGCCTACCAGGCAGCAGCGGAGCGTTTCGTCGCCGGGGCGCCGATCCCGGCGCCGCCGCACTGGGGTGGCTTTCGGCTGCGCCCCGACGAGGTGGAGTTCTGGCAGGGGCAGGCGAGCCGGCTGCACGACCGGCTGCGGTTCCGCGCCACCGACGGGGGCGGCTGGGCCGTCGAGCGGCTGGCGCCGTGACCGAGGTGCGGGCGGCCCGGCGGCGAAGCGGCCGGTGGGCGATCGACCTGCGCCCGCTGGCGGTGCCGGCGTTCCGCCGGATGTGGCTCGGCAACGCCATGGCGATGTTCGGCTTCCAACTCACCTCGGTCGCCGTCCCGGTGGAGATGTACGCCCTGACCGGGGAGTCCTACTGGGTTGGCCTGCTCGGCCTCGCCGGCTTCGCGCCCCTGCTGCTCTTTGGGCTGTGGGGCGGAGCGGTGGCCGACGCGCGGGACCGGCGTCGGGTGCTGCTCGCCGGGTCGGCGCTGCTCTGGACCACGATGCTCGGCCTGCTGGCGCAGGCCTGGCTCGGCGTGGGCAGCCCCGTGTTGCTGCTGGCGCTGGTGGCCGTCCACTCGGCCGGCTTCGCGATCAGCGCGCCGGCGCGAACCGCGGCCCTGCCCCGACTGCTGCCACCGGGTTTGGTTCCGGCGGCCGCCACCCTCAACTACACCACCTTCACCGCGGCCGCGGTGGTCGGCCCGCTCGCCGCTGGGCTGATCTTCGCGGTTGCCGGCACCGAGGCTGGACTGCCGATCGCGTACGCGGCGGACGTGCTCCTGTTCACCGGGTTGGTGGTGGCCGCGCTGCGGCTGCCGGCGATGCCGCCGGAGCCGCTCGGCGATGGCGAGGTGCGGCGCGGTGGGTTGGCGGGGATCAGGGACGGACTCCGGTACCTGACCACCACGCCGGTGCTACTGCTGTCGTTCGCCATCGACCTGATCGCGATGGTGTTGGCGCTGCCGCGGGCGTTGTTTCCGGAGATTGCCGAGGAGCGGTTCGGTGGCGGGGCGGCGGTCGGCTGGCTCTTCAGCGCCATCGCGATCGGCGCCATGCTGGCCGGCCTCACCTCCGGCTGGATCAGCCGGCTGCACCGACAGGGGCTTGGGCTGGTCGTGGTGGTGGTCGGCTGGGGCCTGGCGGTTGCGGCGGCGGGGCTGGCCCAGCAGCTCTGGTTGATGGTCCTGTTACTCGCGGTGGCGGGCGCGGCCGACCTGGTCAGCGCGGTGCTACGCCAGTCGATGCTGCTGGTCTACGCGCCGGACCGGATGCGGGGCCGGCTTCAGGGGATGAACACGGTGGTCGTGGCCGGCGGGCCGCGCCTCGGTGACCTGCGGGCCGGTGCGATGGCGGGTGGTTTCGGCAGCGGTGTCGCCTGGGTTGGTGGTGGTCTGCTCTCGGCGGTACTCGCGCTCGGGCTGGCGGTGGCCTTCCCGGCCCTGATCCGCTACCGGAGGGCGGTTGTCGCCGGTGAGTAGCGGGTCTGACCGGTGCTGTCGCCAGCGAGCAGCGGATCTGACCGGTTAGGGTCCGGGGATGGACTTCCCCGGGCAGTGGGCCCCGTCGGGGGCACAGTGGACCATCGCGGCCGCCGGCCACGAGGCGGTGATCGTCGAGGTCGGTGGCGGAATTCGGACCTTCCGATCCGGCGGGGTGGAGCACCTGGACGGGTACAGCTCAGCCGAGTTGTGCCCGGACTCCGCCGGCCAGGTGCTCGCCCCCTGGCCGAACCGGCTCCGGGACGGTAGCTATCACTTCGCGGGCCGCGACCTCCAGCTGGCGATCAGCGATCCGGAGCACGACGCGGCCTTCCACGGGCTGGTCAACTGGGTGCCCTGGCAGTTGTTGGAGCGATCGGCCGACGCGGTGACGCTCGGCTGTGAGCTGGCGGCCACCCCCGGCTACCCCTGGTCGCTGCGGCTGCGGAGTCGGTGGGCTGTCGGCCCGGACGGGCTGCGGGCCGAGCATGAGGTGACCAACAGCGGCGGCGAGGCGGCGCCCTTCGGCTTCGCGGTGCACCCGTACCTGCGGGTGCCGGGCGGCGGCTCGGTTGACGATGTCCTGCTGCGGTTGCCGGCGCGGAGCCGGCTGCAGGTGGACGGGCGGCTACTCCCGATCGCCCAGTCCTCGGTCGTCGGTACCGAGTACGACTGGACCGTGTCGCGTCGGATCGGCCGGGCGGTGCTCGACGACACCTTCGGTGACGTGGTGCGGGACGGCGCCGGCGGTTCGGTGGTGGAGCTGGCCGCCCCGGACGGCGGGACCCGGGTCCGGGTCTGGGCGGACCGGCGATTTGGCTGGTGGCAGGTCTTTACCGGGGACACCCGCTCCGGGCCGCGGCGTCGACGTTCGGTGGCGCTGGAGCCGATGACCTGCCCGCCGGACGCGTTCCGCTCCGGCCGGGATCTGCTGACGTTGCGGCCGGGCGACACCTGGCGCGGCGTCTGGGGCATCCGGCCGGCGTAGTCGAGGAGGCGTGATGGAGTTCGTTGAGGTGGTGCGGCGGCGTCGGATGGTCCGCAACTACGATCCCGATCGGCCGGTACCGCCGGAGGTGGTGGACCGGCTGTTGGCGCACGCGATCCGGGCGCCGTCGGCGGGCTTCTCCCAGGGGTGGGGTTTCCTGGTGCTGGAGGCCGCCGAGGATCGGGATCGGTTCTGGGCGGCGACCACGCCGGGCACGGGCGGCCGGGAACGCTGGCTGGCCGGAATGCGTCAGGCTCCGTTGATCATCGTGCCGCACGCCAACCGGTCGGCGTACCTGGACCGGTACGCGGAGCCGGACAAGGGGTGGGCGGACCGGTCAGCGGAGCGTTGGTCGATGCCCTACTGGTACATCGACACCGGCTTCGCCGCTTTGTTGATGCTGCTCACCGCCGTTGATGAGGGGCTGGGGGCGTGCTTTTTCGGTATCCCGCCGCAGCGGCTGGCGGACTATCGGGCGGCTTTCGGGGTGCCGTTGGAGTATGAGCCGGTTGGCGCGGTCACCGTCGGCTACCGTGCGGTGGATCAACGATCCTCGTCGCTGCGCCGCGGGCGCCGCCCGGTGGAGGAGGTGGTCCGACGTGGGCGGTGGAGTTAGTCCGAAAAACGCTGTCTATCCAGTTGGTAAAGCGATCTGTCAGGGCGAAACTGTCATAAAGCGGTAGAACGTGGCGTGACTTGGCCGGTTAGGCTGACACGGTCATTGGCGCCGCTGCTCGCGGCGTCGCGTGCAGCGGTGCCAGGTCGGGGGCGGCCGGTCGCGGGGAGGGGAGCTAACCGTCGTGATCTTCAGAGCGGTCCGGGATGGGCGTCCGTACCCCGAGCACAGCCTGACGCTCAAGCAGTGGGCCGAGATCCCTCCGCGTCCGTTGCGCCTGGATCAGTTGATCACCACGAAGCGTGAGTTGGCGCTGGACAAACTCCTCGCCGAGGATTCGACCTTCTATGGCGACCTGTTTCCGCACGTGGTGCAGTGGGACGGCGGGCTCTACCTGGAGGACGGGCTGCACCGGGCCCTGCGAGCCGCGCTGCAGCAGCGCAACCAGATCCATGCCCGGGTGTTCGCCTTTTCCGCGACGGTCGACTGAAGCGGCGCGGGCTGAGCCTTCGTTAAGGTGCCTCCATGAGCCCTCTCGATTTGCTGGACGTCGATTCGTCACTGAGTGCCGAGGAGCGGCAGATTCGCGCCGTCGTCCGCCAGCTGGTGGACGATCAGGTGCGGCCGTACGTCGCCGGCTGGTATGAGGAGGGCCGCGTGCCCGCCCGCGAGCTGGCCCGGGAGTTCGGCAAGCTGGGCCTGCTCGGCATGCACCTGACCGGGTACGGCTGCGCCGGCTCCTCCGCCGTCGCCTACGGTCTGGCCTGCCTCGAATTGGAGGCGGGCGACTCGGGCATCCGCTCCCTGGTCTCGGTGCAGGGGGCGCTGGCGATGTACGCCATCTGGCGCTACGGCAGCGCGGAGCAGAAGCAGCGTTGGCTGCCCACGATGGCTGCCGGGGAGGCGATCGGCTGCTTCGCACTGACCGAGCCGGACCACGGATCCGACCCGGCGTCGATGGCCACCCGGGCCCGCCGCGACGGCGACGACTGGGTGCTGCACGGCACCAAGATGTGGATCACCAATGCGACGATCGCGGATGTCGCGGTGATCTGGGCCCGTACCGACGAGGGGATCCGCGGCTTCGTCGTGCCGACCCGGACGTCCGGGGTGACGGTGCGCGAGATCCGGCGCAAGATGTCGCTGCGCGCATCGGTAACCGGGGAGATCTCCCTGGACGACGTGCGGCTGCCGGCGTCAGCCCGCCTGCCCGAGGCCGTCGGGCTGAAGGCGCCCCTGGGTTGCCTCACCGAGGCGCGGCACGGGATCGTCTGGGGAGCGCTCGGCGCGGCCCGGGACTGTCTGGAGACGGCGCTGGAGTACGCGGGCAACCGTACCCAGTTCGGCCGCCCGCTGGCCGGGTTCCAGCTCACCCAGGCGAAGCTCGCCGACATGGCGGTGGAGTGGAGCAAGGGCTACCTGCTGGCGTTGCAGCTCGGTCGCCTCGCCGACGCCGACCGGCTCCGCCCCGACCAGGTCAGCGTTGGCAAGCTCAACAACGTTCGGGAGGCGCTGGCGATCGCCCGGCAGTGCCGCACGATCTTGGGGGCCAACGGCGTCTCCGGTGCGTACCCGGTGCTGCGGCACGCCAACAACCTGGAGAGCGTGCTCACCTATGAGGGCACCTCGGAGATCCACCAGCTGGTGATCGGGCAGCGGCTGACTGGCGTGTCCGCTTTCGCCTGATCGCTCCCGGCGCGGGTCCGGCCCCGGTGCGGGCTGTGGTATCGGGTGGAGATCGGGGTCGGGGCGGGTAGGCTGGCCGGCCGGCCCGACATTTCCGGGCACCCCGGAAGGCCCGCCGTGCCGGCGGTCATCCCGGGCCGGTGATCCGCGCGGTGGGTAGGACGGCGAGGAAGTGCAGCCATGATCAGCATATTCGATCTCTTCAGTGTCGGTATCGGGCCGTCCAGCTCGCACACCGTCGGGCCGATGCGTGCCGCCCGGACGTTCGTCGGCGGCCTCAAGGCGGACGGGCTGCTCAGCGAGACGGTACGGATCCGCGCCGAGCTGTTCGGTTCGTTGGGGGCGACCGGCCGCGGCCACGGCAGTGATCGGGCGGTCCTGCTCGGGCTCGCCGGTGCGGAGCCGGAGACGGTCGACACCGACGCCGTCGAGGGCTGGATCGACCGGGTCCGGGCCGAGCAGCGGATCTCGTTGCTCGCCGCACACGAGATCGACTTTGATTCGGCTCGGGACCTGGTGCTGCACCGCCGCCGGTCGCTGCCGTACCACCCGAACGGGATGACCTTCGCCGCCTACGACCTGACCGGGGCCGAGCTCCGGGCCCGTACCTACTACTCGGTCGGGGGTGGGTTCGTCGTGGACGAGGCGGCGGCGGGGGCGGACCGGATCACCTCGGACACCACCCCGGTGCGCTACCCCTTCTCGACCGGTGCGCAGCTGCTGGCCGTGACCCGGGAGACCGGACTGTCGATCAGCGAGGTGATGCTCGCCAACGAGCTGTCCTGGCGTAGCGAGCGGGAGGTGCGCGCCGGGCTGCTGGAGATCTGGCGGGTGATGCGGGAGTGCGTGGCACGCGGCTGCGAACGCGACGGTGTACTCCCCGGCCGGTTGCGGGTCCGGCGGCGGGCCGCCGAGCTGTACCGCGGCCTGATGATGGACGCGGACCCGATGCGGTCAACGGCGGGCCGGGGTGCGGTGGATCCGCTGCGCGCGATGGACTGGGTGACCCTCTTCGCCCTCGCGGTAAACGAGGAGAACGCCGGCGGTGGCCGGGTGGTGACCGCACCGACCAACGGCGCGGCCGGCATCATTCCGGCGGTCCTGCACTACTACGACCGGTTCGGGCCGGGTGCCACCGCGGACGGCGTGGTGCGGTTCCTGCTCGCGGCCGGTGCGATCGGTGTGCTGTTCAAGGAGAACGCCTCCATCTCCGGCGCCGAGGTGGGTTGCCAGGGCGAGGTGGGTTCGGCCTGCTCGATGGCGGCGGCCGGGCTGGCCGAGGCGCTGGGGGGCAGTCCGGAGCAGGTGGAGAACGCCGCCGAGATCGGCATGGAGCACAACCTGGGGCTGACCTGTGACCCGGTCGGCGGCCTCGTGCAGATCCCCTGCATCGAACGGAACGCGGTGGCTAGCATCAAGGCGATCACGGCTGCCCGGCTCGCGTTGCGGGGCGACGGCGTGCACCACGTCTCACTCGACAAGGTGATCAAGACGATGCGGGAGACCGGGGCGGACATGAAGGTCAAATACAAGGAGACGGCACGGGGCGGCCTCGCCGTCAACGTGATCGAGTGCTGAGTGCCACCGGCCCGCCGGGCGGGGGTGTGGCGCGGACCGGGCAGGAGGCGACGCGGTGGCCGCTGGCGTCGGGACGCTCTGGTCGAACCGGGGCGCGCTGCGCATCCTCGTTCGGCGGGACCTCGCGGTCAAGTACCAGCAGTCCGCGTTGGGCTATCTCTGGTCCCTGATCGAACCGTTGGGCTTCGGCGCTATCTACTGGTTCGTCTTCGGTGTGCTGTACGAGCGGGACACCGATCGGTATCTGGGTGAGGCGGCTGACTCGTACCCGTTGTTCCTGTTCACCGGGATCTTCGCCTGGATGTGGGCCAACTCGGCGCTGGGCGAGGCTACCAACGCGCTGACCGGCCAGGCGAGGTTGATCACCACGATGAACCTTCCCCGCCAGTTCTTCCCGATCGGGCGGGTCGCCGGGCGGGTCGCCGAGTATCTGGCCGGCCTGCCCCTCCTGGTGGCGGCCGCGGCGGCGTACGCGGTGGCGGGGCGGATCCACCCGGGCTGGTCGGTGCTCGCCCTCCCGCTGGCGATCGCCCTCCAGGGCGTTCTGCTGGTCGGCCTGGCGCTGCTGCTCTCCGCGGCCAACGTGCTGATGCGCGATGTCGAGCGGATCATGCGGTTGGTCGTCCGGGTACTCTTCTACGCCACGCCGATCATCTACCCTTTCGGCCTGGTTCGGGATTCCAGCCTGCCCGACTGGCTTAAGGTCGGGTACGAACTGAACCCCCTGGTCGGGATCTTCCAACTGCACCACGCGGTCTGGTACCCCGACGAGTTCCCCGACGCCCGGCTACTCGGTACCACGATCGCCGGCTGTCTGGTGGTACTCGTCATTGGTTGGTGGACGTTCCGTCGCCTCGAACCGGCGGTCCTCAAGGAGCTGTGAGATGGCCGATCCGATCATCGAAGCAGCGGGGCTCGGCATTCGCTTCGTCCGGAACCGCCGTCGGCAACTGCGGCTGCGGGACCTCGCCCTGCACCGGGGGCGGCGCGGTGGTCGTACCGATGGTCGGTTCTGGCCGCTACGGGATCTCTCCTTCTCGATCGAGGCCGGCGACACGGTCGGCGTGATCGGCCGCAACGGCACCGGCAAGAGCACCCTGCTGCGGCTCATCGCCGGCGTGCTGATCCCCGACGAGGGTTGGATCACCGCGCGCGGCGCGGTCGCCCCGCTGCTGGAGCTCTCCGCCGGGTTCTCCGCCGACCTGACCGGTCGGGAGAACCTCTACCTGGTCGGTGGCCTACACGGCCTCTCACCGAGCTACCTGCGGCGCCGGGTGGACGAGATCGTGTCGTTCGCGGGCAGGCAGGTGGAGCAGGCCCTCGACACGTCGGTGCGACATTACTCGTCCGGTATGAAAGTTCGGCTCGGATTTGCGATCATTTCGCACCTGCCGCACCCCATTTTGTTGATGGACGAGGTGACCGCGGTTGGGGACGCCGAATTCCGCCAGCGGTGCTATGCGACGATCGATCGTCTGCTCGGAGAGGGGCGCACCCTGGTGCTGGTATCACATAACGAACAGGACCTGACCCGATTCTGCCGGCGCGGCTTCTACCTCGACGCCGGCCGAATGATGGTGGACGGGACGATGGCCGAGGCACTGGCCGCGTACCACGGGGCGGTGGCCCGGTGACGCTCGCGCTTGTGTTGACCACGGACGGGTCACCGGACCTCGCCGACCGCCTGGCCGGACAGTGCCACCACGCGGGGATCGACGAGGTACGGCTGGTGAGTGACCTGGTCACCCTGGCCGACCTGGCGGAGGCGGCAACCGGTCCGGTCCTCGTCACCGGCGCTGATCTGGTCGCGCACACGGCCGTCCTGCGGCACCTCGCCACCAGCCCGGCGGAGCCGACGGTGGCGCTGGTGCTCGCCGGTCCGCCGGTGCCCGGTCGGACGGTGGTTCGGGAGGATCGGGGGCAGGTCGTCGCCGCTGGAGCGCCGGCGGCCCTGGACGGCGAGGCCACCGGGGTGTTCGGCGGTGCGCTGCGGGTCGATCCGGCCCACCTGCCGGTCCTGGTTGCCGCCGCGCGCGCGACCGCCGCCGAGGTCGTACCGGTGGGAGCCGCTGCGGTCCGCGGTGTCGTGGACGACGGGCCCGCCATTGACCGGCTCTTCACCAACCTGGTGACCCGCGACGTGGTGACCTTCGCCCACCGGGTACGGCTACTCGTCGCACACCGGGTCGCCGCTGCCGACGACCCGGCCGCTGCCGACGACCGGGCCGCCGCCGAGGCGGCCGTCGCCGCCGTTGATCCGGACCGGGCCGAGCTGCGGCTGGCGGTGAAGGAGCGAGACGACTTCTTCACCACTTTCTTTGTCAGTACCTGGTCGCCGTACGTGACGAAGGTGGCGGCCCGGCTCCGGCTGAGCCCCACCACCGTCACGATGATCTCGGTGGCGTTCGCGGTGGCGGCGGCGCTGCTGTTCGGCGCCGGCGGGCGGCCCGCGTTGGTCGCCGGTGCGGTGCTGCTCTATCTGGGTTTCGTGCTGGACTGCGTGGATGGGCAACTCGCCCGCTACACCCGTAACTTCAGTGCCTGGGGTGGGTGGCTCGACACCATGGCCGACCGGGCCAAGGAGTTCATCGTCTACGCCGGCCTCGGCTACGGCGCCACCCAGGCCGGATTCCGCTACGGGTGGGCCCTGGCGATCGCCGCGATGGCCGTGCAGACCGTCCGCCACATGAGCGACACCTGGTACGGCGCGATGCACGACGAGGCAGCCCGCCGGCCGCAGGCGACCTCGGGGGGTGGGTTCGGTGCCCGGCTCAGTGCCGCCTCGAACCGGGTGCAGGCCGACGTTGGTTCGGTGACCTACTGGCTGAAGCGGACGGTGGTCTTCCCGATCGGTGAGCGATGGGCGTTGATCGCCCTGGCGGCGGCCCTGTTTGACCAGCGGGTCGCCCTGTTCGCGGTGCTGACCGGGATGGTGCTGGCGCTTGGGTACACCGCGGCGCTGCGGCTGCTGCGGGCCCGCTCGATGCAGGTCGGAGTATTGGAGCTGGTGGATACCAGCCTGCATCGCGATGACGGACCGCTGGCCCGCGCCTTGCCGACGCTGCGCCGGCCGGGCCCGCTGGGGCTGGCGGTGTCGGCGGTGCTGGCGTCGGCGGTGCTGCTCGGGCTCGCGCTCTTCGGCCCGGATTCCCTCCCACGGTGGACGGCGTTGGTGGGGCTCGGTGGGCTGCTGCTGGCTGCCGCGGGGGCGCGGGCCGGGCACGGCGGGGCGCTGGACTGGCTGGTGCCGGCGGCGCTACGCGCGGCGGAGTATCTCTTCGCGATCGCGGTCGGGGTGCTCGGGGGCGTCCCCGCCGGGTTGGTCTTCGGGTACGTCTTCGTGCTGACCCTGCACCACTATGACCTGACCGCGCGGCTGGAGAAGCGGAAGCTGGCCCCGCCGTTGCACGATGCCACGCTGGGTTGGGAAGGGCGGTCAGTGGTGCTGACGCTCTCCGCGATCACCGGAATTGCTGCTGTCGGCATGGCTACACTCGGTATATACCTTTTAGTGGTCTTCGTGGGGAGCGTGGCCCTCGCCTGGGTGATCCGGCCGGCCCGCGCCGTACGGGCGGTGGGATCGACAGGTGTTGTTGGCGGTCGCCCACCGGGTTAGGGGGCCGGGTGGCACTGATCAGCTTCGTGGTCCCGGCCTACCGGGTGCAGGGCTACCTGCGCGAATGCCTGGACTCGATCCTCGGGCAGCCGGTGGCCGGGATCGAGGTGATCGGTGTCGATGACTGTTCACCGGACAGCAGCGGCGAGATCCTGGCCGAGTACGCGGCCCGCGACCAACGGGTACGGACGATCGCGTTGCCGGCGAATGGGGGACTTGGCCCAGCCCGCAACGCCGGCCTGGAGCAGGCCGGCGGGGAGTACGTGTGGTTCGTCGACGGCGACGACTGGTTGGCCCCGGAGTGCCTCGTCGAGGTGGCCGAGCGGCTGCGCGCCACCACACCGGACGTCCTCGTCGTCGACCACGTACGGGCCTGGTGGAACGGGGACAGCACCCAGAGCGGGATGCGCGAGGTCTTTCCGTCCTCGCCCGGGTCGGCGACGTTCCGGCTGCGTGAGCGACCGGAGCTGATCCGCCTGCTGCACACCGCGTGGAACAAGGTGCTGCGCCGCGATTTCCTGCTCGAGCACGGGCTGCGCTTCGCCCCCGGCTGGTACGAGGATGTCTCGTTCACCTACCCGCTGCTCCTCCGCGCCCAGCGGATCGGGGTGCTGGACCGGGTCTGCGTGAACTACCGGCAGCGCCGGGCCGGTGCGATCACCCGAACCCGGGGGAACCGGCACTTCGAGGTCTTCGGACAGTGGCACCGGGTGTTCGCACTCCTGGACGAGGTGGATGCGGGCGAAGACGACCTCCGCCCGGCCCTCTTCGAACGGATGATCTGGCACTACCTGGCCGTGCTCGGCACCGGGGAGCGGATCCCGGCGGACCTGCGGCCCGCCTTCTTCGTCCGGATCGCCGCCGACCATGCCCGCTGGCGGCCGGCGCAGGGCCAGCCGGTCCCGCCCGGGGTCGAAGGGCTGAAGCACCGCCTGGTCGCCACCGGCCGGTGGCGGACGTACAACGCGCTGCGCGGTGCCGCTCGGATCCGGGGTATCGCCGCCCACACCACCCGACGGGCCCGGCGCGGGGCCGTGCCGCTCCTCCGGCGGGTTCGGGACGCCGGGTTGCGCGAGTACTACCGGGCCGAGTTGCTGCGGCCGGTTGACCCGCGGCTGGCGGTGTACGCCGCCTACTGGTACCGCGGGTACGCCTGCAATCCGGCGGCCATCTATGAGGCTGCCCGGCGACTCGCCCCGCACGTGCGGGGGGTGTGGATCGTGCGGCGGGACCGGGTGGATTCGCTGCCGGCGGGCGTGGACTACGTGGTCTCCGGCACCCCCGCGGGCTACCGGGCGTTGGCGCAGGCCCGCTGGTTGGTCAACAACGTCAACTTTCCCAACTTCGTCCGGAAACGACCTGGCACCGTGCATGTGCAGACCCATCACGGCACGCCGGTCAAGGTGATGGGCCTGGACCAGCAGCGCTACCCGGTCGGTGCGCTGATGGACTTCGCGGGGCTGCTGCACCGGGTGGACCGGTGGGACTACAGCATCACCTCGAACAGCTTCTCCACCCAGATGTGGGAGCGGGCCTACCCGGCCGCGTACACCACGCTGGAGGTGGGGTATCCGCGCAACGACCGGCTGGCCACCGCCACCACCGAGGAGGTGCTGCGGATCCGGGCCGAGCTGGGCCTGGGGGTCGGCGAGCAGGTGGTTCTCTACGTGCCGACGCACCGGGAGCACCTGCCGGGGTACCGGCCACCGTTCGACCCGGACCGCTTCCTCGCCGCGTTGGGGCCCGCCGGTCGGTTGCTGGTGCGCAGTCACTACTTCGACGATCGAGCCGGCACGGCTCCGGATTCGGCCTATCCGGACCGACTGCGCGACGTGAGCGACCATGCCCGGGTGGAGGACCTCTATCTCGCCGCCGACGTGCTGGTCACCGACTACTCGTCAGCGATGTTCGACTACGCCGTCCTGGATCGGCCGATCGTCGTGTACGCACCGGACTGGGCGGCGTACCGGCTGACCCGCGGCGTCTACCTGGATGTGCTCGCCGATCCGCCGGGGGCGGTGGCGACGGACTTCGCCGGTCTGCTCGACCTCTTCCGCTCCGGCGCGCTGCGGGCTCCGTCGGCGGAGGCGGCGCGGCGTCGGTTCCGGGACCGGTTCTGCCGGCTCGACGACGGCCACGCCGCGGAACGGGTGGTCCGGCGGATCTTCGGCGTGGATGCCGCCGGAGCCAGCCCGGCCAGCTAGCGTCCCGCCGGGCCGGACGTGCTCCCCAGCGTTGCGCGGTACGGGCCCGCCGGGGCGGCGGTCCTGCGGCGAAGATTGAACGCGGCGAGCGAAACGCCGGCCAGCGTGGTTCGCGACCCGGGTCGCGCTGGCGGTGCCTTGTCGCCCCGGTTACCGGCCGGTAACGTGTCCGGGCATGAGCATCGATGCGAGCCAGGTGGCCGCCAGCATGCTGGCGGCCGTGCCCTTCGCCCGTACGCTGGGCTTCGAATTCGTCGAGGTGGTCCCCGAAGCCGACGGCGCGATCCACGCGGTGGTCCGGCTGCCCGACACGCCGGCCACCCACAACCATGTCGGTGGGCCGCACGCCGGCGCCATGTTCACCCTCGGCGAGACGGCCTCCGGTGCGGTCGTGGTGGCCGCGTTCGCGTCGGTGCTCGACCGGGCGACGCCGCTCGCCGTCAGCGCCGAGATCGCATACCGGAAGCTCGCCATGGGGGCGGTGCGGGCGACCGCGCGGCTCGATCGGCCGGTCGCCGACGTGGTCGCGGAGCTGGACGCCGGAGAGCGACCCGAGTTCCGGGTCGGCGTGGAGATCGCCACCGAGGAGGGCAAGCCCACCGGGGAGATGACCATCGTCTGGACGCTTCGTCCGCACTGATCGGCGCGTTGAGCGCCGAAACGGTTTGCGCCACGACCAGGCTGGATAGATTCGAACGATGCTGGGTCTGCCTGCGCACGTGACCGCCTGCCTGTTCGATCTGGACGGGGTGCTCACCCAGACCGCTCGGGTGCACAACGCCGCGTGGCGCGCGACGTTCGACGAGTTCCTGCGTCGTCGCGCCGCCGCCAACGACGAGCCGTTCACCCCCTTCGACCCGGATGAGGACTACCGGCGATTCGTTGACGGCCGGCCCCGGTACGACGGGGTCCGCAGCTTTCTCTCCTCGCGCGACATCGTGCTTCCCGAGGGATCACCGGACGACCCGCCCGAGGCCGAGACGGTCCACGGCCTCGGCAACTGCAAGAACGTCCGGCTGCTCCAGGAGTTGCGGACGCACGGGGTGGATGCCTACCCCGGCTCGGTGCGGTACCTCCGGGCGGCGACCGACGCCGGGCTGCGTCGAGCGGTGGTCACCGCCAGCGCCAACGGCGGCGAGGTGGTTGCCGCGTCCGGGCTGGCGGAGTTGCTGGAGGTGCGGGTGGATGGTCTCGTCGCCCGCACCGAGAAGTTACGCGGCAAACCAGAACCGGACACCTTCCTGGCCGGGGCCGAGCGGCTCGGGGTGGCTCCGGGGAGCGCGGCCGTCTTCGAGGACGCCCTCGCCGGAGTCGCCGCCGGTCGAGCCGGTGACTTCGGGTACGTGGTGGGCGTGGACCGGGTCGGGCAGGCCGATGCCCTGTTGGCGCACGGCGCGGACATCGTGGTGCGGGACCTCGCGGAGCTGATCGGGAATCGGGAGCCGGGGGCATGATTCGAGAACGCGCATACCCGGTCGAGCCGTGGCATGTCCGAGAAACCAGGCTGGACATGGATGTGTTGGCCCAGTCCGAGTCAGTGTTCGCCCTCTCCAACGGGCATATCGGCCTGCGCGGCAACCTCGACGAAGGCGAGCCGTACGGCCTGCCGGGAACGTACCTGAACTCCTTCTACGAGCTACGCCCCCTGCCGCACGCGGAGGCCGGCTTCGGGTTCCCCGAGTCCGGACAGACCCTCGTCAACGTGACCAACGGGAAGATCATCCGGCTGCTGGTCGACGATGAGCCGCTCGACGTGCGATACGGCGAACTCCTCGCCCACGAGCGGGTGCTCGACCTACGCGAGGGCACGCTGCACCGGACGGTGCACTGGCGCTCACCGGCCGGTCGGGAGGTCTGCGTCCGCAGCACCCGGCTGGTCTCGTTCCGGCAGCGCTCCGCAGCCGCCATCAACTACGAGGTCGAGGTGGTGGACGGCAAGCCACTGCGGCTGATCGTCCAGTCGGAGTTGGTGGCCAACGAAACCCTGCCGGCCCAGAGCAAGGATCCACGGGTGGCGGCGGTGCTGGAGTCGCCGCTGTCTGCCGAGGAGGAGCTGACCACCCACGACGGTGGCCTGCTGATCCACCGCACGAAGGTCTCCGGCCTGCGCCTCGCCGCCGCGATGGAGCACGAGGTGCAGACCACCGCGCGGACCAACATCGAGTCCGAGGGGTACGAGGACTGGGTGCGGACCACCATCGCCTGCGTGCTCAAGCCCGGCGAGACGCTGCGGGTCGTGAAACACCTGTCGTACGGATGGTCCAGCCGCCGATCGCTGCCGGCACTGCGGGACCAGGTCGGTGCCGCGCTGGCCGCCGCCCAACTGGACGGGTGGGACGGGTTGCTGCAGGAACAGCGGGAGTACCTGGAGGAGTTCTGGGACTCCGCCGACGTGCTGGTGGAGGGCGACCCCGAGGTGCAGCAGGCGGTACGCTTCGGGCTCTTTCACGTGCTCCAGGCGGGTACCCGGGCCGAACGCCGGCCGATCTCGGCGAAGGGTCTCACCGGCCCGGGGTACGACGGCCACGCCTTCTGGGACACCGAGATGTTCGTGCTGCCGGTGCTCACCTACACCCACCCGACGGCGGTGCGCGACGCCCTGCACTGGCGGCACCACACCCTGCCGATCGCGCGGGAACGGGCCCGTACGCTCAACCTGAAGGGCGCGGCCTTCCCCTGGCGCACCATCGAGGGGCCAGAATCCTCGGGCTACTGGCCGGCTGGTACCGCCGGCTTTCACATCGCCGCCGGCATCGCCGACGCGGTACGTCGCTACGTGCAGGCCACCGAGGACACCGACCTGGAGCGGGAGATCGGCCTGGAGTTGCTGGTGGAGACCGCGCGGTTGTGGCGGTCGCTGGGCCACCACGACCGGCACGGGCAGTTCCACATCGACGGGGTGACTGGCCCGGACGAGTACACCGCGATCAAGAACGACAACGTCTACACGAACCTGATGGCGCAACGGAACCTGACCACCGCCGCGGAGACGGCGATGCGGTACCGGGAGGAAGCCGAGCATCTGGGCGTCACCGACGAGGAGGCGGCGGCGTGGCGGGACGCCGCCGCGTCCATGCATGTCCCCTACGACCCGGAGATCGACGTACACGCGCAGGTTGAGGGCTTCACCCGGTTCCAGGAGTGGGACTTCGTGCACACCCCGTCGGAGAAGTATCCGTTGCTGCTGCACTATCCGTACTTCGATCTGTACCGCAGGCAGGTGATCAAACAGGCCGATCTGGTGCTGGCCATGCACTGGCGGGGGGACGCGTTCACCCCGGAGGAGAAGCTGCGCAACTTCCTCTACTACGAGCGCCGTACCGTCCGCGACTCGTCGCTGTCGGCCTGTACCCAGTCCGTCCTGGCAGCTGAGGTGGGGTATCCGGAGCTGGCCCACACCTATCTGCGGGAGGCCGCCCTGATGGACCTGCACGACCTGAACGAGAACACCCGCGACGGCGTCCACATCGCCTCCCTGGCCGGTGCGTGGATCGCCCTGGTCGCCGGGTTCGGCGGGTTGCGCGAGCACGACGGAACGCTCTGCTTCACGCCCCGGCTCTCCGGCCGCCTGGGCCGGCTGGAGTTCTCCCTGCACTGGCGCCGGATCCAGCTTCGGGTGGACATCCAGCCGCACCAGACCACCTACGCGTTGCAGCACAGCGACCCGAAGGAGACGCTGGTGGTGCTGCACCACGGCGAGCGGGTCGAGGTCACCGGCGCCGAACCGGCGACCCGGCCAACCCCACCGGTGAGTGAGCCGCGCCAGACCCCGGAGCAGCCGCCCGGTCGCGACCCGCTGATCCGCCTCCCGGAGCGGGATCCGTAGGGCCCGGCCCGGCCCGGCCGGATCGGGCCCCGGCCGGGGTCAGCACCTCACAGCTGCCTGCCCTGGGAGGGGCGGCCGGCGGCGTCCCGCGGCGCCATCGCCCGCGGATCATCGGCGGTACGCGCCCGCGCTGCCTCGTCCGCCCAGTCTCGGTTCCGGTTCGCGTCGCGCTTTCGTCGTTCCCGCTCGGCGGCCTGCTGCCGAGACTCCTGCTGCTGCGCCATGGCGATCCTCCCCATCCATCACCGGCGCTGCCCGCGCCGGTACGGTCTGCCCGCACCAGCCGGGTACCCGACGCCCGCCTTGGCGAAACGAGACCCGGACCGGCCCCGAGGCGTACGCATGGCGGGCGAACGGGTGGGAAGGACCGGGGTGTGGACGTACGGAGTGAGGTGTCGGTTCCAGCGGGGGACGTCCAGCTGACGGCTGATCTCCGGGTGCCGCCGGAGCCGGCCGGAGTGGTGCTCTTCGCACACGGCAGCGGCAGCTCGCGGCGGAGTTCCCGCAATGTTGCGGTGGCGCAACTCCTCAATCGCCGCGCGCTCGGCACCGTCCTGGTGGACCTGCTCACCCCGGATGAGGAGGTGGCCGACGCGCGTACCGCGCAGCTGCGGTTTGATATCGGCCGGTTGGCCGGCAGGCTGTCCGCGATCGTCGACTGGCTGGCCACCGGAGAGCCGGTGGGCGCGGTGCCGATCGGGCTCTTCGGGGCCAGCACCGGCGCCGCCGCAGCCCTGGTGGCCGCCGCCGAGCGCCCGGACGGGGTGGGCGCGGTGGTTTCCCGGGGCGGCCGGCCGGATCTTGCCGGCCCGGCGCTGGGCCGGGTGCGGGCACCGACCCTACTGCTGGTGGGCGGCCGCGACGACCAGGTGCTCACCCTGAACGAGCAGGCTCGGGCGGCGCTGCCGGGGTTGACGGAGCTGACGGTGGTCCCGGGCGCTGGGCACCTGTTCGCCGAGCCCGGTGCGCTGGAACAGGTGGCTCGAGCGGCGGCGACCTGGTTCACCGATCACCTCGGGTGACCCGCGGTCGGTGCGTGCTGTCCCGGCACGGTCAGGGTTTGTGCTCCCGGGCGCCGGGGAACCCCGTACGTGCAACACCCCGACCCTAGGAGGACACATGAAGAAATTCATGGACCAAGCCAGGGAGTACGTCGAGAAGCAGGACGAGCAGGTCGACCGGGGCATAGAGAAGGCCGGTGACATGGTCAACGAGCGCACCGGCGGCCGGTACAAGGAGCACGTCGATCGCGGCGTGGACATGATGCAGTCCCGGACCGGTGAGGGCGACCAGAACCGCTGACGCTGACGCATCCGAGTTTCGGCGCGGTACGCGCCGAACGGGCCGGTCTCCCCGCTGGGGAGGCCGGCCCGAAGGCGGTCAGGACGAGTAGCCGCGTTCGGCGATCCAGTTGGCGACTTTCGGTACGGCCATCCAGTATTCGCGTTTCGGTGCGGCCGGATCGGCGACCCGGAGGAGGTCGTCCTGGGGGCGGTAGCCCACCAGCGTCAGGTAGTGGCCTCCCTCGTACGAGTGCGGGGTGCCGTCGGTGTCGACCGTGGTCCCCCGGACGTTGGCCACGACCGCGCGTCCCTGCGCCAGGGCGTGCCGGGTGTCCTCGCGGAGCTGGTGCACCTCGTCCGGTTTGGCCGTCGTATCCGGTATCTCGGTGGTTCGGTACGCGTCTCCGGTCAGCTCGTTGAGGACGCGGGTGATGTCCAGGGCCGAGTCGGTGCCGGCCTGGGTGGTGCCGAGCCGTTGGGCGACCTCATCCTGCGGGAGTTGCCAGCCCAGCGCGGAGAGCGCCATCCGGGTCGCCGCCGGCCCGCAGTAGTAGAAGTTGGGCTGGGCCTGATAATCGATGGTGACCAGCAGCCCGGCGACCGCGCGGCCGTCGGTGGGGGTGATCGTGCTCATGGTCGGGCTCCTCTGGGGGTCTGACGTCCGGTGGGGGACGGCAAGCACCGCGTGGCGCTCGGCACGAACGGCGGGCCGGGGCCCGGACGGTCCGGGGATCGGGGGCGCCGGAGTTTTCCGGGGTACCGGAGCTACAACGGGCCGGACGCGGTGGGCATTCCTCGGCCCGAGGGGGCCGCTCGCGGCCAACATATGAAGCGCAGATCACGCATGTCTTGACGTGCTTTCTGCTTCATGTGAGCGTGGGTACGGCCCAGGGGTCCCGTACTCCGGGCTTCAGGTTGAGGCCTCCCACAGGGATGAGGTAAGGGCATGAATCGCCCGGAAACGCCCGATGCGCAGTCGGGCGCAGTTCAGCTGTCCGCCGGTGGATCCGGCGATCTGCGGAAGCCGCCGGTCGACCCCCGCGCAGCGGTCGCCGCGCTACATGCCGGTAACCGGCGGTTTGCCGCCGGAACTCCGGACCGCCCGCACCAGGATGTCGGCCGCCGGATCGCGCTGGCGGAGGGCCAGCAGCCCTTCGCGGTGATCCTCGGCTGTTCCGACTCGCGACTGGCGGTTGAGCTCATCTTCGACCGCGGTCTGGGTGACCTGTTCGTGGTACGCACGGCTGGGCACGCTGTCGGGCCGGAGGTGCTCGGCAGCGTCGAGTACGCGGTCACCGCGCTGGGTGCCCCGCTGGTGGTGGTGCTCGGGCACGACTCCTGTGGCGCGGTGCAGGCGGCCCGGTCAGCTGAGGCCACCGGGGCACCGGTCTCCGGGCATCTTCGGGCGGTGGTGGAGGCGGTGCTGCCGAGCGTCCGTCAGGCCCAGACCGCCGGGGTTACCGACCTCAACCAGATCGTGGACCACCATGTCGAGCGGACCGTTGCCGTGCTGCTGGACCGCTCCGCGGCGGTCGCTGCCGCGGTGGCTGCCGGCACCTGCGCGGTCGTGGGAATGTCGTACCAGCTCACCACCGGCGCGGTGCGGACCGTGACGGAGGTCGGGCCCGCGACGTCGAGCGCACCCCCGGCGGACGGCGCCGGGTCGGAGCCGCCCGCTCCCGCCTGAGCCGCCCGTCGGCGTCCTACCACAACGACACGTGGACGTGGTCGGTGTGGTTCGACGGGCCGCTGTACGACTTCCAGCCGGTGGCCGGGAACCAGATCTGCCGGTTCCAGATCACGTAGTAGATACCGAGCCGGTCGGCGTTGCGGACCAGGAACGCCGTCAGGTTGTTGCCGTAGATGCGCATGTCGTTGTTGTGCCAGGGGCTGAAACCGCTGTTCTGGAGCGACCAGTCACAGGCCCGGCCCTTGGGGTGCTCGTACGGCCCACCCGAGCGGTAGCATCCGACGAATCGGTCAAAACCGGCTCGCTTGACCTCGTTGTACATGTGCAGTGTCCGCGCGGTGATGCAGCCGCTGGTGGTCGGGTCGTTCTCGGTGCAGCCCAGCGACTGCCAGCTGCCGTCCGAGTTGCGTCCCGGGGCGACCCGGGCGACCGGCGATTCCGCGTCAACCAGGCCGCCGGTGAGCCCGGTGCCGCCGACGAGGCGGAGCGCCTTCTCCGCCTCGAGCTTTCCGCGTTCGAGGTCGCTCTCCAGCTTCTGTTGCTTGCGTACCTCTTCGTCGACTCCCACCTTCGCCTGCTCGGCGCGAATCTTGACCGTGTTGACTTCTTTGATGCGCTGGTCGTTGACGCGGTTCAGCTCATCCAGCGCGGTAGCCCGGGCGATGAAGGAGCCGGGGGTGTCTGCTTCCAGCAATGTCGATATTGCCCCGACCCGTCCCGTCTTGTACGACTGGGTCGCGATCTCCGCCACCTGGGGGGCGAGCTCCTTCAGCTCGGCCTCCGCCTTCTTGATCTCCTTCTCGAGGGCGACCTGGCGCTTCTCGGACTCCGCCAACTGCGACTTCACCTTCACGTACTCGCGGTTGCGGACCTCGATGAGATCACCGAGGAACTCCGGCTCCTCGTCCTCCTCGTCGTGCCCCGAGGGCTGCGGGGGAGTGGTGGGGGTGGCGGACACCGGGATCGGCCCGGCGAGCACGGCCAGCGCGGTGAGCACGGCCGCCACGGGCGTCAACCAGCGGCGTGGGGGTGCCGTCACAATGATCCCTTCCGTTGACCGCCGGCTGGGCGAGCTGGCGGGTTGGGGCGGTAGGTGCGCCCTGGTGGGGCAACCGCACTCCGGCTGCCCGCTTCCCCGGCTCGCCTCGCGGCGATTGGGCGGTGGTCCCGCAGGTGCCGGTACGCGCCTGTGGCGGTGACCGGCAGCGAGGTTACCTGACGCTCATCCGGTCGAGCTACGCCCCATACTCGACTAATCGCACGAAATCGTCGACATGTTGGGTGATAAGGGCCCCGGTTGCCCGGCCCGTGGGTTCCGTTCGTTACGCCGCGTACTTCTACCATGGGTCTTCCGTGTTCTGCGCACCGCCGGTCCGTCGGTCGCCGGCGGAGGCGACCGGGCCGGAGCGGGCGGTGCCGAGCGCCTCCAGCACCTCGACGCGAGCGGTGCGCGGTCGCGGCGCCGGCGCGGTGCTCCCGCCCGACTCGTCACCAGCGGTGCGACCGGCGGTGCCACCAGCGGTGCGACCGGCGGTGCCACCAGCGGTGCGACCGGCGGTGCCACCAGCGGTGCGACCGGCGGTGGTCACGATGGCGGCGAGCCCGGTGGTGAGGGGGACCGCGGCGATCAACCCCAGTGTGGCCACCGCGCTGCGGACGATCTCCTGGGCGAGGAATTCGCTGGTCAGGATCTGGCTCACCGGCCGTGAGTCGGCGGTCAGCAGGAGTAGCACCGGCAGCGAGGCTCCGGCGTACGCCAGCACGATGGTGTTCACCGTGGAGGCGATGTGCGCCCGACCAACCCGGGTGGCGGAGCGGTAGAGCTGGCGACGGGACAGCCCCGGGTTCGCGTTCGCCAGCTCGGTCACGGTGGCGGCCTGGGTGACGGTGACATCGTCCAGTACCCCGAGCGAGCCGATGATGATTCCGGCCAGCAGCAGGCCGTGCAGGTCGACGTTGGTCTGGAAGATCGACAGCGTGATCGCCTCCTCGCTGCCGTACCCGGTCAGCCGGGTGGCGGCGGTGGCGAGTGAGCCGAGGAGGCCGGTGAGGATCAGGCTGCCCAGGGTGCCGAGAACCGCCACCGAGGTCTGCGCGGTCACGCCATGGGTGAGGTACAGGACCACAAACATGATCAGGGCGGCGCCGACCACCGCGACCAGTAGCGGCGACTGGCCGGCGCTGATCCCCGGCAGGACGAACGTCAGGAGGACGGCGAAGCTCGCCGCCAGGCCGGCGAGGGCGGCGAGCCCGCGCCAGCGGCCGAACGCCACGATCGCGGCGGCGAAGAGCGCCACCAGCCACAGTAGGGGCTTTCCCCGCTGGTGCTCCGCGATGGTGTACATGCTCGTGGTCGGGTCGGCGGGGTCGGTCAGCTCGACCAGGATGATCTCGTCGTCGACGGTGATGTCGGGGGCGCCCGGTCCGGCGGGAATCGGCGTGCTGACCGTACGCCCGGCCTCCGGCCCCTGCTCGACGCGGACGGTCACCTCACCGCAGGGGCCGAGATCGGTGGCCAGCCCATCGGCCAGCTCCGGGCTGGGAGGGCAGGGCGCGGTGACCACCTTCGTCACGGTGCCGTGGTAGCGGGGTAGCTCGCTGCCCGCCTCGGCCGTGCGGGTGTCGCGTGGCCAGAGGGCCACCGCGGTGACCAGGGTGGCGAGGAGCAGGGGGACCACCGTCGCGACGAGAATCCGTCGCACCCGTGGTGGGGTGGACGGAGCGGGTCGGGTGTGGTCGGCGCCCATTTATTCTCCCAACGACTACCGGGCGAGTAACGGGACGGGGCGGTCAGCCGCGTTTCATCAGCCGGCCGACGGCAGCCATCATCTCGGTCGCCATCTCGTCGGCCCGCCCCTCGGCCGCCCCCTCGCGCAGGCAGTGCCGGGCGTGCCCGTCGAGCAGCCCGAGCGCCACCTTATCCAGTGCGGCCTGGATCGCCGAGATCTGGGTGAGGACGTCGATGCAGTACCGATCCTCCTCGACCATCTTCTCGATCCCCCGGACCTGCCCCTCGACCCGGCGCAGCCGGGTGAGTAGCTGGTCCTTGCTGGCGGTGTAGCCGCGGACCGGGGCGGGGTCGGGTCTGGTCATGCGGATCAGAATAACGTACCCCTCAGGGGTATGTTACTGTCGCTGGCAGTTACCCCGGGGGGGTATTGTGGCCCCGGGGGGTTCCGGAAGGGGAGGTTTCCATGGTCACCACCACGTACCAGGTGCAGGGCATGACCTGCGGGCACTGCGTAGCCGCGGTCAGCGCCGAGGTGGGTGAGCTGCCGGGGGTGGAGCAGGTCCAGGTTGACCTGGCAGCTGGCCGACTGACCATCACCAGTCAACACCCGATGCAGGTCGAGACCGTACGCGCCGCGGTCGACGAGGCCGGCTACGACCTCGTCGACGCCTGACCCGCGTCCAGACCGAGGCCCCCATGAAAACGGCGACGAAGCTCACCGCCTTCCTGCTCGGTCTCGCCGTGGTGTTCGGCGTGGCCTACGGGGTCGGTCAGGTGACCGGCCCCGGCAGCCCAGCCGTCGAGACCCACCACGACGACCCCGGGCACGCCAACCCGGAGCACGACGCCCCCGAGCACGACGACCCCGGCGCCGGGTCCCACCCCCCGGCGCGCGGGCCCGACCGGTAGGGAGTGCGATGACCACCACGAGCAGCCCGAAACCGCGGGCCGCCAACCAGATTGAGCTGTCGGTCGGCGGGATGACCTGCGCCTCCTGCGCCGCCCGCATCGAGAAGAAACTGAACCGGATGCCCGGTGTCACCGCCACGGTGAACTACGCCACCGAGAAGGCCCGGGTCGCGTACGGCGATGGGGTGACCCCGGACGACCTGATCGCCACGGTCGAGAAGACCGGCTACACCGCCGTCGTACCGCCGCCACCGGCAGCCGCAGCGGCGCCCGCCGCCGAACCGGCGGACGAGCTGCGCGGGCTTGCCAACCGGTTCTGGGTCTCGGCCGTGCTCACCGTGCCGGTGATCCTGCTGGCGATGGTGCCGCCCTGGCAGTTCACCTACTGGCAGTGGCTGTCGTTGACGCTGGCCGCCCCGGTGGTGGTCTGGGGCGGCCTGCCGTTTCACCGGGCCGCCTGGGTCAACCTCCGGCACGCCGCGGCGACCATGGACACGTTGGTGTCGCTGGGCACCCTCGCCGCGTTCGGTTGGTCGCTCTGGGCGCTCTTCCTCGGTACGGCTGGCGTTCCCGGCCTGACCCACCCCTTCAGCTTCGCCATCGTCTCTGGCGGTGGTGCGGGCCACATCTACCTGGAGGCGGCGGCCGGCGTCACCACCTTCATCCTCGCCGGCCGCTACTTCGAGGCGCGCGCGAAGCGCACCGCCGGTGCCGCCCTGCGCACCCTGCTGGAGCTGGGTGCGAAGGACGTGGCGGTGCTGCGCGGTGACGCGGAGACCCGCATCCCGATCGACCAGCTGGTGGTGGGGGACCGGTTCGTGGTGCGCCCGGGTGAGAAGATCGCCACCGACGGGGTGGTGGTGGCGGGAAGCTCGGCGGTCGATGCCAGCATGCTCACCGGTGAGTCCGTGCCGGTCGAGGTCAAGGCCGGCGACGCCGTGGTGGGCGCCACCGTCAACGCGGGTGGACGGCTGGTCGTGAAGGCCACCCGAGTCGGCAGCGACACGCAGCTCGCCCAGATGGCCCGACTGGTGGAGGCCGCGCAGTCCGGCAAGGCGGCCGTGCAGCGTCTCGCAGACCGGATCTCCGGGGTCTTCGTTCCCATCGTGATCGCCCTCGCCGCCGCCACCCTGGGCTGGTGGCTGGGCAGTGGCGCCGGCCCGACCGCCGCCTTCACCGCCACGGTAGCTGTGTTGATCATTGCCTGCCCCTGTGCCCTGGGCCTGGCCACCCCCACCGCGCTGTTGGTCGGCACCGGCCGGGGCGCGCAGCTCGGCATCCTGATCAAAGGGCCGGAGGTACTGGAGTCCACTCGGACGGTGGACACGGTCGTGCTGGACAAGACCGGGACCGTCACCGCCGGTCGGATGACCCTGGTGGACGTGGTCGCGGCGAGTGGTGTGGAGCGGGCCGAGTTGCTCCGGCTCGCCGGCGCCCTGGAAGCCGCCTCGGAGCATCCGATCGCCCAGGCGGTCGCGGCGGGCGCGGTCGAGGCGGGGCCCCGGCCGCCGGTAGCCGACTTCGCCAACCTCGAGGGGCTGGGCGTCGAGGGCGCGGTGGCGGGTCACCGCGTGCTGGTCGGCCGGCTTCGACTGCTGCGGGAGCGGGGACTGGACGTACCGGAGGAGCTGGTGACGGCCGGGGCCACGGCGCAGGCCGCCGGTGCGACGGCGGTGCTGGTGGCCTGGGACGGGCGGGCCCGCGGGCTGCTCGCGGTCGCCGACGTGGTCCGACCGACCAGCGCGCTCGCGCTCCGACAACTGCGGGAGCTGGGCCTGAACCCGGTGTTGCTCACCGGCGACAACGAGACCGTCGCCCGGGCGGTCGCGGCCGAGGTCGGGATCGACGAGGTGGTCGCGGAGGTGCTGCCCGCCGAGAAGGTGGCGGTGGTCCAGCGGCTCCAGCGGGAGGGCCGGGTGGTGGCGATGGTCGGTGACGGGGTCAACGACGCCGCGGCGCTGGCCCAGGCCGACCTCGGGTTGGCGATGGGCACCGGTACGGATGTGGCGATCGAGGCGTCCGACCTGACCCTGGTGCGGGGTGACCTGACCGCCGCGGCCGACGCCATCCGGTTGTCCCGGCGGACCCTCGCGATCATCAAGGGCAACCTGTTCTGGGCGTTCGCCTACAACGTGGCAGCGCTTCCCCTGGCCGCGGCCGGTCTGCTCAACCCGATGATCGCCGGGGCCGCGATGGCCTTCTCCTCGGTCTTCGTGGTCGCCAACAGCCTCCGGCTGCGGGGTTTCCGCCCGCTGCCCCCGCTCCCGGCGGGGCTCCGCCCTTCCGGCCACCCCGGGTCCTCCGGCCACCCTCGCCCTTCCGGCCACCCCCGGTAGCGAGGAGCATCCCAAGCCCGCCCGGCCAGCGCGTTTTGCGGCGCTGCCGGGCGGGTACGCGTTCCGCCGGGACTGCTGTGTCGCTGGGGCCGTTGTCGCCGGGCCCGCCCCGCCGTGCGGCGGAACGTGTCCCATCGTCGAGTCCACTCGTTGCCAGGAAAACGCCGTCCGGCGGCGTTGACATCAGCTGGGGGATGTCGCGGTGCGAAACGGGGGTGAGTCGGGTGTCGAGGTGCGTGGTGATCGCGCGGCGGGCCGCCGCGGTAGCGGCGCTGGTCGTGCTGGTACTCAGCGGTCACGGCGAGCAGCACGACGCTGGCAGCAGCCCCGTCACGCCACCCCCGCCGGTCCCGACGAGCCGCTGACCCGCACCAGCCCCGGCGACGGTCCGGCTGTCCTGGCGCCGGTCAGGTGGCCAGGATGACGGTCATCACCGCGTAGCTGGTCAGCAGCAGGATGCCCTCGAAGCCGAGCCGCCCCCAGCCGTACGCCTGCCGCACCAGCAGGCCGCCGAGCAGGATCGCGGTCATGAACAGCGCACTGGTGGTCACGAAGAGTTGAGCGTCGCCGGCAGCGTGGTAGATCGAGCCGCCCCGGTAGGCCACGTCGCCGACCACCAGGTTGAGGGCGTCCAGGCTGTTGCCGCCGAGGACGGCGGCGATGGCCAGGGTCGGGGCGCCCCGGCGGACCGCCGCCACCGCGGTAACCGTCTCCGGGAGGGCGTTCACCGCGCCCATCAGGATCGCCCCGACGAAGCCCGCGCTCAAGCCGGTGCCCAGCACCAGGCTCTCGGCGGCCCGGGCGATCGCCCACCCTCCCATCGCGACCAGCAGACCCACCGCCGCGAAGCGTACCCAGAGCCGGCTGGAGCGGGTCCGGTCGAGGCTGCCGTGCTCGTGGCTGATGTCCGGCAGGGTCTCGGCGGTGGCGACGGCTCGCCACAGCGGACTGGCTCCGGAGCGGCGGACCAGATGCAGGCCGCCGAGGTAGGCGGCGACCATGGCGAGTGAGGCGGGGTGCAGGCCGGCCACGGTGACATCCGGTGCGTATCGGCCGAGCAGTACCAGCGAGAGCAGCACGATGAGCAGGACCCCGAAGAGCACGTTCGACAGCGATGCCGAGGCGTGCTCCAGGTTGGCCCGGCGGTGGAAGGCGTCCGCCACGGCGACCGCGGTGGTCTGGGCGGCGATCCCGCCGACCGCGTTGCTGTAGCCGAGCTGCGGCTGCTCCGCCGCCGCGGTGACGGCGGTCATCACGATGCCGGACAACGAGGTCGCCAGCCCGATGAAGACCGCGCCGAAGAACGCCTCACCCCAGCCGGTTCGGTCGGCGAGCGTGTCGCCGAGGGCGACCAGGCGGATGCTGCCCAGCACCGTGAGGATCCCCGCCACCCCGAAGACGGCGATGCTCGGCCCGGTCGGCCACGGCAGGCTGGTCAGTACGTCCGGCACCGGCCGGGGATTCCCGGATCTGCCCGATCAAATCCCGCGGTGGCGGATGTCCGGATCGCAAACCCGATGGCGGGCGGGCCGGAACGGGTTGGTGCGTTTCGCCGTTGCCGGAACAGCCCAATGCCTATGGTTTTTACGTCATTTGCCGCAAGGAGCCAGCTATGAGTATATTCCACGGAACTATCGGGTTCTACCGAAAGTTCCGGCCGGACATACCGACGGCAGTGGCCGATGTCCTGGACGCCGCGGTCCCCGCCGGTTCGCCACGACGGCTGCTCGACATCGGCACCGGCACCGGCCTCGTGGTGGAGGCGCTGCGGGACCGGTTCGACGACGTGATCGGCATCGACCCGGACGCCGAGATGCTGGCCGCAGCCGAGAACGCACTCCGCCCGCGGCTACCCGCCGATGCCCAACTGCGCCTCCAGGAGGCCACCGCGGAGGAGTACACCCCACCAACCGGGTGGCAGGCCGACCTGGTGACGATCTGCCGGACGTTCCACTGGCTCGATCAGGCGCGGGTCCTGAACCAACTGGACGCACAGGTCAGCCGGGACGGTGCCGTCGCCATCTTCGCCGACAAGAGCTTCTGGGTCGCCAACAACGAGTGGGAACTGGCGGTCCGGGCGGTCATCCAAGAGTTTCTCGGCGAACAACGCCGGGCGGGTGGTGGCACGTTCCACGGGCAGCGCCGTCCAGACCTGCAGGCCCTACGTGACTCGCCGTTCAACCGGGTCGAGGAGACCGTCGTACCGGTGCACCGGACCTGGACGGCCAACAGCATCCTCGGCTACCTGCACTCCACCACGTTCGCCGAACCGGAACTCTTCGGCGACCGGCTCCACGAGTTCGACGAGGCGGTCCGCGCCGTCCTGGCCCGGTACAGCGACACCGACACCTTCGTCGAGGAGAACGAGTTCCTCATCCACCTCGGCCGGCGGCCGAGCGCGAGCCGGTAAGCCGGCCGGACCAGGTGACCTCGGCTTTTTTGGGTGGCTGCACGCGGTTCACCGGATGAACACCCGGGGCCGGCAGGATAGCGCCGACAACGTTGTCGGCGCGTGAGGAGTTCTGCTGTGCCACCACGTTCACCCGACCACCAGGGTGGAACCGCCACCGGGCCGAGGCGGCGGGCCCACCGCGGGCGCCACGGCCTGCGTACCACCGCGATCACCGCGGTCCTGGCCGTTGCGTCCGCCGGTGTGGTCGCCGCGCCGGCGACGGCCACCCCGGTCGAGGGCTCGTCGGTCGACTACACCTCGTTCGTCAACCCGTTCGTGTCGACCGCCGGTGACTACGGCAACGACCTGCCCGGGGCGCAGGCGCCGAACGGGTTGGCGAAGGTCAGCCCGCTGACCATGCCGGAGCGCAACCACGCGGGCTACGACCACGACCAGACCCACATCGCCGGCTTCACCCAGACGAACCTCGACGGGGTCGGCGGCTCCGGCGGCGGTGGCGACATCCTCGTCGTGCCGACCCAGGTCGAGTACAGCGCCCGACCATCGACCGAATCCTATGCACATCCGTTCACGCACGAGGCCGAGACGGCCGCACCCGGGTACTACCAGGTGCGTCTCGGCGAGATCACGGGCCCGGACGGCGCCGTGGAGAACGGCCCGGGCGAGATCAACGCTGAGGTGACCGCGACGACGCGTACCGCGCTGCACCGCTACGCCTTCCCCGCCGGAGCCACCCCGGAACTCGTCGTCGACCTGCACAACAACTTCACCAACCGGACCGGCTCGTCGGTGGACGTCACGCAGCTCGACGACGGTCGGGTCGCGCTCACCGGTGAGGTTCGGGGCAGCTTCTACGGCGCCTCCTACGCCCTGCACTACCACGCCGAGACCGAGCAGCCGGCCACCTCGGTCACCACGTGGGCAGCGGACGAGTTCGGCGACGCGCCGTCCCGGCAGGGCGTCGACACCGGGGCCATCCTCGCCTTCGCGCCCGAGGACGCGGACGAGATCGGCCTGCGCATCACGCTGTCGCCGATCGGCGTGGAGCAGGCGCGGATCGACCAGGTCGCCGAGGTCGGCGGCCGGACCTTCGACGAGGTACGCGCGGGAACGAAGGCGGTCTGGAACGAACGTCTCGGCCGGGTCGACATCTCCGCCTCGGCGACGGCTGACCCGGACGGCACCCTGCGTCGCCTCTTCTACACCCACCTCTACCGCATGTTCGCGCTCCCGGTGAACGCGACCAGCACCTCGGGTACCTACCGCGGCGTGGACGGCGTGGTGCACCAGGTGGACGACTTCACCTACTACGACGGATGGGCGTCCTGGGACGACTTCCGCAAGTACTCCGTCCTGGCGTACCTCGACCCCGAGCTGTACCGCGACATGATCCAGTCGCTCATCTACCTCTTCGCCGACGTGGCGAGCACCGGCAGGAGCATCGGCGGGCTCACCCACTCGGTGCCGACCGTACGCTGGGAACGCTCCGCGGTCATCGTCGCCGACGCCATCTCGAAGGGCTTCACCGGCTTCGAACGGCTCGACCAGGCGTACCCGGCGTTGCAGGAGTACGTCGGCTTCTCCGAAGGCGACCAGCTGGGCCAGGGGCACCCGGGAGACCGCCCCGGCGACTCGGTGCAGCGCGGCTACGACCAGTGGGCGTTGGCGATCATCGCCGACGCGCTCGGCCACGGTGCCGAGGCGACGGAGCTCCGCGAAGCGGCCGCGCTGCCGATGGCGAACCTGTACAAGCCGGATGCGTGGACGGCGGCGGACGGCACCCAGGTCGGGCTGCTGACCCCACGTGCGGACGAGGGCGACTGGATCGAGGCCGACTACGAGCGGCTCGGCGCGGCGAACCTCTACCAGGGCACGCTCTGGCAGTACAACTGGTACCCGGTCTACGACCTGGCCGGCGTCGTCGCCGCGATGGGCGGGCCGGCGGCGGGGCAACGCGGCGCCGTGCACTTCCTCGGCGAGGACGACCCGGACAACGGCCTCGGCATGCTGCACTCGAACGCGAACGAGGTCGACCTGCACGCGCCCTACCTCTTCAACTACGTGGGGCTGCCGAGCCTCACCCAGAAATGGGTGCGCACGATCTACACCAAGGAGAGCTGGAACCGCTACCTCGCCTCCAGCAGCACCGACGACTACCCCAGTAGCGACGGTGAGTTCCGCCCACCGATCAAGACCAGGGTCTACCAGCTTGACCCGCGTGGCTTCCTGCCCACCATGGACAACGACGCCGGCACGATGTCGACGATGTTCGTCGCCGCGGCCATCGGCCTCTTCCCGGTGACCTCGGGCTCGTCCCAGTACCAGCTCGGCTCGCCGTTCTTCGACCGCACGACCATCTCGTACGCGGACGGGCGCACCTTCACCGTCTCTGCGGACGGCGTCTCCGCCGACAACTACTACATCCAGTCCGCCGCGCTGAACGGGGCGAGTTTCGGCAACACCTGGCTCGACTACCACACCCTCGTCCAGGGCGGTGCCCTCGACGTACGGATGGGGGCCGCCCCCTCCGACTGGGGTGCCGACAGCGAGCCGGCGTACTCGATGAGCACCGCGGGTGACGACGACGGCGGCGCGCCGAGCGACTACACCGTGCGCGCGTCGGACACGACGATCGCCGCTCGCGCCGATGGTGCCCTGGATGGCTCGATCAAGCTCGGGCTGGAGGGGGGCGCCCGCTTCGCCGGCCGTCCCGGCACGAACTACCTCAAGACGGGCGCGGCCTCGATCCACGGGCTGCCGGCCGGCGTCTCGGCGAAGGTTGAGGTCGTCAACGCGAAGACCGTCCGGGTGGCGCTGACCGGCTCGACCACGACCAGTGCCCGGTTCTACCTCACCTTCACCGACGCCGCCTTCGCCCGCGGCGTCTCCGCCGCCCAGGTCACCGGCGACGGGCTGTCCGCGCGCACCCCGCTGGCGATCTCGGTGGCCGCGGCGCAGCGCCAGCAGCTGCGGGAGCTCGTTGCCGAGGCAGTCCTGGTCCGTCAGGGAAACTACTCCTACGCCTCCTACCGGGTGTTCCACGCCGCGGTGCAGTGGGCCCAGGCGGCGCTCGCCGACACCTCCGCCAGCACGGCGACGCTGCGCAGCGCCGCCGAGTCGCTGACCGGCATGACCGCCGCGTTGGCCATCGACGAGGGCGGCCAGCGCGTCCTGGAGGGGGAGCAGTCCGACGAGTGGTCGGGCGGCGACCTGAAGAACGAGACGAACTCCGGCAGCGGCAACCTCGGTGGGGTGCGGGACGGCTCGTGGATCCAGTACCGGAATCTCGCCTTCGACGTCGCACCGACGACGCTGGCGATCCACTACGCGAGCAAGTACTCGCCCGACGGCGCCCCGAGCTCCCTGGAGGTGCGCGCGGGCACGCAGGACGGCCCGGTCGTGGGCGAGGCGCTGCTGCCGGGCACCGGCAGCTGGGGCAACTGGGTCACCACCCAGGCGGAGATCACCGATCCCGAGGCGCTCGTGCAGGCCCGCGACGTGACCTTCGTCTTCCACGCCCCGGACGGGCAGGACTGGGTGTCGAACTTCGACTGGTTCCAGTTCGGTCCGCAGCCCGACGACCCGGGAGACGGGCCGGTGGACACCACGGCGCTCGACGCCGCCATCACCGAGGCGCAGAAGTACGTCGACAGCGAGGACCGGTACGGCAGCATCGACTTCGGGGTGTTCCGACAGGAGCTGGAGAAGGCCCGCGCGGTCGCCGGCTCCGGAACCGCCACCCAGGTCGAGGTGGACGCCCAGGCCCGGGCGCTACGGCTGGCGTACGAGCAGCTGGTCCCGCGGGCCCGGCTGGCGCTCGAGAACACCGTCGCGCAGGCGGACTCGCTCGACGAGGACCGGTACACCAAGAAAACCTGGAAGGCGCTGACCCAAGCCCTCGACAAGGCCAAGACCACCCTGGCCGACGCGGCGGCGAGCGACGCGAAGCTGACCAGGGCGGAGGCGGCGCTGGCGAAGGCGCTGGCCGGGCTAAAAGTGAAGCCAGCCTAGGCCCGGGGCCGTCCTTGCCCACCCAGCTCGTCGGTGAGGTGGGCTCCGACGGCGGCCGGGTCCGCTGCCCGCCGCGCCGCCGTCGAAGCCCGGACCAGGTAGACCACGTCCGGTGCGCCCGCGTCGGTCGGTGTCTCCAGCAGCTCCAGGTCACCGAAGCGCTCCCGGAGGCGTCGCTCGAAGGCCTCGTCCCGGCTCGCGCTCCAGATCGCCAGGACACCCCCCGGCCGGAGCCGGCCGGCCACCAGGCCGAGCCCGCGCTGGGCGTACAACTCGGCGTTGGCCTCGAAGACCAGCCAGTTTGGGCCGTTGTCGGTGTCCAGGCAGATGGCGTCGTACTGGTCGTCGGTGTCGGCCAGCCAGGCGAGGATGTCCGCCTCGATGATCCGTACCCGGGGGTCGGCCTGCGCGGCGCCGGTGAGGTGGCGTAGGTGGTGGGCGTGCCAGCCGATCACGGTGGCCTCGATCTCGACCACGTCAACGGCGGCGAGCCGCGCGTGCTCGATCGCGCGCAGCAGCGAGAACCCGACGCCGAGCCCGCCGATGAGCAGCCGGGGCGCCGATGCCGTGCACCTGCTCATCGCCGCGTCAACCAGCAGCCGCTCGGACCGGCCGTCCGCGGTGTCCATCAGGAAGACGCCGTTGCTGATGACCTCGTAGCGGCCGTCCGCCTCACGGAGCACCAGCTCACCCCGGCTGGTCGTCACCCGGTCCAGGGTGATTGGTGGCTGCCGGAAATCGTTCACGATAGGTACCCCCGCGGGACGTGAAAGACGGGACGGGTCAGGCGGGCCAACGCGTCGCATCACTATAGGCGCCGGTCAGCGAACCGGCCCGGGGAGTTCTGCGTCCTAACCTTTCATGGTGGACGCAGACGATGGGGAGCTGCTGCGCCTCGTCGGTACGGGGGACCGCGGGGCGTTCGAGCTGCTGTACGCGCGGAACGCACCCTGGCTGTTGCTCCGGCTCCGGCGCCGGTGCCGAGATCCGGAGCTGGCGCGAGAGCTGCTGCAGGAGACGTTCCTGACGGTGTGGCGGGCCGCGGCCAGCTACCGGGGGGACGGGACCGCGGTGGGCTGGCTGTGGTCGATCGCCAGCGGCAGACTGATCGATGCCCGGCGGCGGGCCTCGGTTCGTCCGCAGCTCGTGCACTCGCCGGGGGAGGACACCCTCACCTGGTCGCCGTCGGCCGAGGACGAGGCCCTGACCGACGCGTACGACGCCGGGTTGGAACGGGCGCTGCATCAGCTCCCGCCGGAGTTGTCGGCGGTGCTGCAGGCGACGGTGCTGGACGGCCGGACCGTGCGGGAGGCGGCGACATTACTGGGGGTGCCGGAAGGCACCGTGAAGTCCCGGGCGATGCGCGCCCGGCAGCAGCTACGGGCGGCCCTGTCATGACCGGTGAGCATGTGAGTGCGCAGGTGCTGGCGGCGTACGCCGAGGAGCGGCTGACCGACGGGGACGCCGAGTCGGTGGAGACGCATCTCGACAGCTGTGACGCCTGCCGGGCGAGCCTTCCGCCGAGCGAGGAGGTGCGGCGGGTGGTCGCGGGCGTCGCGCTGGCGCTGGACGACCGGTTGTCGACGCCGGGGCGGGTACGACCCGCGACCGGGTGGCGACGGGTGCGGGTGTTGGTGGGTGCCGCGCCGGCCGTGCGGGCCGCGTGGCTGCTCTCCGTGCTCGTCACCGGGCTGCTGACCCTGGGGTTGGCGGTCAGCCCGCGGACGCTGCCACCGTGGGTGCTGCTGCTGATCGCCCCGGCGCTGCCGGTGGTCGGTACGGCCCTGTCGTACGGGCCGCGCACCGACCCGCTGCACGAGGTGGTGGCGGGGACACCGCAGGGGGGCCTGCGCATCGTGCTGTGGCGCACGCTGGCGGTGCTCACCGTGACCACGCCGGTCGCGGTGCTGGCCGCCGTCGCGACCGGTATCAGCACTCCCCTGCTGTGGATGCTGCCGGGCGCCGCGTTGACCGCCGGCACGCTGGCGCTCGGCTCGCTGATCGAGCCGACATACGCCGCGGCGGTGGTGGCGGGAGCGTGGGCGGTGGTGGTGCTGGTGCCGCCGGTTGCTGGGTTGGCCGTCGTGGCCGCGAGTGCCCCGGTGTGGCTGGCCGTCACCGGGGTGGCAGTTGTCGTGCTGTACGCGCGGCGGGAACGAGTGGGGAGACAGGCGGGATGACGACAATCAGCGTGGCCGGTCTGCGGGTCAGCTACGGCAAGCGGGTCGTCCTCGACGATCTGGCCATCGAGCTGGGCGTGGGCGTGCACGGGCTGCTCGGCCCGAACGGTGCCGGCAAGACGACCCTGATGCGGGTGCTGGCCACAGTGCTGCGTCCGGATCGGGGGGAGGTCCGGCTGCTGGGGCACCGCACCGATGACCGGGTGGGGGTGCGCCAGGCCCGTCGCCGGTTGGGCTACCTGCCCCAGGCGTTCGGCTTCTACCCGCGCTTCACGGTCCGGGAGTTCGTCGAGTACTTCGCCTGGCTGCGGGAGATGCCGGCGGCGCGGATACCGCTCGCGGTGGACCGGGCCATCGAGCGGGTCGGCCTGCTCGACCGGGCGGACGACCGGATGAAGCACCTCTCCGGCGGAATGCTGCGGCGCGCCGGCATCGCCCAGGCCATCGTGAACGACCCGCGGGTGCTGTTGTTGGATGAGCCTACGGCCGGGCTGGACCCGGAGCAGCGGGTGGAGTTCCGAACGTTGCTGCGGGAGCTGGGCCTCGACGCCGTGGTGCTGGTCAGCACGCACCTGGTGGAGGATGTCGTGGCGGCGTGCGCCCGGGTCAGCCTGGTCGACGATGGGCGACTGGTCTTCGCCGGCCGCCCGGAGGAGCTGATCGCGGCCGGCGGGGACGGCGACAGCGGTGACTCCCCGATCGAGCGGGGCTACACGGCGGTGTTGCGCGGCGCGCGGCAGGTGTCGCGATGAGGCGCGCGCTGTGGGTGGAGCTACGCCGCGGCACCGCACCCGTCGCGGCGCTGGCGATGTTCGGGGCCGGGGTGTGGGTGCTGGTGGTGCACCCGGACGACTGGGGTGGCCGCTGGGTCGGCCTCGCCGACTACCTGCGGGTGACACTGCTGGTCCTCTGCCCCCTCATGGTCAGCGCCGGGGCGTGGCAGGCCGGCCGGGAACGGCGACGCGACATCGGCGAGCTGATCGCCGCCACCCCACGCCCGGGCTGGCATGCGCTGGTGGCGGCCTGGCTCGCCGTGACCCTGGCCGGGATCGTCGGCCTGGTGCTCGCGTTCGGCGGGGCGGCGGTGCTGGTCGCGCGGGTCGCGACCTACGACGGTGGGGACTGGTGGCAGCGGGCGTCCGTCGGGGTCCTCGCCCTGGCCGCCGCCACCGCGGGTGGTGTCCTCGTCGGCCGGCGGGTCCGGCTGCGGGTGGCGGCACCGATCGCCGGCCTGGCCACCTACGTGGGCCTGACAATCCTGACCTACTGGAACGCGCCCCCCGCGCGGCTCTCCCCGGCCGACACTGTCGGGTCCGTGTACTCGCTGATGCCGGGGTGGGTCACCGGGTTGCAGGCCACCTGGCTGGTGGCACTGACCGCCCTGCTGCTCGCCGTCGCCGTACGCCGGTGGCGCGTGGCGCTGCTGGCCGGTGCGGTCGCCATCGCCGCCGCGGTCCCGATCAACACCGCACCCAGCTGGTATCGCGCGCCGGCCGACCCGGCCGCGGTGGAGCTGGTCTGTACGAGCAGCGGCCCAGAGGTCTGCCTGACCCGGGTCAACGCCTTTCTGCTCGACGAGGTCGCGGCGGTGGCGCAGCCGATCCTGGCCCGGCTCGACGGGATACCCGGAGCCCCCCGGCGGGCGGTTGATGAGGCCGTCCGGCCGCCTGGTGATTCCGTCCCGGAGGATGCCGACACGGTCTGGCTCGACCTGTACTCCCAGGCCACCGCATTTGGCGACCTGGCGAATGTCGACTATCTGCGTTGGGCCTTTGGCCAGAGGGCCGGGGGCGAGTGTGCGAAACCGTTACACGGTGAAGAATTCGACCAGCGGATTTACCAGGCCGACGACATAGCCACCGACTGGCTGCTCGACGTGCCCCCGGTAGGGAGGGCGTCGGCTGGGCTCCGCGAGCTGCCGCCTTCAGCGCAGCGTGACTGGTTCGCCGACTACCTCGACGCCGCCGGTCGCTGTGACCTCCCGGCCCTGGTCCGCCTGGCGGAGCAGCCGTGACCGGTCGGCTGCTCCGGCTGCATCTGCGCGCCCGAGGAGCGTCGGCCTTCGTGGCCGGGGTCAGCGTCATCACGCTGCTGGCCTGGGCCGGCGGAACCTGGCTCGCCGGCCGGTCCTTCTTGGACGGGCCGGCCGCCCGCCTCCCCGTGGTCGTGCTCGCCCCGCTGCTGGCCGCGGTGCTGCTCGGGTCGACCCTGGCCGGGGCCGACGAGGAGCTCGAATGTGGCACTCCGCTGCGCTGGCCGGCCTGGCGGGCCGGGCATGTTCTTCTCGCCGTTTTCGCCGTGGCCGCGGCGCTCGTCCTGACGGGGCTGCGCGTTCCCGAGACGTTCGGTGCCCATGCGCTGGCCCGCAACACGTTCGGCTGGATCGGCCTGGTCGCTGGTGCCGCGGCGCTGCTGGGCGCGCGGCTGGCGTGGTTGCCGGCCTTCGGCTACGGGTGTGCGGTCTACTTCGCCCGGCCCCGGGACACCGGCGTGTTCGTGGCGCTGTTGTCCTGGCCGGTGCAGCCCTCCGCCGCTGCCGCCTCGTGGTGGGCCGCCAGTGGGGTGCTCGCGCTCGGCCTCACCGGCTACGCGTACCGTGGTTCTGCCGTCAGTCGCCGCCCTCGCCCCAGCCAGTGACCGTCTGAAGTGGATCGGTTACAAACGTTCACAACGTACATATTGATCGGTAGGGTGTCCTGAATGCGTCGCTTTGGGATGCTCCTGCGGTAGGTCCGTTGGGGCTCCCGGTGGTAGAAGACGGAGGACGGATCGTGACGGTTCCGCAGGAGACTGGCGTACCAGTCGCCCGCATGACGTTCGAGGAGTTCCAGGCACTCGGCCCCGGCGGCCTCTTCAAGGCCGACGTGCCGACGGTGATCTCACTGCCGGAAAGCGTGCGCGGGCTCGGGCGCGAGGGGGTGGCGGCCCGGCTGGCCGACATGACCGTCACCCTGTTCACCGAACCGGGCGACAAGCACCACCCCGGACGCTGGGAGACCCGGGACATCACCCTGCGGGACTTCTTCGCCGACGAGCGCCACCTGACCGAGTCCGACACCTGGCACCGGGTGGTGTCGAACATCCGGAACAGCCCGGCCGACGTCAACGCCGTGATCGGCTTCGACGCCGAGGGGTTCTTCGGCTACGGCAGCTCGTTGTACGCGGCCAACCTCTGGATCAGCCACCGCGGTGTCTTCACCAAGAACCACTTCGACGAGTTCGAGAACTTCAACATCGCGCTGGAGGGCCGCAAGCGGTTCATCATCGCGCCGCCCGGGTCCCGCGACTACTACCCCCGGTCGATGCTGCGCGGCTTCGGGGACAAGTCCCACGTGTTCGACCTCGACAACGTCGACCTGGGGCGCTATCCGAAAGTGGCGCCGAAGCTCGCCCAGCGCCGCGACTTCGTCCTCGAACCCGGCCACATGCTCTACCTGCCGCTCGGCTGGTGGCACCAGGCCGAATCCCTCGACCCCATCAACATCAATGTCAACTTCTGGTTGAAGTCGAAGAAGATTCTGCGCCGGCCACATGTGCTGGGTGTCGCCCTCTACACGTACGCCTACCGGCGATTCAAGGGCGTCTACAGCTACCAGCCCACCGAGGTGAACTCGTGAGCGACCGCAAGACCATCACCCCCACGCACCGCTACCGCAACAACGACAAACTCATCGGCATCGGCAACGCCTTCTGGAACATGTCCGAGGCGAACGGGGTCGCCGGAATCGTCGGCGACCTCGCCGACGGGGTGTTCACCATGGCCGACGGCCACCAGTTCGTGAACTTCACCGTCTGCTCCTATCTGGACCTGGACACCCACCCGAAGGTCATCGACGGCGCGGTCGCGGCGCTGCGCCGGTTCAACGTGCTGGACCACTGCATTCCGCGCACCCGGGTGCAGACGCCGGTGCTGCTGGAACTGGAGGAGTCCCTCGGCGAACTCTTCGGCGCGATGGTGATCAGCGCTGTCTCCACCGCGGCGGCGAGCACCGGCCTGCTGCCGCTGATCGCCTCCGGTCACCTCGGCAACGGCACCCGGCCACTGATGGTCTTCGACAAGAACGCCCACGTGTCGCTGGCCAACGCCAAGCCGAGCTGCGCCGACGAGTCCGAGGTGGTCACCTGCAAGCACCACGACCTCGACTACCTCGAAGACATGTGCCGCAGCTACGAGCGGGTCTGCTACGTGGTGGACGGCGCCGATAGCCTCGGCGGCTACGCCCCGGTCAAGGAGCTCGCCGACCTGCAGGACAGGTACAACATGCTGGTCTTCTACGACGACTCGCACTCGCTGTCGGCGTACGGGCAGCGGGGGATCGGCTACGTGCGGAGCCACGCGCCCCTCCTCGACCAGCGCACCATCACCGTCGCCACGCTGAGCAAGGGCTTCGGCGCGGGCGGTACGGCGGTCCTGCTCGACGGCTACCCGCACGAGACGCGTCGGCTCGTCGAACGCTTCGCCGGCCCGCTGGGCTACTCGCAGAAGATGAACGCCGCCGCCGTCGGCGCCGCGCTCGCCTCCGCGGAGATTCACCGCACCGAGGAGCTGGACCAGCTCCAGGGGCGGCTCCGCGCCAACATCGCGTTGTTCGACTCGCTGCTCGACACCGAGCAGTCCGGCGAGTCGTACCCGATCCGGTTGGTGCCGATGAGCGACGACACGGTCGTCGACGCCGCCCAGCAGGTCTTCGCCGCCGGCTTCTACACCTCGCCGGTGTTCTTCCCGATCGTTGCCCGGGGCACCGCAGGGCTGCGGGTGATGCTGCGCGCCGGCCAGACCGAGGAGCAGATCCGGCGGCTCTGCGCGGTCCTGGTGCAGGCCGGGGCGCGTCCGGCCGCCCCGCTCGACGGCCCGGTCGTCCGGTGAGCGGCGCCGTGCGCGCCATCCCGCGCAGCATCCTCTACACCCCGGCGCTGTCCCTGGACCGGGTCGTGAACGCCTGGTCGTACGACGCGGACGTGCACCTGATCGACCTGGAGGACTCCGTCCCGCCGGCGGAGAAGCCGGCCGCGCGGGTGGTCTGCCGGGACGCGTTGGACAAGGCCCCCCAGCCAACCAACGTCGCCGTCCGCATCAACGAGCTGGGCAGCGTCGAGGCCGTGCACGACCTGCTGCTACTCGCGGAGAGCCCGGTGCGGCCCGGCATCGTCGTGATGACCATGGTCACCTCCGCGGCCGAGGTCACCCTGCTGCGGCGGATCCTGGCCTCGGCCGGCGCCCAGCCGGAAATCTACGTGACGGTGGAGACCGTCGAGGCGGTCACCGGGATCGACGCGATCGCCGAGGCGGCTGACGGGCTGGTGCTGGGCTCGGCCGACCTGGCCGCCACGCTCAACGTCGAGATCACCTGGGCGGCGATGCTCGCCGCCCGGCAGTCCATGGCGATGGCCTGCGCGCGGCACGGCACGGCCTGCATCGACACCGCCAACTTCCGGCTCTCCGAGCCGGCCGTGCTGGCGGAGGAGACCGTGCGGGTCCGGGCCCTCGGCTTTCACGGCAAGGCGACGGTGCACCCCAGCGAACTGGCCACCATCAACCAGGCCCTGCGCCCCCAGGACAACGACCTGCGGCTGGCCCGCCGGGTGGTTTCGGCGGTGGGCAGCGCCAACGGTGGCATCGCCGTGCTGGACGGCAGCATGGTGGGCCCACCGTTCGCCCGGATGGCCCACGCCACGGTGGCGCGTCAGGACGCGTGGGAAGCCCGATTCGGTGGTGCCCGATGACCGCGACGGCGATGATCACCGCCGGCGACATGGCGGGTGCGCGCCGGATGACCCAGGTGATCGACGTACTCGGCGAGATGTTCGTGGACCTGGCCACCGGCCGGACCAACTCCCCGGCCCGTACGGTGGTGGAGCACGGCGAGCAGCGGGTGCTGCTGGTCAGCCCGGCCGTCTGGGAGCGGCGTGGGGTCGGCAGCGTCAAGGTCACCACCCTTACCCCGGACAACCCCGGGCGGGGGCTGCCGCTGATCCACGGGATCGTCGCCCTCACCAACCTGGAGACCGGGCAGATCACCGCGCTGCTGGACGGCGCCGAGCTGACCGCCGTACGAACCGGGGCGGTGGCGGCCCTGGCCACCCGTTTCTGCACCGCGGCCACCGCCGATGACCTCGCGGTCATCGGCGCCGGGGCGCAGGCCCGTGCCCTCATCCGCGCGGTGGCGGCGGTACGTCCGATCAAGACCCTGCGGATCTTCTCGCGAACCCGGGCCGGTGCGGAGAAGCTCGCCGAGGAGGTGCGGGCGACGACGTCGATCCGGGTGACGGTCTGCGACAGCGCGAAGACCGCCGTCGCGGACGCGCCGATCATCTGCACGGCCACCTCCACCAGCGACAGCACGCCGGTGGTGGCGGCGGACTGGGTGGCGCCCGGGGCACACCTGAACGTGATCGGCGGCACCCACCCGGACGCGATCGAGGTGGACCCGGCTCTGCTGGGAGACGCGGTGACCGTGGTCGAGGAGCAGTCCGCCGCGCTGAACGGTGCCGGCGAGGTTCGCGCCGCCCTCGCCGCTGGCCAGCTCGCCGCCGAGGACCTGCGCGAGCTGGGCCGCCTCGTCGACGGCGAGGTCGAGTTCGGCGGCCGAAACTCGGTGCTGCGCACCGTCGGGATGGCTATTGAGGACACCGCCGCGGCGGTGGCGCTCCACGAGGCGGTGGCGGCGCGCAGCGCGGTGGGGGAGCCGGATGCGCGGGGTTGAACCGGTCGTCACGCAGGGACACCCGTGGTTCGGCGATCAACGGCTGGCGCCGGCCGCGCCGGCGGAGACGCTCCGGCGTCGGCTGCGCGACGTGCTGCAGGACACCGGCTGGCCGTACCAGCCGGTGCTGCCGGCCGCCCCGATGACGATCCCCCGGGCCTCGTACGCGGAGCTGTTCCGGGTGGCCGGTGTCCTGGTGGGGCTGCTGCGCCGGACCGCCCTGGAGACCGCGCCCACCGCTCGGGAGCGGCTGGCGGTCTACCGGATGCCGGCCAGCGAGGACCAGCTCTGGCTGCGCGACCCCCTCCTTGAGGAGCGGTACGCGGACTGGGTGGCCCGGCCGGACGTGGTCATCGGCCCAGGTGGACCACGATTCGTGGAGTTCAACGTCAGCGGCGCGCTCGGCGGTGCGGTGGAGACGCAGCGCCGCCTGGATGTGTGGCGTGGGCTCTACGCCGACGCCGACGGCCGCCTACCGTATCGCTCGCCGGACCCGTTCGCCGTACGCGCCGAGATGTTCCGCGCGCTCAGCGCGGAACTGGCGGTGGCCCCCCGGGTGGCTATCGTCGGCAGTGCCCAGGTCACGGGAGTTACCAGCTACTACTTCGAGGTCGAGGCCGAGTATCACCGCGGCCAGGGGCTGTCCACCCGGTTCTTCGAGCCGAAGGAGCTGCACGAGGCGTGGGACTGCCCGCCGGAGCTGCGCTATCCGATCGGGCTGCGCAACTTCACCATCCCGGACTGGAATGACGCCGGCGTCCCCACGGCCGAGGTGCAGCAGGCCCTGGATCACGGCACCCTGCTGGTGGGTACCCAGACCGCCACCTTCCTGCACAGCAAGTTGACCATGGGCCTGCTCTCGGAGGGGCGGCCCTGGATGACCGCGGCCGAGCGGGCCCTGGTCAACCGGTACCTGCCCTGGACCCGGGTGCTCTCCGAGCGACGGACCGAACGCGCGGGCGAGCAGGTTGACCTGCTGCCGTACGTGTTGCGTAACCGCGAGCGGCTGGTGCTCAAGGAGGCGTTGGGTGACTGCGGCAAGCAGGTGGTGATCGGACCAGAGGTGACCGCCGCGGAGTGGGAGACCGCGGTGGAGGCCGGGGCCGACGGCACCAGCATCGTGCAGGAGTTCGTCCCGCCCCAGACCTGCCGGGTGGCGTTGCTGGCCGACGGCGCCGACAAACCCCACGACGCCGACGTCGCGCCGGTGCTGGGGCCGCTGCTGTTCGGCGGTCGGCCGGCGGGGCTGTGGTGCCGCTACCGCACCGATGGCGCGGCCGGAATTGTCAACGCCCGGGGATCGGCCACCGGGGCGGACAACGTCATGGTGGCGCTCTGACGGCCCCTGACCCTATCCACCCGAAACGTCGGAGAGACCACAGATGACGCTACGCCGAGTCAGCGACCACGAGTACGTCGAAGAGCACGGTGGGGACTACGAGGACTTCGCACCCGGGATGGTGATCCGGCACTGGCCGGGACGCACCCTCTCCGAGGCCGACAACACCTGGTTGACGCTGTTGACGATGAACCAGCATCCGCTGCACTTCGATCAGCACTACGCCGCCGGCGCCGAGTACGGCCGGGTACTGGTCAACAGCGGCATCACCCTCTGCCTGATCGGCGGGATGACCGTGCAGGCGCTCTCCGCGCGCGCCGTGGCCAATCTGGGCTGGGACAAGGTGCGCCTCAAGGAGCCCGTCTTCGTCGGGGACACCCTCTACGCGACGAGTCGCATCCTGCAGAAGCGGCTGTCCCGGTCCCGTCCCGGCAACGGGATCGTGACGGTGGAGACAACGGGTACGAAAGCGACCGGAGAGCCAGTGATCGTCTTTGAGCGATCCTTCCTGGTCCGGTGCCGGGAGGCGGGCTGAGCCGGTGCCGGTAGGCGGGCTGAGCGTGCTGCCGGGAGGCTGGCGCCGCCACCGGGCACGGCACCTGGAAAGGTGCCATAGCCCATCGACCGCTTACCACGTGGGCAAACCGTGGGTCGGCGCCGATGACCCGATCTGGCAGGATGTGTCGGCATGACGAGCGAGAAGCAGGCGAAGGCCAGCCACCGCGGCATTCCCAGCAGCAACGAGTTCCGTGAATTCATCGGCTCCGGATGGGCCAACCCCGACCGGGAGCCCACCCCCCGCGCCGCCGTGGCCGACCACGCCGCCCGGCGCCGGGCCGCGCTGTCGCAGCAGTTCCCCGGCGAGCGGCTCGTCATCCCGGCCGGTGGTCTGAAGGTGCGCAGCAACGACACCGACTACCCGTTCCGGCCGCACACCGCCTTCGCCCACCTCTCCGGGCTCGGCGCGCACACCGACCCGGACAGCGTCCTGGTGCTCGACCCGAAGCCAGGTGTTGGCCACCACGCCATCCTCTACTTCCGGCCGCTGGCCCCGCGAGACAGCGAGGAGTTCTACGCCGACTCCCGTCGCGGTGAGTTCTGGGTGGGTCCGCGCCCGAGCATCGCCGACCGTGAGTCGGAGCTGGGCATCACCGCGCGGCACATCGACTCGCTCGCCGACGACCTCGCCAAGGACGACGCCGCCGCCCGGCTGCGGGTGGTCCGGGACGTCGACTCCCGCCTCACCGAGCTGGTGGACAGCGTCCGTACCCAGGCCGGCGCGACCGGTTCGGAGCAGGAGCGGGAGGAGGCGGACGCGGAGTTCGCCCGGCACCTCTCCACCATGCGCCTGATCAAGGACGAGTGGGAGGTGGGCGAGATGCGTAAGGCCGTCGCCGCCACCCACAAGGGCTTCGACGCGATGATCGCCTCGCTGCCCGAGGCGGTCCGCAAGGGCCGCGGCGAGCGCTGGGTCGAGGGCGTCTTCGGCCTCTACTCCCGGCACGAGGGCAACGGCGTCGGCTACGAGTCGATCTGCGCCGCCGGCGACCACGCCAACACGATCCACTGGACGAAGAACACCGGCGAGGTTCGCAAAGGCGACCTGATCCTGATCGACTGTGGGGTCGAGATCGACTCGCTCTTCACCGCCGACATCACCCGTACCCTGCCGGTCACCGGTCGCTTCACCGACGTGCAGCGCCGGATCTACGACGCCGTGTACGAGGCGCAGCAGGCCGGCCTGGCCGCGGTGAAGCCGGGCAACAAGTTCAGTGACATCCACGCCGCGGCGAACGCGGTCATCGCCCGGATCCTGCACGAGTGGGGGCTGCTGCCCGAGGGGGTCACCCTGGAGCAGACCCTGGACCGGGAGAAGGGCGGCTGGCACCGCCGCTGGATGGTCCACGGCACCTCGCACCACCTGGGCCTGGACGTGCACGACTGCCAGCTGATGCTGCGCGAGAAGTACATGGACAGCGAGTTGCAGCCGGGCATGATCCTCACCGTCGAGCCGGGCCTCTACTTCAAGTCCGACGACCTGCGGGTGCCGGCGGAGTTCCGCGGCAACGGCGTCCGGATCGAGGACGACGTGCTGGTGACCGAGGACGGCTGTGAGAACCTCTCCGCGGCGATGCCGCGAACCTCCCACGAGGTGGAGGAGTGGATGGCGCGGGTCTGGGCGAACGCCTGACCCACCCACCCCGTACGACGATGTGGCCCGCGACCGGCGTACCGGTCGCGGGCCACGCTCAGTTGCTCCGCGGACGCAGCTGGCGCCAGGACACGACGGCGCTCGCGGCCGTCGCCAGGGCCAGGGTGCCGAGGACCGCCCCGGCCACCACCGCACCACTGAGCTGCACGGACACGCGGGTCGTGGTCTCGGCGCCGAGACCCGAGGCGACGCCGACCAGCGCCGGCACGGTGGCGAGCAGACCCAGCACCGATCCGATGATCACCAGTAGTCCGGTCTCGCCGACCGCGACCCCGAGCAGCTGTCGCCGGGTGCCGCCGGCCGACCTCAGCACGGCGAGGCTGCCACGCCGCCCCACCGCCGCCAGAGCCATGCTGTTGGCCACCGCCAGCCCGCTGTAGCCGACCGCGACCACCGTGAGCATGCTCGCCAGGCTGTCGGTCAGCTCGGCGTCGGTGTGGTAGTCCTGCAGCGCGAACTCTTCGGCGTCGTGTAGCCGAGCGCCCGCGCCCAGCCGGGCCGGGGCCTGGTCGGCGGCGAGGAAGATGTTGTCGGTCAGGGCCGTCGGATCGTGCTCCCGGACCGTCTCCCGGGAGAGCACGAACGCGCCACGGGTCGGGTCCGGGGGCAGCACCTCGGCGACCCGCAACGGGGCGCTACGTCCATCGGCGAAGCGTACGGTGACCGTCGAACCGGCCTGCACGCCCAGGAGTTCCGCCATCGTGGTGTCCAGGACCGCCTCGCCCGGCCGGGACCAGCGCGGGTCCCGCGACCCGACCCCGTCGAGCACGGTGTCGCCGCCGTCCGGCCGGGTCACGAAGAGGCGGGTCGGCAGCGGCGCCCGACCGGTCGGGTTCGCCCGGACCACCGCCTCGCTCAGGCCGGGCGCGTTGCCGGGGTCGATGAGCACCTGCCCCGCAAGCTGCCGGGTGACCTCCGCGGGGTACGCCATCCGCATCGTCTCGACCAGTCCGCTGATCAGCACGGCGAAGCCCACCGCGACGATGACCGGGGCGGCGATGGAGGCGGCGCGGCGGGGCGAGTTGAGCAACTCGGCCCGGACGAGCATCGCGCCCGCGCCGCGGGACCAGCGGGCAACCGCTGCCGTACCCAGGCGTACCAGCGGCCCGATCACGACCGGCGCCAGCAGTGCCGCGGCGGCGATGAGGCACATCGACGTCGTGAGCGCCAGGGTGACCCGTCGGTCCGCGTCGCCGACCGCGGCCAGGACGGCCAGCACCAGACCCAGACCGAGGATCACCAGCCCGGTGACCCCCCGGCCGCGGCCCAACCGGCGCCGCTCCGTCGCGGCGTCGCGCAACGCCTCGATGGGCGGTATCCGGGCCGCCGAGCGGCTGGCCGCCCCGGCGCCGAGCACGGCGATCCCGGTGCCGACCGCGCCGGCCGCCAGCAACGGCCACGCCGAGATGACTATCCGGGCACCGGGCGGGGTGACGTCGAGCCGAGCGAGCGACGCCAGCAGGGCGGGTGCCGCGAAGACACCGGCCAGGCAGCCGACCACCGAGCCGAGCAGACCGAGCAGGACCGCCTCGCCGAGCACCAGGCGACGGAGCTGGCGCCGGTCGGCGCCGATCAGCCGGAGGAGCCCGATCTCGCGGCGGCGCTGCGCGGTGGCCAACGCCAGGGTGGCGGTAACCACGAAGATCGTGGTGAAGAGCGCCATGATCGTGATCGCGCCGATCAGCTGGGTGCCGAGGAACCGCCGGTGCGTGTGGTGCCCGGGCTCCACCACCCCACGGGCGGCACCGGTCAGCGCGGTGCCGCCGTCGCCGACGATCCGGCCGGCCCGGTCGGCGATCGCCGAGCCGGCGAAGCCCGGCGCCGCCAGCAGCCCGATCGTGGTCACCCCGGTGTCCCGCCGCGCCGCCTCGGCGTCGGTGAAGTAGAAGCCGTGCCCGGGTACCGTCCCGCTCACCGTGTAGGTGCGCACCCCGTCCGCAAGGCCGACCGGGAGGGTGGCACCGACGGCCACCCCGAGAGCGGTGCTCACCACCACCTCGTGGTCGGAGCGCGGCGCCCGGCCGGCGGTCAGCTCGTACGGCGCCAGCCGGGTACTGGACCAGCCGTGCCCGGCCTCCGCCGCGGCCTCGTCGGGCACCGGCTCGTCGTCGGCGAAGGCCTGCGCATAGAAGTTACGGTCGATGACGGCGGCCGCGACGCCGTCGATCCCCTCAAGCTTCCGGGCCAGGTCACCGGCTTCGCGCTCGCTCCACGGTACGCGGTCCCGGAGCGAGCCGGTCGGCTCCGCCGCCTGCTTCGCCACCACCAGAACCGGGGCGTTGGCCACCCGCGGCAGCGGCCTTGGCCGGCTCGAGTCGTAGAGCAGGAGGGCGGCGGCGATCAGGCCGACCCCCACCACGACGGCGAGGAAACTGGCCAGAAAGGAACGCCAGTGTTCGCGGAGATTGGCAGCGGCCAGCATCATGCCCCCAGCCGCGTCATCTCGGCGGCGATCCGGCCGGGCTGCGACCCGTCCGCCGGAGCGAGCTCCATCCGCTCGGCGATCCGGCCATCCTGGAGGAAGACCACCGTGTCGGCGTACGAGGCAGCAACCGCATCGTGGGTGACCATGATCGTGGTCTGGGCCCGCTGGTCAACCAGGCGGCGCAGCAGCGACAGCACCGCACGCGAGGTCTCGGTGTCGAGCGCACCGGTCGGCTCGTCGGCGAAGAGCACGTCCGGGCGGGTGATCAGCGCGCGGGCCAGCGCGACCCGCTGCTGCTGACCGCCGGAGAGCTCGCTCGGCCGGTGCCCGGCGCGCTCGCCCAGGCCGACCGCGGCCAGCGCCCGGGCCACCTCCGCCCGGTCGGGGCGGCGGCCGGCGAAACGCAGTGGTAGCTCCACGTTCTGCGCCGCGGTCAGAGACGCGACCAGGTTGAAGGACTGGAAGACGAAGCCGATCCGTTGCCGCCGCAGGGCCGTACGCTGGTGCTCGTCCATCCCGCCGATCTCCTCGCCGGCCACGAGGACCTGCCCCGAGCTGGCCTCGTCCAGGCCGGCGGCGCACTGCAGGAGGGTGGATTTGCCGGAGCCGGACGGGCCCATGATCGCGGTGAAGCTGCCCCGCGGAAAGCGGAGCGAGACCCGGTGCAGCGCCGGAACCTCCGCCCGGCCCCGGTGATACACCTTGCGTACGGAGTTGAGCTCCACCGCTGGCGAGGCCGAAGATCGAGTAGCAGTCATGCCGTCGATTTGATCGCGTACGGGCCCCCCGCACACTGACCCGGGAGATAGTCCTCAAGGTAGAGTCCGCCCTACTGTGCCGGGCCCGGTGCTGACCTATCGTGGCGCGGTGCGACGTGATGGTGAGCGGCGAAGCCGGACCGCGTGGCAGGCGCTGGCCCGGCAGCCGGTGGGCTTCCTCGCCTCGGCCTGGCCCTGGCGAGCCCTGCTCTATCTGATCTCGGGCGTGCTCGCCGGAGCCCTCACCATGTGCCTGTTCGTTGCGACGCTCACCGCCGGCATCCTCACCGTCGTCGTGGGCGTCGGGGCCCTGCTGTTGCTGGCCACCGCGTTGATGGGGCTGCCCTTCGCCCGCCTGGAGCGGCTACGGCTGCGGCTGGTGGACCTGGACGGTATCCGGGATCCGCACCGGCCACCGGAGCAGCCGGGGCCGCGCGCATGGCTGCGTACGCGGCTGAGTGAGTCGGCGACCTGGCGTGAACTGACCCTGATGGTGATCTCGCTGACGGCGCTCTGCTGGGTCGACGCCGCCGTGCTCGGCCTCGCCTTCGTGGTGCCAGCGCTGTGCATCAGCGCGCCGGTTGACGACCCGGCCGCCTGGCCCTGGGCCGTGCTGGGCGGGCTCCTGCTCCTCGCGGCCCCCTACTCGCTGACCGCCTGGGCGGGCGCCCGCGCGGCGCTGTGCCGGATCGTCCTCGCACCCCGGGGCGTCGAAGTCGACCCGCACCTGAAGGAGATCAGCGAGTCGCGGGCGCGGCTGCTCGACGCGTTCGAGACCGAGCGGGCGCGGATCGAACGCGACCTGCACGACGGGGCCCAGCAGCGGCTCGTCTCGCTGAGCGTCACGCTGGGCCTGATCCGCCTGGACCTGCCCGAGCCCTCCACACTGCACGGCCAGCTTGCCACGGCGCAGGAGCAGGTCGGGCTGGCCCTGGCCGACCTGCGCCACCTGGTCCGGGGCTTGAACCCGCAGGTCCTCACGGACAACGGGTTGGTGGCCGCGCTGGAGGACGAGGCCAGCCGGTTTCCGGTGCCGGTCTCGCTCGACCTGCGGCTCACCGGTCGGCTACCGCCGCCCGTCGAGGCCGCCGGCTACTACGCTGTCACCGAGGCACTGGCCAATGTGGCCAAGCACAGCCAGGCCACCCAGGTTGAGCTGGTCGGGCGGCACCACGCCGACATCCTGTCCCTGGCGGTGCGGGACAATGGCGTGGGCGGCGCCGACGTCTCCGGTGGGACCGGGCTGACCGGGCTGGCGGACCGGCTCGCCGTGCTGGACGGGCGGATGCGGGTCTCCAGCCCGCCCGGCGGCCCGACCCTCGTACTGATGGAGATCCCATGCCCCTTCGAGTGACCCTCGCCGAGGACTCCGCCCTGCTCCGGGAGGGGCTGGTGAGCATCCTCAGCCGGTTCGGGCACGACATCATCGACGCGGTGGCCGACGCCGACTCGTTGACCGAGGCCGTCCAGGCCCGGCGCCCAGACCTCATCATCACCGACGTGCGGATGCCCCCGGGCAACGCCAACGACGGGCTGCGAGCCGCCGTACGGCTGCGCCAGCACCTCTCCCGCCTGCCGGTCCTGGTCCTCAGCCAGTACGTGGACCAGTCGTACGCGGCGCAGTTGCTGGACTCCGACGACGGCGCGGGCGTCGGCTACCTCCTGAAGGACCGGGTCGGCGCGGTGGCGGAGTTCAACACCGCGGTGGAGCAGGTCGCCGCGGGGGCGACGGTGATCGACCCCGAGGTGGTCCGTCAGCTGATGCGCCGCCGTTCCGACCCGAGGCGGCGGCTGACCGCCCGTGAGCTCGAGGTGCTCGCGCTGATGGCACAGGGCCGCTCCAACGACATGATCGGCCGGCAGCTGCACGTCACGGACGCCGCGGTCAACAAGCACATCGGCAACATCTTCAGCAAACTTGACCTGCCGGTCACCACCGACGGTCACCGGCGGGTGCTCGCGGTGCTGGCCTACCTGCGGCGCTGAGCGGCAGGGACGCCGGGGCGGCCGGCCAGCTGATCACCCGCCGCCGCGGGCCACCGAACCCATCAACTGGCGCTCGGTGTGGGTCACACTCAGCATGACCCACTGCACCTTGCCCCTGGTGATCAGGCCAACCATTTCCGGGTGCAGCTGGGTGAACCAGCTCTGCACGCTCACCAGCCCCAGCGCGTTCGCCGCCATCCCCGCCTCCACCGCCGTCAGCCGCTGAAGCAGCACGATGTCGCTGCGTACCAGTGCGGTGGAGTCCCAGCCGGCCAGGTCGTCGCGGACCACCAGGGTGGCCCGCCACGGCGTACTGAGCCCGGGGTTGGGGCCGGTGACCGGGCCGGTGTCGACAACCACGAGCTGCGGTTCGGTGGGGTTGGCCGGGGCCGGCGGCGGGCTACCCGGCGGCAGGAACGTGGCGATCTCCCGGCCGATGACGCAGCGCCGCAGGAAACCGTCCCACTCCCGCTCGCGGCCCGTCTGGATGTACAGCCGGGCGCCGAGCGCGATGGCGCGGAAGGCGATCAGCTGGGCGCTGCGGACTCCACCGACCAGCATCAGCTGGGTCGGTTCGGGGCGGAACACGCGCAGCCCCACCGGGTCCTGCTGCCGGTTGCGGCCGACCACGAGGCCACCGCCGCCGGCGACCAGGCGCAGGCCGTCAACGGACGCGGTGTCGGTACGGTGCAACCCCATCCGACTGTCCGGGAAAGCGACACTCCTCACCGCAGGAAACCTCCGAGCGGTAGCGTGGCGGCCACCCCGTGGGCGTGCTCGCCGTCGAGTCGTTGCAGCTGACCGCCCTGGCGGCGGATCGCCCTGTGCAGGGCCTCGTCCGCGGTGGCCAGACCATCCGGCCCGCTCCCCAGCAGCCGGAAGGCCGCCTCCACGGCCAGGTCATCGCCGTCCACCCGGCTGGCGGCGACCGACACCACACCGCCGGCGGAGGGGAGCCCCCGCAGCAGTGGATCGATCTCCCACCGCTGGCTGGGCCAGGTCAGCAGCCGGTGGCAGCTCTGCCGGGCACCCCCGGTCGACCAGGCCCGCCAGGACTCGCGGGCGAGTAGCTGCTCGCTGCCCGCCCCCGGCATTGTCCCGGTGAGGTGGGTGAGCGTGGCGACCGCGGCGAGCACCTCGTCCCGGTTGAGCATCCGCGCGCTCACCCGCTCCTGTCGCAGCAGCCGCCGGGTCCGCTGAATCACCTTGGTCAGTGTCGGGAGCAGGTCGTGGTCGGCGTGAAAATCGGGGGTCCGCGCCACCTGGAGTACCACCCACGCCTGCCGGCTGGCCGGCACCTCCCCGTTGGTCAGTTCCCGGTACGCCCGGCCCACCGCCGCCGCGCTCGGGTGGGCACGCGGTGCCGGGGTCACCTGGATCAGCACCTGCACCACCACCGGCGGACCCTGCTGGTCTGCCGGTGGCAGCAGCGCGGTGGGGGAGGGCAGGGCCTGCGGAGTGCTCATCAGCAGGGCACCCTCGGTGGGGTCAATGTCGAAGACGACGCTCAGCCCAGCCGGGTGGGTCAGCAACACCGCCGGCTGGTCGTCGATCTCGACAGTCTCCAGCTCGACGCCCCGCCCCAGCTGGGCCAAGAGGTGCCGGGCCGGTTCCGGGTCGACCGCGGCCAACTGCCGGCGTCGCCTTCGGAAGCCCCACCAGACCACACTCCACTGGTGCAGCCAGCGGCCCTGAATCCGGATCACCGTCGGTACGAGCACCAGCACCGCCACGGCGGCGACCACGGCGGTGAGCAGCATGCTGTGCCCGGTGGCGGCGAGTACCGCCACCACCCCGACCTGCCACGCCACCAGCTGGACAACGGTGACCGGGCCGATCCCGAGTGGAGGCCGGTACGGCCGCAACCGGCGGGCACCCGAGCTGTCCGGCCCGGGTGGTACTTCGGCCGCAGTAGGGTGCGGCTGCGCCGCCGCCGGGTAGGCGGGCGGGCCGCCGCTGTGGGCCGGTGCTGCCGAGTGGGGCGGTACCGCCGCTGCGGCCCGCGCGCCGTAGACGGTGCTGGTCGCCGCCCGACCCTGCCCGCCTTCTGCGGCCCAGGCATGCTCCGGTTCGCCCGGCCGTGCCGCACCCGGGTGAGTCACCTCACGTCCTCCTCAGCTGGGCCGAAGGTGCCGTGCCGGTTGGCTGCACCCTCCACAATGGTAATCAGGGCGTCGGCTTTCACTGCCGTAACCGGATCACCGATGGACAGGTACGCGCCAGGCTGGTCCGGGGAGAGGAAAAGAGTGCGCGCATGGCTCCGGGGCTTCGTGCGTTGACGGATCGGGGTTACGCCGACGATATCCCAGCCGCTCGACCTGGCGGGGCCCCGAGGCTTGGGCGGTCGGCGTAAAAGACCAGATTGGTGCCACCGACTGATGTGGCCGTTGGCGTGGTGCCGTGCCAGGACACCAAAAGCGGGAGGAGTAATGGCCACGCCCGTAATGGTGCCGCTCGCCGCAGGAGCGCTGCTGCTCGACGGAACCGTACAAGCGCACAGCCACGGTGGTTTTGCCCGGACGGATTGGGGTCTTGGGTGCGATTAGTTGGGGCGTTGCCAGTCGGTGGGGTCGGTGGGGTCGATCGGTGGTGATGTGGGGGTGGGTGTCTGGGGGGTGGTGTGGGTCGTGGGTGTGGTGGCGGCTCGCCGGCGGCGGCGTAGGAGGAGTAGTGCGGTGACCGTGATGAGGCCGAGGGCGAGGACCACGATTGCGATGACGAGGGTGGGTTGGAGACTGTTGTCTGTTGGATCTGACTCGCGGGCGCGGAGGAGGGCTGGGTCGCTTGGGGGTAGTGGGCTGGGAGATTGGGTTTGGGTGGTGCGGCCGTCTGGTTCGCCGGTGAGGGCGGCACGCAGGTCGAGTGTGCCCCAGCCGTATTCGCGGTCCCGTCCGGGCTCGCCGGCGTCGCGGGTGGTTTCGACCATTCGTTTGAACAGGTCTGCTGAGCTGAGGTTCGGGTATTTCGATTTCACCAGGGCGACGGCGCCGGAGACGATTGCGGTGGCGCCGCTGTTTCCACCGATCGTGGCGTACCCCCCGCCGGGTGTTGCTTGGTAGAGGTCTTCCGCGGGTGCGGCGAGATGGATCACCTGGGTTCCCCAGTCTGGGAGCGAGGCATCGCGGCTGGGTTGGCCGTCGCGGTCCAGACCGGCCACCGCGAGCGTGGCATCGTGCATTGCTAGGCCACTGATGGCCGTGTTTTCTCGGTTACCGACACCGGCGACGACGATCACGTTGTTCTGGTAGGCCCGCTCTACCGCCCGGTTGAATGCACTGTCGCTCGTGCCATGCAGGGAGAGGTTGATGACGTCTGCGCCCTGGTCGACCGCCCAGTTGACCGCGTTCGGGATCTCGCTCCTAACGGCCGATGCATCTCCGACGGTGATTGGGAGGATTTTGGCTTTGGGGGCGACGCCGAGGACTCCCTCACGGCCGTCGAGGCCGTGTCCGTGTCCGGCGATGAGGGAGGCCATCCCGGTGCCGTGGCCGTCTCGGTCTTTGTGTCCCTTGGACTGGTCGTCGTAGACGTCTGTGCCGGGTAGGACGTTGTTTTTCAGGTCGGGGTGGCTGGCGTCCACGCCGGAGTCGATGACCGCGACGGTGATTCCTTCGCCCTGCGTGATTTTGTGCATCTCGGTTAGTTCGAGGGCGTCGAGGTACCAGGCGTCGTTCCGGTCGGCGCCGGCTGCTGGTAGGGCTGGCATGCCGAGGGCCATGATGGCGGTGAGCGTCGCGGCGGTGATGGTGGTCGCCGGGCGGGCGAGACGCATTCGCGGGTACCTCCTTCGGGGCCGTGGCGTGGCCGGTGGGGTGGTCACATGGTGTGGGCCGGTCACCTGTGGTGGGGTGACCGGCCCGGGTCGGGGGTTAGCTCTGGCCGAGGGCTTTGCCGTGCTGTCGTGGTCGTTGCTCGGCCGGTGTGGTGATGGTGCCGGTCGGGGGTGGGGTGGTGGTCCAGAGCTCGTCGTCGCCGTCGCCGTAGCCCCAGCTTTCGGCATTGTCGGTGGTGTGTCGTGTCCTGGCCCCGCCGCCCAGAGGCGTGGGCCCGGTGCTGCCGGGCGCTCGGGTGCTGCCGGGCGCTCGGGTGCTGCCGGCCGTTCGGGTGTTGCCGGCCGCAGTCTGGCCGGTGAGGGGGCCGCCGCCGGTCAATGGGGTGGGGCGGTTGGTGGTTGGTGGTGGGGCGCCGTTGAGGCTGAGCGGTGGTGGTGTTGGGCGGCCCAGCGCGGGCTGGTGCGGACTGGGTACCGGGCCGCGGGCGCCGGGGGTGCCGGGGGTGCCGGGGGCGTTGGTTCCCAGCAGGGTGGGGCGGGGGAAGCCGGGGCGGTTGGTGGTTGGTGTGTTCGGGCCCATAGCTGCGGGGCCGGTGACACCTGGAAAGACCGGCGGGGGGACAGGGGTTGGGGTAGGTGGGGTGGGGACTGGCGGTGTGACTGCTGGGGGGTTGAGGGTCGGAGGCGGCGCGGTGACGGTGCCTCCGGCGAGCCCGATGCCGTCGGTCGGCTCGGGTGGGGGAGGTAACGTCACGCTGGGGCGGGTGAGTAGCTCCGGCCGGTCACCGGGCACGGTCGCTCCGGACGGCCCCAGCCCGACCGAGGTGTTCGGCAACACGGGCGGGGGGAGCTGCCCGTCGTCGATCCAGGGGGTGTCCGTTGGCCCTTTGTATTTGCCGCCGCGTTGGACGTTGGTGTGGGCGACGTCGACGTACAGCTCGGCTAGCGGCTTGACGATGCTTTTCGCGCGCTCGTGGAATTCTTTTGTCACCTGCTCGTACGTCTTGCCGTTGTTCATACCAAACAAGTCGCTGAGTTGAGCGCCCTTGTCGGCCTCGCGGATCTGGTGTTGGCGGTCCTGCTCGGCGACGTACTTCTGCCAGAGCTCGTTCATTTCCCGCTGGGTCTGGGTGATGGTGTTGCCGACCTGTTCCAGGCCGCGGGCGTGCCGGTCGGCGACCTCGGTCCACTCGTCCAGCGAGTAGAGGGCCGCGCCCACCTTGCCCATGAAGTAGCGGCCCGCGGGTGAGTGCCATTTCGCCGCCAGCCCATCGGCGTGCCGTTGTAGGTTTTCCCGGGTGGCCTGCAGCAGGGTGCTGGTGCGGTGCCACGCCTCCGCGAGCGCGAAGGTGCGTTCGTCGCTCTCGTCGCGGACAAGCATCCGCATCTGCTCGATATCGACCCCATCCCACTGTGTGGGGGTGTAGATCGCGGTCGGGTTGTCGACGTAGTCGTCCTTGACGTCGGCAAACAGCCGACGGTCTGGTTCGGTCGGTTCCCACTCGTGGTATTGGTCTGTCATCCCCGCTCCTCAGCTCTGCGTCCCGTCCGCACCGGTCAGGCCCGCGGTTCACCCGTCGACGGAGCCACCGCGTTGTCGCCCTGCTGCCAGGTGCTGTCGAGGGTCGCCTGCCCCTCAACGCTGCGGAAGGCGTTCAAGACATCGTCGTTGGCCACCTCGGCAAGGGCGTCTTCGGTGAGATAGTCAGCGGAGATCGATTTGGCGGCCATGCTGAGGGAGGCCAGGCCCTTCGCTGCCTCGGCGATCAGCGCCTGCATTGCCAGGCGGCTGTATTCGTGTCTGGCCTGAAAGTACTGGCCCTCCTGCAGCCCACCCTCGCCGAACGGTGCCGGCGCGTGGAGTGTCGGAGCCACACCCTGCTCATAGCCGGGGGTGAAGTGCACGTTCAACTCGTCCATGATGGCAGCTGCGAAGGCGTCGAGCTGCTGAATATCGACGTCGATGTTCTCGCCGGCGAGCCAGTCGTCGCCCATGTGTCTCCCCCGATCGCTCGCCGGTCGGTGGCGTATCGATCCCATTGGCTAATTGGTGCTATTGGAATATGTCCAAAATGTGCTAGTTTGCAGCCACGACCCGAGTATCCACTCTGGGAGAGCATAGCGTCATCGCGCAACCCCGCCGGGTGCTCACGTCCGGGACGGAAGGTTCACCAACTGCACCAGGCGGGTGCCCTCCCGCCGGGTGACCAGCCAGCCCCGACCGGGTGGCAGCGGCCCGGGACGGACGTTGCCGAGTAGCACCCCCTCGTCCCGGTTTCCGGACATCACGATGCCCGGGGTGCTGATCTCCCGCAGCCGCATCAGCACCGGCTCATAGAGGGCCCGGCTCGCGCCACCGGTGCGTCGGGCGACGATCAGGTGCAGACCGACATCCCGGGCCTGCGGCAGGAACTCCAGCAGCGGCGCCAACGGATTGCTGCCCACCCCCGTCACCAGGTCATAGTCGTCAACCAGGATGTAGAGGTCGGGCCCCTTCCACCAGCTGCGGGCGCGGAGCTGCTCGGGCTTCAGGTCGGCGGGAGGCAGCCGGTCCCGCATCACGGCCGCGACCTCGGCGATGTAGCTCTCGGTGAGCTGCGCCGACGACCCGTACCCGATCAGGTGTTCGGTGGTGATGTCGCCGAGCATGCTGCGTCGGTAGTCCACCAGCACCAGCCGCGCCTCGTTCGGCTCGTTGCGGTCGACGATCGACTGGGCCAGTGACCGCAGGAAGGTGCTCTTACCGGACTCCCCGTCCCCGAAGAGCAGGAAGTGCGGGTCGGCGGCGAAGTCCAGGTGCACCGGCTGGAGGTCCACCTCGGCGAGACCAATCGGCAGGCCGGGCCGTCCGGTGGACGGCAGGCTGCCGTACGGGACCACCGGCGGGAGCAGTCGGATCGGTGGAGCTCCCGGCCCCTCCCAGGCGGCGGCGAGGTCGTTGATCAGCTTGCGGGCTCCCTCGGGGAGGCTCGCCGACTCCTGGGCGCCGTCGGCACGAGGCAGCGCGGCGAGGATGTGCTGACCGTCGGGGTCGATGCCCCGACCGGGAGACTTCTCCGGCACGTTCACCGCGGCCCGACGATCCAGCATGGAGTCGGACGCGTCCGCCAGCCAGAGTTCCAGCCGGGTGCCGAAGACGTCCCGGACGGCCGGGCGCAGGTCCATCCAGCGTCCGGCGGTGACGATCAGGTGGATGCCGAAGGAGAGCCCGCGGTTGGCGATGTCACTGATCGCCGGCTCGAGGTCCTCGAACTCGGTCCGGATGGTGGACCAGCCGTCGATGACGAGGAAGACATCGCCGAACGGGTCATCGGTGTGCTCGCCCTGCCGACGGGCGCGCCGGTACGCGGCCATGGAGTCCACCCTGCGCTCACCGAAGCGCCGCTCCCGCACGCCCATCAGCAGCTGCAACTCGGCGATCGTACGCCGGACCAGGCTAGCGTCGAGCCGGGTCGCCACCGCGCCGACGTGCGGCAGGTCGCGCAGGGAGGAGAGCGCGTTGCTGGCCAGGTCGAGGCAGTAGACCTGTGCCTCACGTGGCGTGTGGGTCAGCGCCAGTGAAGTGATGATCGTCCGCAGCATGGTGCTCTTGCCGCTCTGCGGACCACCCACGATCACCGCGTGGCCGGCGGCGCCCGCCAGGTCCAACCAGAGTACGTCCCGACGCTGCTCGAACGGCTTGTCGATGATGCCGGTGGCCACCTGGAGCTCGCCCACCAGATCGGCTTGCGCCACCGTCACCCCCCGGTGCGGGTCGGTGATCAGAGGTGGCAGGAGCTGATCCAGCGTCGGCGGCTCCGCGAGCGGGGGCAGCCACACCTGGTGGGCCGGCGTGCCCTGCCCGGTGAGCCGGTTGACCAGGATGTCCAGCAGGCTGTCGCCGCCGACGGCGGCCGTGTTGTCCGGTTCCGGCGTCACCTCCTGCTCGGGCGGTGTCAGCGGCGGTGCGGCATAGCCGGTGTGGTATTCCAACACCCGCGTCTCGCCACCACCGGCGCCGGCCGCCGTCGCCGTCTCACTGCGGTAGGTACCGGAGACATACGAGGCCTTGAACCGGACCAACGGTTCGGTGCCGAAGCGTAGGTAGCCGTGGCCCGGCGAGTTGGGCAACTCGTACGCGTCGGCAGTGCCCAGCACCACCCGGCTCTCCATGGCGGAGAAGGTCCGCAACCCGATCCGGTACGACAGGTGGTTGTCCAGGCCGCGCAGCCGGCCCTCCTCCAGCTTCTGGGTGGCCAGCAACAGGTGGACACCGAGTGACCGGCCCACTCGGCCGATCTGCACGAACAAGTCGATGAAGTCCGGCTTTACCGTGAGTAGCTCGGAGAACTCGTCGCAGACGATGAGCAGGCTCGGTAGGGGAGCCAGGGGTGCCCCCGCAGCCCGGGCCTTCTCGTAGTCGCGCTGCGAGGCGTAGTTGCCGGCCGCGCGCAGCAACTCCTGCCGGCGTAGCAGCTCGCCGCTGATCGCGCCGGCCATCCGGTCCACCAGCGGCAGCGCGTCCGCGAGGTTGGTGATGACGGCGCTGGTGTGCGGGAGGGCGTCCAGCCGGGTGAAGGTCGCGCCGCCCTTGAAGTCGACCAGGACGAAGTTCAGGCTCTCCGAGTTGTGCGTGACGGCGAGCGCCAGTACCAGCGTACGCAGCAGCTCGGACTTGCCGGAGCCGGTGGCGCCGATCAGGAGGCCGTGCGGGCCCATGCCGTCCTGCGCGGACTCCTTGATGTCGAGGTCCACCGGAGCGCCGTCGGTGCCCGCACCGATCGGCACCCGCAGTCGATCCCGGTTCGGCCGCGGCTGCCAGGCCGCCGCCAGGTCGAACTCGTACGGGTCGCCGATGTTGAGCAGCTCGGGCAGGCCCAGCTCGGTGGCGACCGAATCCTCGCCGCCCTGGGACATGGCCGAGAGGCGCAGCGGAGCCATCTGCATGGCGAGTGTCTCGATCTCCGCGGTCTGGCAGTCGTCCGCGCGACCCATCTCGATGACACCATCCACCGTCGTACCCACGAGCTTCTGGTCGGCGTCGACCTCGAGCACCAGCCGCGACCGGTCCAGCAGCCGCGGCGCCGGGTTGGAGAGGTCGAGCAAGGTGACCCCATCCACCCCACCATCGGTCATCAGGTGCTCTGAGCCAGCCGTACTACCGCCGTCGATGATGACCAGGATGTGCGGTCCACCCGGCTGGGACACCCCACCGGTGGGTTGGTGTCGGGGCCGGTTGGTCAGCACGTCGTCCAGCATCTCCTCCAGCCCTTTGGCCGAGGGCGCGACGAGCCGCAGCTGACCCAGCGCATCGGTGCGACTCGGGTGCAGCCCGTGCGGCAGCCACTTCGTCCACTCCCACGCCGCACGCCGATCGGTGCCGACGCAGACCGCGACGAGTAGGTCGTCCGGAGCATGAAAGGCCGTGGCCTGGGCGAGGATCGACCGGACCAGCCCACGCGTCGCCTCCTGATCCCCCCGCAGGTGCACCTGGGCGAAGCCGCTGAGGAGCATCGCCACCGGCAGATCCGGCACCTCGCGGTAGGTCGTCAGGAAACGGCGCAGCGCCAAGGCGCACATTGGCTCCAGTTGTTCCAACGTTGATGGCGGCGGGGGAACCAACGGAGTGGCCAGTTCCTGCGGGCCGAGTCCGATTCGTACGGTCGAAAAATCCGGGTCTCCGCGCCGTCGCTCCCACAACCGGGGGCCAATCGGAACAGACCAGAGCGCATCCGGTGCCGGATGGCGGTAGAACATGGATTCTCGCTGGCCCCGGATTGCTTTGAGTACCCGGCGACGCTGCCGCGCCAGGTGCATCATGTACTCGCGCCGCCGCTGCAGCATTTCCTGCTTGCTCGGACCACCGGAGTTGTTGGCGAGTTGGGAGGCGAGCATCCCGATCGCGGAGAGGCCGAAGAGACCCCCAGCAACGTAACGGATGGTGTTGCCGCTCTGGCCGGCGAACATCAGCGCCATCGCGAATGAACCGGCGAGCATCGGCAGCATCATCAGCATCTGCCCCCAGCTGCGCCCACCGGGCGGTGGCACCTCCGGCGGGGCCTCCAGCACGATCTCGCCGAACGGGTACTCCGGCTCCGGCTGCCGAGCCGGGCGCTTCACAACGACGGTACTCACGTATCAGACCTCCCCGTTGGTGCCTGGACTCGACCGAACCGAACCGGTGCCCACGCCACCGGCACATGGTAGGTAGCCTCTTGTCGTCATGACAGCCGCGGGCCCGTTGGCCCACTCCTCGTCGGAGGAAGCGTCAGTGGTTACCCAGGCCGGAACCGGACTCGCGCGCATCGCCATCGTTACCCCGAACCGGCGACTAGATATAGCCCTACCAGAGCATTTACCGTTGGTCGGAATGCTTCCTGCGGTGTTACGACAGGCTGCGGAGCACCCGTCCGACGGAACGGCTCACGGCGGCTGGGTGCTGCGCCGAACCGAGGGATCGCTCATTGATCTCAATCGTACGTTGGCCGCGCAGAACATCCGCGACGGGGAGACGCTGCACCTGGCGCCACGCCGTACCGAGTGGCCAGAGCTGGCGTACGACGATCTGATGGAAGCTGTCGCATCCGGCGCGCGGCGCCGTGGAATCGCCTGGAATCCACTCGCGACCCGGTTGACCGGACTGATTGTCGCCAGTGCGCTGCTACTGGTCGGCTTGGCGGTCATCATCAGCTCGAACGAGCCTGGCTGGCTCGGCGGCGTGATAGCCCTCGGCGCCGCCGCCGGGCTGCTGCTGGCCGGGATTATGCTCTCCCGCGCGATGGCCGACTCGCTCGCCGGGGCGGTGCTGGCCGCCGCCAGCCTGCCCTACGCCTTCGTCGGCGGGATCCTGGTGATCGGGACCGGGGAGTCCGTCTGGGCGCTCGGTGCGCCACACGTGCTGCTCGGCTCTGCTGTCCTACTCCTCGCCGGCCTCATGGGAATGCTCGGCGTTGGTGATGCGGCTCGGGTCTTCGTCGCGGCGGTCTACACCGGGTTCTGGGGAATGCTCGGCGGGTTGCTGGCTCTCAGCTCGATAGACGCGGTGCAGGGCGCGGCGATCGTGGTGAGCGGGGTGACCCTGCTGCTGCCGGCGTTGCCGCTGCTCGCGGTGCGGCTGGGGAAGCTACCGATGCCGGCGCTGCCCAGGAACGCCCAGGACCTGCTGCGCGACGAGCCGCAGCCACCGCGGGAGGCGGTGTACCAGGCGACGGCCCGGGCGGATGAGGTACTCACCGGCATGATTTTCGGCTCGATCGTGGTCACCCTCGGCTGCCTGACTGTGTTGACCGGATCAGGGTCGGTAGCTGCGCTGGTGCTTACCGGAATTGTCTCCCTCGGCTACCTGCTGCGAGCCCGACTGATGCCCACCGTCCGGCATCGGGTGCCGATGCTCGCCGGCGGGCTCGTCGGGCTCGCCCTGCTCTCCCTGCTTGGCGCGGCCGGCGCCGGGACGGCGGTGCGGGTGTTGGCGGTGCTGCCGGTCGCGATGGTCGCGGCCGGGATCTCGGTCAGCGCTGGGCTCACGTACAGCCGCCGATCCCCGTCGCCGCGGCTGGCCCGGTTCGGCGACTTCCTGGACGTGGTGCTGCAACTCGCGGTACTGCCGGTGGCGTGTGGAGTGATGGGTTTGTACGGGTTCATGCGGGCGCTGGGCGGCTGACCGAACGGTTGGTCGTTGACTCGGTGGAGTGGCGAGAACCGGCCGGGCACCGGGCCCACGGTTGCCGTCGTGGTGCCTATCGTGGGCATCGCGGTCCGGCCCCCGCTGTGCCGACCGTACGCAAGGGGAGGGTGCCATGTCTTCGCGGCGGGACCAGGTCCAGTCGTACCAGTTTTTCGTCCAGCGGATGACCTCCGCGCTCGTTTCCCGGGAGCCTGATCCGGAGAACGGCGCGCCGTTTCGGCGGCTCGGCGGTGCCGGCTTCGCGAGCATCATGGTGGCGGTGCTCTGTCTCGCCGCGGTGGGCGTCTACGGGATCCTGCGCCCCGGCGGCGCCACGACGTGGAAGACGGAGGGGGCCGTCATTCTGGAGAAGGAGACCGGTACGCGGTACATCTACCGCGACGGTCACCTGCATGCGGTCATAAACTACTCGTCTGCGCTGCTGGCGTTGGGCAAGGCGGCGGGCACCGTTTCCGTGTCCCGCAACTCTCTGCTCGGCACGCCGCGCGGCGCCCCCATCGGCATTCGGGACGCCCCCGACGCGCTACCCGACCCGAAGCGGCTTCTCGCCGGGCCCTGGACGCTCTGCACCCAGTCGGTTCACGATTCGGCGGGTGCGGACATCGCCACCGCTGTGCTGACCGTCGGGGCAGCGCCCGGTGGTGGGCGGGAGTTGGGCGAGATGGCGCTGCTGGTCCGCGACACCACGACCGACCGGCTGCATTTGATCTGGCATGACTACCGGTACGAGATTCAGGACGAAAGCATCGTTCTTGAAGGATTGACAATGACGACCGAGCGGCAGGTCGAGGTGGGTGGAGCGTGGTTGAACGCCCTACCCGCCGGGGAACCGATCGGCATTCGGAACGTGGTGGGTCGGGGCGAAGTGTCACAAACAATGCCGGACGCCCGGGTCGGTCAGATCCTGGTCGTGGAAAACCAGAGTGGAGGCCGCCAGTACTACCTGGTGGAGCGAGCTCAGTTGCGCCCGCTGACCCAGCTTGAGGCCGAGGTGCTGCTGGCTGACCCGGAGACTACTCGGGCGTATCCGAATGGGGCGGTACCCGAGCCGGTATCACTCTCGGCCGGCGCCGCGGCGGCGGCACCCAAGGCGCCGCCTGCGGCCGAGGGGCCGCACCGTGCACCCGGGGAGCGGCCGGAAATACTCCGGGAGGTGGGCGATCAGCCAGCTGTCTGTGCGGCCTACCACCCGGGCCGCAGCGAGCCGACATTGCTCCTGGAAGGGCAGGTGCAGCAGGCGCAGGAGCCGGTGCTGACCCCAGAGCAGAGCAGTACCGGCATTCCGCTCGCTGACCGGGTCGTAATCGAACCGGGGCACGGCGTCCTGGTTGAAGCTATGCCGGCACCAGATGCTGCGACTGGTGCGTTGAGTTTGGTCACCGACCTCGGCTACCGGTATTCGCTTGGCTCGAGAGAGGTGGCGAATATGCTCGGCTATGGCGGTGTGGAACCCATTGCACTACCGGCGAGTCTGGTTGACCGGCTCCCCGCCGGTCCCGCACTCGATCCGGTGGCGGCCAAGCAGGCCCTTGATCCAGTTCAGCTGGAGCTACCACAGTAGAGTTCTCTATTGGACCAGCGCGGGCTGGCCTAGCGCGGGCTGGACTTGACCCGTTACGGTTCGTGTGGAAAGCGGTGTGAGCGCACCGCAACGAGGCCGCCTCCGCCCATGCGGGGGAATCGATGAGGACGGGGGTGACTCCACCATGACGATGCGCACCGATACCGGTTTGATGGTGAAGACCGAGGGCGAGGTAAACGCTACCGCCGACCGGCTCACCAGCAATCTGAACCAGCTGATGGACCAGCTCGCGCCGCTGTACGACCAGTGGAAGGGCGCTGGTGCGGGCTCATTCCAGCAGGTGCGCCAGCGGTTCGACCAGGACATGGCGCGGTTGAACGTGGCCCTGCGGGCGATCGCCGAGGCAGTCGGCTCCGCCGGTAAGGACTACGACGTCGCAGACGAAGAAATCAAGTCCGATATGGATTCGGCTGGCGCCACCGCCGGACAGATCACCGCGGCACTGAAGCTCTGACGGGGGAGAAGGTCCGAAATGGAAATCCGGTACAACTTCGCTGCCCTGGCCGCTTCGGCGGACAGCTGCGGCAGCAGCCTGAAGAACATGAACGGCGAGCTCGAAGGGCTCAAGTCCAGCATCGCGCCCCTGCTCGCGACCTGGGACGGCGACGCTCGCGAGGCGTACTTCCGTCGGCAGCGCGACTGGGAGGCCGCGGCAAACGACCTGCGCGACCTGCTCAGCCGGATTGAGCGGGCGCTGCGCGAGTCGGCAGCCAGGATGCAGGCCCGTGAGGCCGCAAACCAGGCGAAGTTCGGCGGCTGATCTCGTCGGATGTTCCGATGGCCCGGCTCTGTGCCGGGCCATCGGCATTTCCCACTACCTTGACGGCGCGACCTACCCGGCAGCGTGGCAGTGACTCCGGGCCGGTCGTCAGCTGCGGGGCGGCGAGGTGGTGGCCACCTGGAAGAACACCTCATCGGGCTCGTCGATCTCCGGAGGCGGGGGCGGTGGATCGCCGGGGCGCGTCGGGCGCCAGCGGAGGCGTCGACCGCGCGGCAACAAGGCAACGGTTACGGCGATAGCAAGCGCGATCACCGTCACCGACAGGCCGCCCCAGAGCGCCACCCGCCCGAAGACCTGCCACCGCTCGGCTCGCTCCTGCGCCACCGCGTCGTAGAGCGGGTCGGGCAACGGGGCCGGGGCCACCGGAGCCGCAGTACTCAACCGCTCGGTGACCGCCCGGTACGGGCTGAGCACGCCCTGCCCGTAGCCCTGCTCCGGACCCCCCTGCGCCGGGTCGGCCGTAGCTAGTAGCCGGCGAGAAACCTGCTCGGCCGACAGCTGCGGCTCGGCGGCGCGGACCAAGGCCGCAGCCGCACTCACCAGCGGGGTCGCGAAGCTGGTGCCGCTCCAGACGTTGTGGCCCTCGACGCGGGTTGCCGCGACAACCGCACCACCAGGAGCCACCAGATCGACGTAGGGCCCGACCTGCGACTGTTCTACCCGTGTGCCCTGCCGGTCGATCGCACCGACCCCGATCACGCCGTCGTACGCGGCGGGATATGGCACCGGGTCGGGTTCGCCGTCGGTGCGGTGGAAGTTTCCGGCGGCGGCGACCAGGACCACATCCGCCTGCTGGGCGTAGCGGATCGCGCTCTCGACCTCGGGGTCGGGCCGGTAGAGCGTTACCGACATGTTGATCACATCGGCGCCGTTGTCAACAGCCCGACGGATAGCCTGCGCGAAGACCGCCGTGGAGACGCTCTCGCCCTGGCCTTCGTTGCCTCCGCCGCCGGCCTGCTCACTGACCCGGATCGGGAGGATCGTGGCGTCCGGGGCCAGACCGTGGAAGCCGATGCCCTCCAGTGGGCGCGCAGCGATCAGGCTGGCAACCGCGGTACCGTGGGAGACGCAGTCGAAGTCACCACCCTGGGTCCCGCGGAGGGCGTCGAACCCGGATCTCACCTGGCCGTTCAACTGCGGGTGGCTGCCGTCGGAGCCCGAGTCCACTACGGCCACCTCGACCCCGGCGCCCGTGCTGAAGGGCCATACTCGTTGCGGCGCGAGCCATTCTTGGTGCCAGGGAGTGTCACTGATGACCTGACCCGGCTCGTTGGGATTGGCACAAGCCGACGGAGCTGCCGCGGCCGGCATCGGCGGCATCAGGACAGCCGAGCTAACCAGGGCCAGCAGGAGCGCACCAGCAGGTTGACGACGATCGCGGAGCATGTCGCGCTCACCTCTCATCTGTACAACGCCGCTGCATCCTAGCGATCTTTCGGGCCGTGCTCGGGGCAGGGACACCGGATCCACCACCAACATCACATCGACCACCGCGACCGTGCCGGCTTCTGCTGTCGCAGGTGCGCCCCGGGCCATGCTCCGTATCGACCTCTGGCTTCAACTCCGGTACGTTCCGAATGTGCTCCACGATCGGCAGCGGCACCCGAACAGATCGGCGAGTAGCCCAACCGGTGATACGCCTTCAGCAGCACCACCAACGTCAGTAGATGCTGCGGCGCCCGAGTCCGCCCCCGCGACCACCCGATCTCATCAGACACCCAACTCCCGCCGCACCACGGTGTAGGCGTATCCGGCGGCACCGAGCAGGCCCAGTAGCCACTGAGCCTGCTCGGCGGCGGTCAGTAGACCTCGATGCCGACCGCGAAGCCGTCCGGGTCCCAGGCGTTGGAGTCGTACGCCCACGGGCTGGCGCCCCCGCCGTCGGCCGCCCACGGCGTGAACTGCCGGGTGCCGCCCTGGTCGGCGCTGCCCTGGTCGACCGCTTTGATACTCAACCGGAAGTCGTAGAACACGACGCCGGCCGGCATGTCGCGGGTCTCCAGGCAGACCTTGACCTGGTCGGGGTCGAACCCGTTGGTGTCGAAGGCGAAATCGCTCACGCCCCCGCCCTCGCTGGCCCACGGCGACCACTGGAGGACACCGGTCTGGCTGCCGTTGTGGTCGGTGACCTGAACGCCGATCCGGAAGTCGCGGCTCAGCGGTGTGAAGCGCGGCGGCGGCTCCAGGAAGAGCCGGGCGCCGTCCGGGTCGAATGTGTTGGTGTCTCCGGCGAATGGGGAACATCCGCCGCCGAAGTTGGAGTATGGCGTGTACTCGGCATCCCCGATCTGGCTGCCGTTGTCAATCATCTGGATGCCGACACGGAAGTTGGGCAGGTCGGCGGTGGCACTCGGCCGTGCGGCCGCTGGCGCGACCGTGCCGGCGATCGCGAGGACGCCAGCCGTGACGGCTGCGGCGAGCCCTGCGGTGATCCTTGGCATGTACTGTTCCTCCTCGTGGCGGCGTCATCGCGTCGGGTGACGCCGGGTTCGTGGTGCCGGGAGTCAGGCACCGGATGGCGAGAAACCTAGAGATGAGCGCTGGCGCAGCCTGGTCATCTGTCATATCGAGCATGATGGATCGCAGAACGTTCACCATGTATAGCTGCACGCTGGCAAGCCCGACAGCAATGCGCTGCATGCGCATCTGTCGCTTTGTGTTGTGCGAAGTGAGTGGTCCGGCGGTTGTTAGCCGACCAGGAGGTAGGAGTTGGCGAAGCCGCCGGGGTTGCAGACGTTGAGCTGTCGTCGCACGGAGGAGTACGTGTATCCGGACGGCACGGTGCAGGTCCAGACCCCGTCGCTGGGGGCGACGACATAGTAGGAGTTGGCGAAGCCGCCGGGGTTGCAGACGTTGAGCTGTCGCCGTACCGCCGTGTAGGTGTATCCAGACGGCACCGAGCAGGCCCAGAAACCACTCGCCTGCGCGGCGGGCTCGGTGGATTGATCGGCGCCGTAGGCGACCGTCGCCGGTGCGACGGCCAGGCCGGCGGCCATGAGGATAGCAGTGGCGATCAGTCGGGACATCGCCTGACGGGCGTGGCCCATGGAACCTCCAGGTGCTAGAGGGCTTGGATCCATCCCCCGAAGCCTAAGAGTGCTTTGTTAGTATCCAATGAATAAGTGAACCTCGATTAAATGATCGAGGCGATCCCTGCCGGTCCACCCCGACTACCGGCAAAGATTCAGGCATGTAGATCTCCGAAGGTCACATGTCGGGGGCGGTGTTTCATCGCCGTGATGCAGCTGCTGCGCGGGCGACCGAGGTGGCGCGGGGCCCCTGTCGACGTCGACCAACTCCCTGCGCCAGGTCCCGTTCCAGCAGCTCGGGCCGACTGTTGACGTGTAGCCGGGCCCGTTCGCCGGTGAATCCAACGGCGGGCAGCCGCTGGAAGTTTGCGGCGGCATGCTCCACCTCGACGGGGTGGCCGGCGGTGGGTGGTCACAGTCCGAGCTCTTCGCGCAGCTGGGTCAGGGGGATCGAGTGTCGCCGGCGTCCATACGAGCCAGGGCTTCACGGGCGGCGGCGACGTCTGCGGCGTCCTCGGCCCGCTCGATCGCCTCGGCCATGCCGACGGGGAGGATGGCGGCCCTGCGCTGACCACGGCGGGTGACGTAGGTGATGCGTCCGGCGGAGTGGGCGCGGAAGGGCAACGTCGGTGCGGCTGTCACGGGCGACGGATATCGGCTGCGGACATACGACCTGCGGCATGTGGTGGTGTCGCTCTGACCGAACAAGGGAGTCCCAGCGCCCGATGCCGCGGCCCGCGCTGGGCGCTCAGTCGACGTGCTGCCCAAGTGCACGCCAAGTGCATCGACGGCCAGGAGGCCAGCGTCAACGACCGGATTGCTGAGGTGTTGACGTCGTTGACTGGCCCGCACGTTTGCGCACCTGTTCTAATTGAGTAGCGCATGTATTGCCAGCTCAGGAGCGTTTTGGCTGGTCTTCGAGGTGCCCCCGGCAGGAATCGAACCTGCGACACACGGTTTAGGAAACCGTTGCTCTATCCCCTGAGCTACGAGGGCGCGAGCGCCCAGTCTAGCGACCCGGGGGTTCACCTGGGGTGGCAGGGAGTAGCTCACGTTCACCCACGTCACCCGGACCCCTGTTGTTGCAGCCCAGGAGCGCACCTCGAGAACACGTACCCCGGGTTCGGCGAGGTCGCGCAGGTCGACGAGGAGTTGTACGGCGGTGTCGTACTCGCGAGGATTCTTCCTGGCAATCGAGATGTCCACCCGCTGCCATACGGCGGGCTAATCAACTGTGAGGGTGTCGAGGTGCCGTTGCCGGGCGGCTGCTGCCGACCGTTCCCGGCTAATCCGGTTACGTTCGCGCTGCTCGGCGTCCCGTCGTTCCCGTTCGGCGCGCAGGTCGGCGGCCGTGGCTTGCAGCTCCCCGGCGGTGCGGGCGGTTGCCGGGGTGGGTGTGTCGGTGCGGTGTGCGTCGCGGTAGCGGCGCAGCAGTCGGCCGCGTAGGTGGCAGTCGCCGCCGGCTGTCAGGTCGGTCATGATGGCGTCCTTGTCCCGGCCGGGCAGTCCGACGACCCAGGTGCGTAGTTGCGCAGTGGTCGGTTCACCGGAAGCGGCTGGCGACGATCCGGCCGCTGCAGTCGCGATCAGGTCGGGATCGATGCGCAGGAACTCGGCGAGGGCGGTGAGGGACGCGTCGAGGGTGCCGAGTCCGGCGGGGACGGGCGGTTCGGGCTCGTCGTCGGCGATCTCCTCGGACTGTACGCAGCGCAGCCAGGCCAGGTAGAGCAGGCGCAGGTCACCGGCGGCGAGGCCGGCCCGGACCGGAATGATCGAGGCGAGCAGACCGTGGCCGTCAAGATCCCACTCGTCGGCGCCGTCCTCGTCCTCGTCGCGCAGGTCGATGACGACGTTCTTGCCGGCGGTCCACGCTGACGCACTGTCACTCTGGCAGTAGCGGGCGGCGGTGGCGGGGTCGAGCACGTGTTTCGGTAGTCGCAGTATGAGCTGGTGGGTGCCCCAGTTCGCCAGGTACAGGTGCGCGTCGAAGTACCGTTCCACCAGCTTGCGCGGGTCGCCCTTGAAGTTGCCCCACTCGTAGGTGTTGACGAAGCTGGTGGCGGTGATGTCGGCCCGGGTGGACAGCGACCGCAGCTCGGCCCGCTCCCGGCCGGTGAGCGGTCGGTCGACGGCGGTGAACTCGTAGTACTGGTACTCGCTCATCGTGGCCTACCTTCCAGCCCAGTGCCGGTAGGCATCGATCCACGCGGCACCGTCCGGCATAGGGGTGGGTAGCGGCAGGTCGAGAAGGCCGACCCGTTGCCGGTGGCGGCCTCGGGCGCAGACCGCGACGATGCTGTCCGCGGTCAGCTCGATCTTGCCTACGGTGACCTCGACGCCGAGGACGGTGGTGGTGAACGGCACCGCCAGGTGTTCTTCGATCAGGGTAAACAGGCCGGTGAGCTGTTCGTCGTCGCCGTACGCGTCGAGGGTGGCTTCCTCGATCATCGCCTCCAGCGCGCCGTCTTTCTCCGATGCCATCGGCGGAGGATAGCGGACCGGTGTCGGGGTGTTCGGAACTGGCGTTGTCCGCCCACCGGTTCCGGGCCCGGGCCGACGTGTACGCCGTGCCATGCAAGAACGGGTCCACCCGAAGAGCCGAAGGTGCAGCCGGACAGCCCTGTACATGAGCAGCCTGTCCGATCTCGGGGCTACCGGCCGCGCCGGCCAATGCTGCGGGCCACAGCACCTACCCGGGCACCGCAGCCCTTGACGTCGTTCCACGATCCTTGGTCCCGCGCGCGCCTCGCCGCCCTCCGGGGCCGGCTGGATAGGGTGAGTAGCCGTTCGCGTCCCGTGGAGGAGAACGATGACCGCGCAGCCACCCAGGCCCACGTTCGGGTTGGACGATTTCGGGCTGGACGACCGGATGCGGCTGTTCGGTTACGTGACGGCGGAGAACCGGCTCGCCTACCTGTGGCTGCTGCGGGCGTTCGACTCGGCGCGGTCCAGCTACCACGTGGTGCTGCACACCTCCGACGTGGCCGCCGCGCTGGCGGCGTTGCACGAGGCGGACACCGCCTGCCCGGATCCGGCCGGGTTGGAGTTGCCGCGGCTGCTCGATGCCCTGGTGGAGTGGGGGGTGCTCGACCGGGGGCAGGACAGTTCCCGGGCCACGACGCTGGCGGAGTACCGCAACCGGCACTCGGTGTACCAGTTCACCGAGGCCGGCTACCGGGCGCACCGGGCGGTGGAGGCGGTCCTGTCGGCGAGCATGGACGATTCGACGTTGTCCCGGCTGGTCTTCGCGGACCTGCTGGCGGACCTCAACGCGCTGGCTTCGGCCAATGAGGCGGGGGACGCCGAGGAGGTCTACCGCAAGCTCGACCGGCTGGACCGGTCGTTGGCCGACATCGCCGAGCGGGCGGCGCGCTTCTACCACATGCTGGGTGACCTGGGGCGGACCAACGACGTGCGGCCGGAGGTGTTCCTCGCCCACAAGGACGCGCTGCTGGCTCACCTGCGGGACTTCCACGACGAGTTGCAGCGGTACACGCCCCGGCTGCGCGCGGCGGTGCACGAGGTGGAGACGACCGGCCTGGACCGGCTGATCGAGGCCGCCGCCGAGGCCGACGAGCGGCTGTTCCACACCCGGGTGCAGCGGCTGGAGGACTGGCGGCGGCGCTGGGCGGGGCTGCGGTCGTGGTTGGCGCCGGCGGGCCCGGAGCAGCCCAGCGAGGCGGACCGGTTGTCGGACGCCACCATCGCACGACGGCCCCGCTGCGCAACCGACCGTCCGATCTCAAACGCGAGGCGGTGGCCCGCGACGCCGTCCTCGCCGTGGCCCACGACGGCCGGCACGCCGGCACCGCCTGGTACGCCGAATGGCTCGACGGCCTGCGCCGCGACGGCACCCTTACCCGCGTCGTCCGCACCGGACTGCCGTTCGAGGACGTGATCCGCGTCTTGGACGCGCTGCCCGCGGCCGACGAGCCGATACCCGCCTTCGCCGACCGGGTGTTGGACGACACGAAGGCCCTCACCGACGGGCCGCTGCGCGGGCTCGTCCTCCGTGCCGTCGCCGCCTGGCAACAGGCGGCGCTCCCGGTCGACGGCGAGCGGGAGCGGGCGTTATGGGAATCAGTCGGTCTGGTCCCGGACAACCTCGCCAGCCAGGTGCTGGTGCTCAACGTACCGGCCACCGGCGGCCTGCTCGGGAGGTGGCTGACGGAGGCCGCGCAGGCCGGCGTGCCGATGCGGGTCACCCTGCACCAACTGCGCCTGGCACCACTGGCCCTGGCCTGCGGCGAGGTCTACGTCTGCGAGAACCCCGCCGTGCTACGCGCGGCCACCACCGCGCTCGGGCCCCAGGCCCCACCGCTGATCTGCACCGAAGGAGTGCCGTCGGTCGCCGTTCACACACTGCTGCACGCCGCACCGGGAGCGGTAATCCGGTGGCGCAACGACTTCGACTGGACCGGCGTACGACTGACGGCGGCAGCTCTCCAGCGGTATCCGGGCGCGGTCCCGTGGCGGATGACCGCGGCTGACTAACTTCCGGCAGCAGATACCGGCACGGCCCTGCTCGGTACGCCCACCCGGACGCCGTGGGAGGAGGCGTTGGGCGAGTCGATGCGGCGTACCGGCCGAGCGGTGATGGAGGAACGGCTGCTCGACCAGCTCATCACCGACCTGCACGCGGCCGGAGCCGGGTAACGACTGGCAGGCGTTTCCCGTCTCGTCGGATGCTGCAGGTCGAACGCCGCGGGCCCGCGCCTCGCCCGGCAAGGATCTCGCCGAAGTCCGTGATCAGCCCGACCCGGCCACCCCCGTTCTTGCCGCCTCACTCCCATGTCGCATGCCCGGATACCGGACACTCGGCGCCCGTTCGGTAACGTGGGCCGCGTTCGTTGAGGCCGGCTGTTGCGGAATGCCGCCGCACCCACCGGGTGCCGATGGTCGAGTTGCGGGCATTCATCGACCTGCTCCGCGAGCGGTTCGGGTGCCCTCCCCCCCTCGCCGACCGCCGACCCTACGTCGCCGGCCGGTTGAGCCAGGAGGCGTGGACCGGGTCCAGTGCACGTGCCAGCGGGGATGAGCGGCAAGCCAGGCCCGGGTGGCTTTCGCGACGTGTGAGGACCCGTTGTCCAGCACGACGTGAATCTGTTTCGCTGGGTCGATGGCGGTGTCGAGCATGGTCAGGAACCGGTGGAAGGTCACCGAGTCGTTGCGCCCGATCGGTTCGGTGATCACCTGGCCGGTCTGGACGTCGAGGGCCGCGACGATCGACACGGTGCCGTGCCGGACGTACTCGAACTCCTGGTAGGCGGGGCGGCCCGGTCCGACGGGCCGGCCGGACCGCTTCGCGTCGGTCAGTGCGGCCAGACCACCGACAGCGAACCGGGACCGCCACCTACGGACCGTGTCGACACTGACGTGCAGGTCAGCGGCGATCTGGGCGTTCGGTGTCCCGGCCGCGGACCCCGGCGACGGCGGTCGGCTCACGGTCATCGATGTCGTGTGATGCCGTGCGATCGCGGGCGAGGTGAGCGCCGGCGTGCGTCAATCGCGCCACCCCGAGCACGACCGACCGATTGACCGGCCGATGCGGCGCAGGCCGCAGCGTCCGACACTCGGTACGTGGACCCACCCGGCCTACGGGGCCGACGACCCGACCGACAACGAGGAAGGACCCCATGACCGCGGCGCCGATCGAGAAGCCCGACTTCACCGGGCTGCGCGCGATGTACATCAACTGCACCCTCAACCGTTCACCCGGCCGCAGCCACACTCAGGGGCTGATCGACCGTAGTGTGGCGATCATGGAGGCGAGCGGGGTCAGCGTGGACCAGGTTCGCGCCGTCGACCACGACATCGCCACCGGCGTCCGACCCGATATGACCGAGTACGGGTGGGACACCGACGAATGGCCCGCGTTGCTGACCCGGGTGCTGGCCGCCGACATCCTGGTCATCGCCGGACCGATCTGGCTCGGCGACAATAGTTCGGTTACCCGTCGGGTGATCGAGCGGCTCTACGGCTACTCCGGCGTACTCAACGAGCAAAGCCAGTACGCCTACTATGGGCGGGTCGGTGGCTGTCTGCTCACCGGCAACGAGGACGGCCTGAAGCACTGTGCGATGAGCATCCTCTACAGCTTGCAGCACATCGGCTTCGCTGTCCCGCCGCAGGCCGACGCGGGTTGGCTCGGTGAGGTCGGCCCCGGGCCGTCCTACCTCGACGAGGGCTCCGGCGGGCCGGAGAACGACTTCACCAACCGCAATACCGCGTTCATGACCTACAACCTGCTCCACCTCGCGTCGATGATCCGTCGTGCCGGCGGGTTCCCGGCCTACGGCAACCAGCGCACGGCCTGGGACGCAGGCATTCGTCCGGACGCCGCCAACCCCGAGTACCGCTGACCCGATGGCCGACGACCCGGGACGGACCAGGCTCAGGGACGCGGCGGTGCCGATTCGTCGACTCGGCCACGGTCACCTACGGCCCGGACGGAGCCCCATGGCCACCGCCCCGCCCGACGGGTGTGTGCCTACGACAGAACGAGGAACGACGATGGCCGCGATCAGTGACACCCTTAACCATGGCGTCCCCTGCGAGGCCGCGACTCGCCGTCAGGTCATCGAGACCGTCGTGGTCCTCACTACCCTGCAGGAGAACTGCGGCCCGGCCGCTGTCGCGGACAGCGCCTACTTCGGCGACCACAGGCCGATGAGCACGACCTTCGGGGCCGACCCACCGGACGCCCCTGCGCCCGGGGGCGCGCCCAACGGGCGCGACCGGCCGAACCGAGGACCCGACCACGACGACCGTCACCCTCTCGTGACAGCGCCAAGGATGTGAGTAGTGATGACAAGCCCGGCAATGATGAGCTGGCCGAGCCTGCGGGTCTCGGACTGGACCGCCACCCGCGACACCCTGCACATGTGGACCCAGATCGTGGGCAAGATCCGTATGGCGCACGCTCCGCTGGTCAACCACTGGTGGCAGGTGACCCTGTACGTGAGCCCGCGCGGGTTGACGACGTCAGCCATCCCGTACGGCACGGGAGCCTTCGAGATCGAGTTCGACTTTGTCGGCCATCGGCTCGACGTTCGCACCAGCAACGGCGGCGCGCGGAGCCTCCCGCTCCGGCCGATGCCGGTCGCCGAGTTCTACTCGCGGGTCATGGCCCTACTCGACGAACTCGGGATCGAGGCACCGATTCGGCCGCACCCCAACGAGGTCGACCCGGCGATCCCCTTCGCCGAGGACCACCACCACGCTTCCTACGATGGCGAGGCGGCCACCCTGTTCTGGCGACAGTTGCTGCAGGCGAACCGGGTGATCGGCGAGTTCCGGTCGCACTTCGTGGGCAAGGTCAGCCCGGTGCACTTCTTCTGGGGCGCGATGGACCTCGCCTGCACCCGCTTCTCCGGCCGGTCGGCTCCGCCGCACCCCGGCGGAGTGCCCAACTGCGGCGACTGGGTCATGGTCGAGGGCTACTCCCGGGAACTGTCCAGCTGCGGATTCTGGCCCGGCGGCGGCGAGGAGGGTGCCTTCTACTCCTACGCCTACCCCGCACCCGACGGGTTCGCCGAGCAGCCGATCGGTCCCGAAGGCGCGTACTTCAGCACCCAGTTCCAGCAGTTCCTGCTGCCCTACGAGGCCGCCCGGGCCGCACCGGACCCCGACCGCGCGGTCGCCGAGTTCCTTCGCACCAGCTACCAAGCCGCCGCGGACCTCGGGCACTGGAACCGCTCCGCCCTGGAGGACGACCCGCTTCGCTGGCACCGAACCCCGGCCCCGTGAGACCAACAGCGGGCCGGGCGCCGACCGGTGCGGCCGCCCGGGGCCCGGGACGCTCCGATCCGGGACACGTTCGACCGCGCCGCCCTGGCCATCGCACAGGGAAGGATCCGGGCCCTCGGCGAGGAGCGGGCGCGGATCATCGCCCAGTCCGGCGCCGTCGGGATCCAGACGCCGGCATGGCGGTGCCAGCCGGGGGTGTCCTCCGCCGGGGAGATGCAGCTTTTCGCCAGCCCAGAGGCAGGAAAACCTGCCAGGCCGGCCGGGAACGACCATCCGTTCCCGGCGGAAACGAAAACACGGACGGAGGACACGCCATGGTGGAAGTAAAGGACGTTCCCGAGGCCAACCGGTACGAGGCCCGGGTCGACGGGGAGTCCAAGTTCGCGGGCGTCGCACAGTACATCCGCACCGCGGAACTCGTCGCGTTCGTGCACACCGAGGTCTTGCCCGAATACGAGGGTAAGGGGGTCGGGTCGGCGCTGGCCCGCGCCGCCCTCGACGAGGCCCGGGCCGCGCACCTGCTCGTCCTGGCCACCTGCCCGTTCTTCGCGGGATGGATCGGTCGGCATCCCGAGTACCAGGATCTGGTCTACCAGTCCCGCAGCAGAGTCAGCGACTGAACGGGTGGCGTGGCAGCGACGGAGGTCGGCATGAACAGCGGGACAAAGGCGTACGCGGCGAAGTCGATCACCGTGACCCTACGAGGGCAGGCGGTGCCTGCACGCCGCCGAGTGCGTACGCGGTTTGCCGGAGGTCTTCGCCCCCGGGCCGGCGTCCGTGACTCAGCCCGACGGCGCCGACACCGAGCGCCTGGCCGAGGTGGTGCGGCGCGGCCCCTCCGGCACGCTGCGGTACGAACGTGTGGACGGCGGGGCTGACGCGCCGGTCGGCGGAGAGCAGCGCTGACTGCCCTCCGCCGACCACCACCGGCCAGGTGCGGTGCGGCTCTGGACGGTGCTTACGGCAGGCGGAAGTCGTGAACCCGATCCCGGCCCCCGAGGGATAGCCTGGGAAGCGACCGTGCCATCGCGGCCGGACGCGACACTCGGGGATTATGCATGGAACTGTTCGGGCGGCACGCGGAGATCGCGGCGCTGGACCGACTGCTGGATCGGGCGGCGGACGGCGCGGGATCCGGGCTCGTGCTCTGGGGTGAGCCGGGTATCGGCAAGACTGCCCTGCTCGAGCATGCTGTCGATGCGGCGTCCGACGCGACGGTGCTGCGGTGCCGGGGCACCCGGATGGAGGCGGGGCTCGCGTTCGCGGCGCTGCACGAACTGCTGTGGCCGGTCTTGGATCGGCTGGAGACGCTCGCCGCTCCGCAAGCTGCGGCATTGCGAGGCGCGTTGGGGATGAGCCGGGACCCGGCCAACCGCTTCCTCATCGGCGCGGCCGTGCTGTCGTTGGTCTCCGGTCTGGCTCGGGAGAGACCGGTGCTCGTAGCGGTGGACGACGCTCAGTGGATCGACGAGGCGACCATACAGTGTCTGGCGTTTGTCGCACGCCGAGTGGCGACGGAGCCGGTCGCGGTGCTGCTGACCGGGCACGAGGATCCGGCCTCGGGGCCGTGGGAGGGGCTGTCGGAGCTGGAGGTCGTCGGCCTGGCCGACGACGCCGCGCGTCGGCTCGTGGCCGTCGCCCTGCCCGAGGCCGCCCCGGCGCTTGTCGATCGCACGGTGCGAGCGGCGGGGGGCAACCCGCTGGCGCTGCACGAGCTACCCACCCTTGGCCGCGAAGGGGAGAGCGAGGCGTCCCACACCCCGTCCGGGGAACCGGTGCCGGTCGGGCCGCGGTTACGGCGGGCGTTCTGCGTGCGGGCCGAGGCCCTGAAACCGTCGACCCGGGCGTTACTGCTGTTGGCCGCCGCCGAGGGCCGGGGCGACCGGCACGTCGTGCATCGCGCCGGCGCCGACTGGGGCGTCGACACGTCCAGCTGGGAGGAGGCCCTGCGCTCCGGCCTGCTTCATGCCTCGGCAGCCCGCCTGGAGTTCCGGCACCCGCTGATTCCGGCGGCCATCTACGACGGTGCTCCCCTTCCGGAACAGCAGGCTGCGCACCGGTCGCTGGCCGCGGCGCTGCCGCCCGACGCCACCACGGAACGGGCCTGGCACCTGGCCGCCGCCGCCGATGGGCCGGACGAGAACGTCGCTACGCTTCTGGAGCACGCCGCCGAGCAGTGCCTGCGCCGCAGCGCGGGCCCGATGGCTGCTCGCACGCTGCGTCGAGCCGCCGAGCTGTCGCCGGAGCCGGCGGACGCCGCGCGCCGGCTGGCCGCCGCCGCCCGTGCCGCATGGGACGCCGGCCGCACCGGGGCGGCGCGGCAGTTGCTCGAGGACGCCGAGCGCCTGGGCGGAGTGCTTCCCATCGCCCGGCTGAGCGGCGGGCTGCGCGGGATCCTCGAGTTTGCCCACGGCGTGCCCGATCGTGCCCACCGCTACCTGGTCTGCGACATGGCCGTGGTTCCCCGGACCCGCCGCGCTGTGGAACTGGGCACGGTGGCGGTCCGCGCCGCGTGGTCGGCCGGGCGGTCCGACCTCCAGCGGGAGGCGCTGCGGCGGGTGCGTGCCGTGGACACCGACGGTGATGCCGCCGTGTCCGGGCTGATGCCCATGCTGCGGAACTGGTGGTCCTGCTACGACGAGACCGGTGAGATCACCCCGACCAGCCCGGACCTGGCCAGCGATACGGTCGGTCGGCTCGGCACGGCGGCCTGGGAGCTGCTCCCGCCCGTGCCGTTGGTCCAGGCGTGGGGCATTGACGGCGGACTGTTCGACGTGCTGAGCTTGCAGGCCGCGCAGCTGCGGCGTCGGCACGAGCTCACCGCGCTGGCGCTGGTGCTGGCCCAGCTCTCGGTCCTCGACACCGCCGCAGGCCGGTGGGACGCGGCCGCGCTCGCGGCGGCCGAGGGCCTGCGGCTGGCCGAGGAGGTCGGGGCGGATCACCTCGCCGCGCAGAGCCGCAGCGCCCTTGGCATGTTGGCCGCCGCCCGCGGCGAGCACCGCGGCGTCGCCGAGCACAACGTCCGGATCCTTCAGGTCTCGGTACCGCGGCGGGTGCGGGCGTTCACCGCCTCGGCGTATTGGCTTCGCGGGCGGGCGGCGTTGTTCGACGGCCGCCCGCAGGAGGCGCTGAATGATCTGAGGTGTCTCGCCGAGCCCGGGCACGAGGCCGCGCACCGCACTTTTGCGCTGCTCGCCGCCGTGGACACCGTCGAAGCGGCGGTGCAGGTTGGCAGCGACGACGTCGTCGGAGCTCAGGTCGACATGGTGGAGGAGTGGGCACGGCGTACGGGGGCGACCTGGGCCCGTACCGCCGGCCACCGTCTCCGGGCCCTCGTCCAGCGCGGATCGATGGCTGAGGACTCGTTCCGGGCCGCCCTAGACGTCGCGGGGGCGGCGGCGCACCCGTACGAGTATGCCCGTACCCGACTGCTGTACGGGGAGTGGCTGCGGCGGGCCCGCCGCCGGGCCGACGCCCGGTCTCAGCTCGCCGCGGCAGCCGAGACCTTCGACCGGCTGGGGGCCGAGCCGCTGCGGGCGCGGGCCCTGCGTGAGCAGGCCCTGACCGACCGGCGGTCCGCTCTCCACGCCGCCGATCCGTCGACCTCGGCCGGGCTGACCGTCCAGGAGCTGCGGGTCGCCCAGCTGGCCGCGGAGCGACTGACCAACCGGGAGATCGCGGCCAAACTGCTGATCAGCCCCCGCACCGTCGGCCACCACCTGGCAAACGTCTACCTCAAACTGGGCATCACCAACCGCGCCGAACTCGCCAGGATCGACCTCAACGGGGACCTGCGCCTCAGCTCGACCACCCATCGACGGTAACCCATCACCGCCCGCGTGCGGGATGCACCTGCCGACACACCCGGCCGCGGCGCCCGGAACCCCGCCGGTGACCGGCGGGACGCCCGCCACACCACCGACGCCGAGCCGTCGGCCGGCTCCGCGCCCCCGTCGCCGAGTACCCGGATGCCCGGCCCCGGCCCCGGTCAGCGGGCCGGGAAGGCGAACATCTCGGCCAACTGCCGCTGTCGGGGCCCGGCGGGGGCTCGGCTCATCATCTGGTCCCGCAGCCAGCAGGCCAGCGGGCTGCGCCACCCCCCCAACCGGCCGAGCAGGGCCGCCTGCCGGGTCAGTCTGTTGGCCCGGGGAAGGCGGTCGGCCTCGTACCCCCGCAGCGCCTCGGGCACGGCGTCGCCGCGGCGCAACCACCGGGCCAGTACGGCAGCGTCCTCCAGCGCCTGGCAGGTGCCCTGGCCCAGGTTCGGCGTACTCGGATGCGCCGCGTCCCCGACCAGGGTGACCCTTCCGCTGCTCCAGCGACGCAGCGGGTGCCGGTCGAAGATGTCGGTGGCGATGATGTGTCTGTCCGGGGTGGCCGCCAGCACCGCGCGAACGGGCGTGTGCCAGTGCCCGAAGTGTTCGCGCAACAGCGGCGCCGCGGCGATGCCGGCGGCCCTGCCGGACGGCATCGGCAGGCTGGCGAACCAGTAGGCGCGACCGTCGCACATGGGGAAGAGGCCGAACTGCTCGCCCCGTCCCATGCTCAGCAGTCCCGGGGCGGTGCCCAGGTCGTACTCGGCGACACCGCGCCACACCGGGCAGCCGGCATAGCGTAGCGGGTCCGGCCCGTCGACGAGCTGCGCCCGGACGACCGACCGCAGCCCGTCGGCCCCGATCAGCAGTTCCCCGACCTCCTCGGTGCCGTCGGCGAGCCGGGCCACCACCGTGTCCGCCGTGCGGGTGAAGCCCACACAGCGGGCGCCCGTACGCACCACGGCGGGGCCGACCCGATCGAGCAGGACCGCCGTCAGGTCGCTGCGGAACAGCGTGATCCCCACTCCGCCGAACCGCTCACGCATCGTCGCACCGGGCACGTCGTCCAGCAGCCGGCCACCCGCCGTACGGATCTGATTGCCCTCGGCCGGGCAGCCGACCGCGACGACCGCGGCGTCGACCTCCAGTTCGGCGAGGGCGGCCATCGCATTCGGCCACAGCGTCAACGCGGTGCCGGCCGGTCGCCGCACGTCCGCCTGCTCCAGGACCACCGGGGTGTAGTCGGCGGCGCGCAGGGCCAGCGCGGCGGCGAGCCCGGCCGGGCCGGCGCCGACCACGATGGCCCGCCGGGCCGCGCCCGCCTCCCGCCGCACCGGAGGGTGGGAACCGGCCATCAGCGGACGAGTCCCGGCCCCGGGCGGCCGCCCGGCGCCGCGCCGACCTGTTGGAAGTCCACGGTCGGCGCCATGCTCCGGACGGTGCCCTCCAGAACCAACAGCGACATCAGCGGGAAGGCGAAGTCGGACGCGGCGTACATGTGGTGCCGCTGCTGGAGCGCGAAGACCTCGTTGCCGAACTCCGACATGTCGAAGGTGTTGCCGGGGCCGGCGCTGCGGGAGACCAGCTCCGCCATCTCGCCGAGGAAGTGTTCCTGTTCCGCCGGGGAACCGATGGCCACCGCGCTCTCCAGGATGATCTCGCCGCAGCGCCTGCCGTCGCCCTGGGCGAGCCGGCCGAAGAACTCGCCGATCAGCTCACGCACCCGCGCCGGCAACTGGACGCAGTAGCCGGCGTCCAGGATCACCACCCGCTCGTCCCGGGTCAGGTACAGGTTCCCCGGGTGCAGGTCGCAGTGGACGAAGCCGCGGACGAACATCATCCGGTGCGCCGCGGCGAGCACGACCGATCCGAGGCGCGCCCGGCTCCCGGCGGGCAGCTGCGCCGGTGTGGTCACGTCCAGTCCCGGCACGAACTCGAAGACCAGGCAGTCCGGCCCGGACAGGGAGTCGTGCAGGACGGGGACGCGTACCTCGGGC
>NZ_JABZED010000035.1:110430-150380 GCF_013416675.1 Salinispora sp. H7-4
AGGCCGGCCACGCTGTCCCGCAGGACCGCGAGGTTCTCGGCCTCCCGGGCGAAGTCGAGCTGCCCCAGGATCGCCTCGTTCACGTACGAGACCAGGTCGCCCATCGGCATGCCCCGCATCGCCGGTGTCCGCTCCGCCAGGCGGACGAACCCCCGCAGCAGCGCCAGGTCGGTCCGCATCCGGCGGTCGATGCCGGGGCGCTTCAGCTTCAGCGCGACGACCCGGCCGTCGGTGAGAACCGCCCGGTACACACACGCGATGCTGCCACTGCCGACCGGCCGGGGATCGACCTCCCGGACGGCCAGGGCGGGCCGCCGCCGGCGTGCCTCGTCGAGCACCCGCTCGGCGGCCGGCCACGGCATCGGCGTGACCCGGTCGTGCAGGGTGCCGAGCGCGTCGCAGAGGTGGGCGGGCAGAGCGTCCCGGCGGGCACCGGCGATCTGGCCGAACTTGACGAAGGTCGGCCCCAGTGCCTGGACGGCGTGGACCAGGCCCTGATACAGGCGCCGCTTGGCGCTCTCCCGGCTGCGGAACAGCCGGGCACCGGCGGCCGGCAGGGTCCGTGCCGCCTCGAACACCAGTCGGGTGGTGATCACGAGGAGTCGTAGGGCCATCTGCGGGCCCGACGTCCGCCGGCCCCGATCCGTAGCGTGTGCTGGCATTCCCGTCCCCCTACTCGCGATGACGGGCCACACCCGTCACAAGTCACACCGGTTCCTCGGATCGTTCTCCGCTCGCGGCGCCGGTCCTTCTCCTGTCTTGCCGCAGTGGCCGGCCGGCGGGTGCACCGCAAGCGGGAAGAAATCCCGCGGCGTCGGGGGCCCTACCGTCATAGCGGGGCGGCCCGGCAGCACGCCGGGCGGCGCCGCAGCACCGCCCGGCGCTCGGCAGGGGCCGGCGACGGAAGTCGTACGCGAGAGGCGGACCACGATGAGAGCGCGGGAACTGCGAGAACCCATCCAGGCGGATTCCTCGGCCCCCCGGCAGGGGGCGGTCCCGCCGGACCTGGGTGGCGACCCGGGTGCCCTCGCCGCGTACACGGACCGGCTGCTCGCCGATCTCAGTGGCGCCATGGCCGGTGTCCTGTGCGGTCTCGGTGACCGGCTGGGGCTGTTCACGGCACTCGCCGCCGGCCCGTGCGGCAGCGTCGAGTTGGCGGAGCGGACCGGGCTCGACGAGCGGTACCTGCGCGAGTGGCTGCACTGCCTGTCCAGCGCCGGTTATCTGTCCGCCGATCCGGCCACCGGCCGGTTCGAACTGCCCGGTCCGCTGGCCCTGCTGCTGGCGACCGAGTCACCGATGAACCTGGCCGGCGCGCACGCCCTCCTGCTGGCCCTCGCCGGGGCGGTCGACGCGGTGACGGACGCGATGCGGACCGGCGCCGGAATCGCCGCCGACGCCTACCCGGACGACCTGTACCAGGCGATGGAGCGGATGAGCGCGAGCTGGCTCGACACGATGCTCGTCGAGCAGTGGATTCCGGCGGTGCCGGGCCTGGCCGGGCGGCTGACCCGGGGCGGCCGCGCGGCCGACGTCGGCTGTGGGGGCGGCCGGGCGCTGATCCGGCTCGCCCAGGGCTTCCCGAGCAGCGAGTTCGTCGGCGTCGACATGCGTCCCTCGGCCGTGCGACGGGCCGCCGACGCGGCGCGGACGGCCGGTGTGGCGGACCGGGTGCGGCTCGTCACGGGCGACGCCGCGCAGGGTCTGCCGGGTCCGTTCGACCTGGTCACCGTGCTCGACATGCTGCATGACGTCACCGATCCGGAGGCGCTGCTGCGCGCCGTACGCGCGGCCCTGGCGCCGGACGGGACCGTGCTGCTCCTGGAGAGCCGGAGTGCGGCTACACCCTGGCAGAACACCGGCCCGCCGGCGACGATCCTGTACGCCACCAGCCTCCTGTACTGCCTGCCCAGCTCGCGTACGGGCCGGGAGCAGGGGTCGGGCACGCTCGGTATGCCCGCCGACCGGATCCGGGAGCTGGCCGGGGCGGCGGGGTTCGGCCGGCTCCGGGAGGTGCCGGTGTACAGCCCGTTCAACGCCCTGTACGAACTCCGGCCGTGAGGACGCCCCCTCACCGGCCCGCGGGAGAGGAGTCGCCGTGACAACGGAGCAGGACACGTCGGAGGAGCGGAACAAGGCCGTCGTGCACAGTTTGGTCGAGGCGTGGAACCGCAACGATCTGGGCGCCCTGATGGCGTACTGGGCGCCGGAGATGGTGCACCACGGGCGCGACGGTGTGCTCGACGCCCGTACGGTCGCCGCGGAGATGAGCCGGTTCATGGCCGCCTTCCAGGAGATCCGGATGGAGGTGCACAGCGTTGTGGCCGAGGGTGATCTGGTGAGCACCCGCTTCACGGTGCACGCCAGGCACGTCGGCGCCTACCTGGGGATCCCACCGACCGGTCGGCCGATCCGCTGTGCGCTCATGGGGCAGCTCCGCATCGTCGACGGCAAGGTGCTGGAGCACTGGGGTGTGGCCGACGGGCTGCACCTGCTGCAGCAACTCGGCCTGCTGCCGGACGAACTGCTGGGGGCGACCGCGTGACCGGTCGCCTCCGGTCAGGTGTCGGGAGGGCCCGGCTCGCACCGGTCGGCCGGCGCTGACCTGGGGATCGCCGGGCGCCGACGAGGCGCCGGCGCCCGACGACGAGGACCGGCGTCGTGCACGCTGATCGAGCGGCACGACGCCGGTCCTCGTCCGCACCCGCGGCGTCAGCCCACCTGCAGGAGCGCGAACTGGTTCTTGTCGTCGTCGGCGAAGACCGCGGTGTAGCCGAAGGGCATCCGGGTGGGTTCCTGGACGAAGGTCACCCCGCGGCCGGACAGCTCCGCGTAGGTGGCCTGCAGATCGTCGGTGACGAACTGCAGGCCGGTGAACTCCCGCATCAGGTCCTCCTGGTAGACCGGGTTGTGCTGGGGGAACAGGACGATGGTCGTGGCCGAGCCGGTCGGCGCCACCTCGACCCACCGGATCGGACCGAACTTCTGGTCGCGCCGCAGTTCGAAGCCCAGCTTCTTGGTGTAGAAGTCGACGGACCGTTCCTGATCGGTGACGAAGATCGTCACACTGCCCAGATTACCGATCATCTCTACCTCCCCGGCATGTCGTGGTGCCCCGACTCACTGCGCACCACGTTATGGCAGGGCGGAGGGCAAGGCTTTCTTCCGCCTTGCGGGCTTCGTCGGCCGCTACTCGACGGGCTGAAAGACGAAGAATTGATTGCCGTCCTGGTCCAGAAAGGCGGCGAACCACTTACCGTAGGGCTGGAGCTCCGGTTCGTTGGTGAACTTCACGCCGCGCTGGCGGTATGTCTCGTACAGCCCGTGGATGTCCTGCGTCTCGAACGCGATGTCGGTGTAGACACCGATCTTGGCCTCGTCGCCGACCGGGAAGTCCTTCGAGGCCAGACTGATGGTGGTCTGCCCGCCGGGCGGCGCCACCTCGATCCACTTCATACCCGGGCCCTCGCGGAGCGACCGCACCTCGAAGCCCAGTTTCTCCGTGTAGAACGCGAGTGCTGCGTCCTGGTCGTTCACATACACGCCCACCTGTGAGACGTGGGAAATCATCGCTACCTCCTCGCCGCCTGACGCGGCAACTCGTTCGACCGTTGTCGGCTGGGGAGACCCCAGGATAGCCAGCGGTGCGGTGGGCGGCATCCACAGCGGACCGGGGCTCGTACCAAGAGCAATCTGAAGCAAGAATTCCGTCCGTTACCTGGGTACTCTCCCCAAAGGTGCCCGTCCTCCGTCATGCCGGCGGGCCGCAGAAATCGCGCTCATTCGGCCCGAGGCCGAGTGCCGGCCCGGGGGACTCCCCGGTCTCCGGCAGGCGAGCAGAGGGAGGTTGTTCGATGATTCTGGTAACCGGTGCGACCGGTCCGGTCGGCAGTCAGGTCGTGGCGCAGTTGACCGAGGCGAAGGTGGCGGTCAGGGCGCTCACCCGCGATCCCAAGGCCGCCCGGTTCACTCCCGAGGTCGAGGTGGTCGCGGGGGACCTAGCCGATCAGGAGAGCCTCCGGAAGGCTCTCGACGGCGTGGACCGGCTGTTCGCGCTGATGCCGACCTTCGGCAAGCCCGAGGGCCGGACGTACGACCGCAACCTCGCGCAGGCCGCCGCAGTGGCCAAGGTGGGGCACATCGTCCGGCTTTCCGTGCTCGCGGCGGAGAATCCGCAGGCGGCCGATCCGCACACCGCCTATCACCTCAACGGGGAGCGCGAGGTCCGCGACTCCGGCATCCCGTGGACGTTCCTGCGCCCCGGCCAGTTCATGACCAATGCGCTGTCCTGGGCCGAGACGGTCGAGTCGGAGGGCCTGGTGCGGGAGCCGTACGCCCACATCAAGCAGGCGCCGATCGACCCGGCCGACATCGCGGCGTGCGCGGTCGGTGTGCTCACCTCCGACGGTCACGAGGGCCGGGCGTACCCGTTGTCCGGGCCGGAGGCGCTGAGCATCGAGGAACAGGTCGAGCGCCTCGGTGAGGTGCTGGGCCGCGAGATCAACGTCATCAACGTCCCGCCGGAGGTGGCCCGGGCGGAATGGCTCGAGGAGGGTTACCCGGAGATGATGGTCGACGGCATCCTCAAGCACATGGGTGACGAGAACGGCATCCACGGCAAGGTCTTCCCCCACGTGGAGAAGCTCGTGGGCCGGCCGGCCCGCACCTTCCGGGAGTGGGCCGCGGAGAACGCCGACTCGTTCCGCTGACGTGGTGGAGGCCCGCGCCACGCGCCACGCGCTATATCCTCATGTCCATCGACACCCCAGTGGCGCACCACCCGGGAAGACCGCTCCGGCTGCCGGCCGGAGCGGTCCTGTCCCCTACGCCGCGGGCCTCCCGGCCGGTGGGGGCGGCGACGGCTCCGGCCGTCATCGCCCGCTGGCGGCAGGCGTGTTCCACGGCGGCCGGCACCGACCCTGACGGGATCTGCGGGTCACCGGACCGGTGCGACGCCGCTCGCGCCTGTCTCGCCGAGCCCGACATCCCCCGGCGCGTCGCCTCCGTCTCCCGCGCCGTGCAACGGATGCGCCGGCACCTCGCCGATCCGCACTGCCTCACCGACCACGCCCAGGCCGGCATGCTGAGCCCGTTCCACTTCCACCGGGTCTTCCGGATGGTCACCGCCGCCACCCCGGGCCGGTTCCTGGCCGCATTGCGAATCGCCGAGGCGCAGCGGCTGCTCATCCGCTCGTCGATGCGTGTCACCGACATCGCGGCGTCCGTCGGCTACGCCAGTCTCAGCAGCTTCACCAACCAGTTCACCCGTCTGGTGGGCTTCAATCCCCGTGCGTTCCGGTCCCTCGTCGACGCGGCCGGCGACACCCCGGTCGGTGTCGTCGGCCGGCGGCTGGTGCAACCGGTCCGGCCCGGCCGGCCGGCCCTGACCGTGACGGTGTCGGGTGCCGCCGGATCGGTCCTGTTCACCGGGCTCTTCAACGGTGGCATACCGCAGGGGTCCCCGGCCGCCGGAGCGGTCACCGTCGACGCCGACGTCGTCTCGGTCCCGGTACCCGGCCCGGGCTCGTACGAGCTGCTGTCGGTGGGGTTCGATCCGCAGAGCCCGATCGCCGAGGTGCTCGCCGATCCCCAGGGCCGGCGCCGGCGGGTGGCCGCCCTACCCGATCCGGTCCGCATCGCTGCGGGCGGCCCGGCCGGCGCGTACCACCTCCGGCTGCGCCGGCCGCAGCTCACCGACCCGCCGATCGTCGTCGCGCTGCCGCTGCTCGGCGTGCTCGCCACCCGCTCTCCACGTCACCGCTGACATCCGCGCGGTAGCGCCCGGCGGTGCCCGTCCGGCAAGCCAGGAGAAGCCGCCCGGCCGGGCCGCTGCCTACGCTTGCCGCAATGGGAAGAATCGCGCCGGGCCCTTTTCCTCGGCAGCGACCCGTCCGAAGGCGGACGCCGGCGTACGCCATGGAGGCCGAATGACTGATCTGACGACCCGCGCGGAACGGAACAAGCAACTGGTCCTCGACTTCCAGCGCGAATGCATGCACCAGCAGAACTGGGAGAGTATCGACAGGTATCTCTCGCCGGATCTGGTGGTCCATCTGCCGCGGGGTGCGGTCGGTGCCGGCCGGGACAGTGCCTTCTCGTGGTTCCTGGAGTGCACCGAGTGGTTCACCAGCCACGGGATCGAGGTGAAGATGATGCTCGCCGACGAGGATACCGTCTTCCAGCTCATCGAGCTGCACTTCGAGCACACCGGCGAATATCTGGGAATGCCGCCCACCGGCCGGCGTTTCTCGATTCCCGGGCTGGCCGCCTTCAAAGTACGGGACGGCCTCATCACCGACCATTGGGGGCTGTACGAGATGGACGGGATCCCCGAGGTGCTGGGCATGCCCGGCGGCGCCGGTCGGCCCGGGTAGGTGAGGAAATGGACACCCCCGGAACGGCCGAGGCGGTCGTCGCCCAGACGGAGCGGAGCAGGGCGGTGGCCCGCTCGTTCTTCGCGGCCTGCAACAGCCACGACCTCGACCGAATCATGGACTTCTTCCATTCGGACATCGTGCATCACGCGCGTTTGTCGGACTATCCGAAAGAGGGCATCGCGTTCGTCTACAAGATGACGCTCCAGGCTTTCCCCGATCTGCGTTGGAACGTTCTGGACATCATCGCCGAGAAGGACCAGATCGCGGCCCTGGTCCGCTACGAGGGCACCCACCGCGGTCCCTACCTGCACTCGACCGACACCGGTAAGCGGGTCAGTTTCCTGTCCATCAACATCGCCCGGGTGGCCGACGGCCGCTTCATCGAACACCGTGGCGTGCTCGACGAGTTGCACCTGCTGACCCAGATCGGTGCCCTGCCCGAACCCCTGCTCACGCAGATGTCGTGAGCGGCTGCCCGACAGCCCGAGAGAGAGGTGTACCACCGTGTCCGCACAACTTCTGCCCCGTACCCTCGCACCGACTATGCTGGCGCCGGACCTGACCCAGCCGGTCCGGGCGTTCATCGACGCGGTCAATGCCGGCGACATGACCGCCGCTCTCGCTCAGCTCAGCCCCGACGCCGTGCACCACGGCCAGATCGCCAGCTACCGTCCGGAGGGCGTGCGGGTTCTGTTCAACCTGCTCCGCAACGTGCTGCCGGACATGCGGATGGAGATCCGGGACATCCGGGTCGACGGTGACCGGGTCACCACCCGCGTGGTGGGCACCGGCACGCACAGCGGGGCGTTCCTCGGCCAGCCGCCGTCCCACCGGCCCATCGTCTGGCAGATGGTCGACGTGGCGACGGTCCGGCGCGAACCCGCGTCGGACGGCTCGGCCGGCCGCCCGGTGGTCACCGAGCGGTACTGGGACGTCTTCGCCGACCCGTACGCGTGGCAGGAGATCGGCGTCATCCCGGCCATCATGTGCTGATCGACCGTCGCGGCCAGGGGCACCGTGCTCCTGGCCGCCTGCTGCCCGCCACGCCGTGACGCCGCCGCCGGCCACCGCGCCGCCGCCGAGGTCCCCGCCCGGACGGTGACCGGCCCGGACGGTGACCGGCCGGATCGCCCGCCTGGACTCCGCCTCGGCCCGATCGAGGACGTCGAGCAGACCCGAGGGAGACGACCATGGATACCACCCCGGCGGCGGAGGCCGCGCCACGACCCCTGCTCTGCGACCGGCTCGCGCTCGGCGTCACGGGATCGCCGGCCGCACTGTCCATGCCGCAGACCGTTCTGATGCTCCGGCAGGGTCTCGTGGGGCAGGTGCGGGTGATGATGTCGGCCGCCGCGTGCCGCCTGCTGCGTCCGTCCACCATGCGGTTGTTCGCCGGCGACTGGGTGCACACCGATCTGCACTCGCACGGCCGTACCCTCATCCCGCACCTGGATCTCACCGCGGACATCGATCTGTTCCTGGTGATGCCCGCCACCGCCAACCTGGTGGCGAAGGCGGCCCACGGGATCTGCGACGACCTGATCTCCACCGCGATCGTGGCGAGTCCCGCGCCCGTCGTGCTGGTCCCGGCGATGAACGAGACGATGTGGCGCAGCCGTGTCGTGCAGCGCAACGTCCGGATCGCCGCCGAACTGGGCTACCGGGTCATCGACCCCGGCATCGGGGTGCAACTGGCCGATCTGCGGGCGGGCCGGGGGGTCATGCCACCGTTGGAGCACATTCTCGACGAGCTCATGTCCATCGTGGCCGCGGCGGGCCGTGAGGGGTCGATGGCGTCATGACGACACGGAGCGGTCTCCTGCCGACGCCCCCGATGGTCCCCGGCCTGCCGCTGCTCGGCAGCATGCTCGAGTGGCAGCGCGACCACGCGGGTTTCTTCCAACGGGCGTACGAGCGGTACGGCCCGGTCTTCAGCGTCCGGCTCGGCCCGCAGCGGGGCGTGGTGCTCGTCGGCCCGGACTATCACGACTTCTTCTTCAAGGAGGTCGACAAGCGCCTGTCGGTCCCCGAGCTGTACCGGTTCGTCGTGCCGATGTTCGGGGACGTCGCCCTCGCGTCCCGGGACCCGGAGACCCGACGCCGCCACGTCGGCCTGCTGCACTCGGCGTTCCAGGGGCAGCGCCTCAGTGCCTACAGCCGGCTGGCGGCGGAGGAGACGCACGCGTGGCTGGACGGCCTCGGTGGGTCCGGCCGCTTCGAGCTGTGGCGGGAGATGGAGGGACTGGTGATGCGGATCGCCGCCAGCACCCTGCTGGGGCCGGAGGTCCGCGCCCGCGTCGACGACTTCCGTCCCCTCCTGGCGGATCTGGCCCGGGGCATGGACTTCGTGCTCCCGCCGTACCTGCCGCTGCCGAAGTTCATCCGGCGGGACCAGGCCCGGCGCCGGCTCACCGAGATGATCAAACCGGTGCTTGCCGAGCGGCGGCGCCGCGTCGACGGCCCGCCGGACTTCCTGCAGACCCTCGTCCACGATCCGGGCGTGGGCGGGGAGAGCGACGAGCGGCTCATCGGCATGTCCCTGATGACCCTCTTCACCGGCTACCTCACCACCTGCGCGCAACTCGCCTGGGCGCTGGTCCTGCTCGTGCAGCACCCGGCCCACCTGGCGACGGTGGTCGCCGAGGTCGACGCCGCCTGCGCCGGGGACGGCCGCGTTCCGGTCGAGGCCCGGTTGCCCCGGCTGGACCGCGCGCTGAAGGAGGCGATCCGGCTCCGGCCGGTGATGAGCCACTACGCGCGGCACAACCGGACCGACATCGAGGTGGACGGCTACCGCCTGCCCGCCGGTTGGCTGACCATGCTGTGCCCCGCGGTGGCGCACCGGCTGCCGGAGGTCTTCACGGACCCGGACCGCTACGACCCGGAGCGATTCGCCCCCGACCGCGCCGAGGACCGCCGCCACCCTTATGCGTTGATCGGGTTCAGCGGCGGCTTCTACCGCTGCCCGGGCTCGGCGTTCGGCATGAACGAGATGCGGATCGTCATCGCCGCGTTGCTGGCCCGGTTCCGGCTCGTTGCGCCGGCGGTGGAACCGGTGCCGGCCTTCGACATGGGGGTGACCCGGCCCGCATCGCCCTGCATGATGGATTATCGTCTGCGTGACTGAGTCGTCACCGCTGTCCGAGGGAGCCGGCCGTTGATCGATGCCATCGAGGTGCACGCCCTGGGTAAACGGTTCGGTGACGTGACGTCGCTGGCCGGCGTGGACCTGCGGGTGGCTCCCGGGACCGTGTTCGGCCTGCTCGGCCCCAACGGCGCGGGCAAGACGACGCTCGTGCGTATCCTCACCACGCAGCTCACTCCGGACACCGGCTCCGCCCGGGTGGGCGGGCACGACGTGGTGGACGCCCCGCAGCGGGTGCGCCGCCTGGTGGGTCTCAGCGGTCAGTTCACCGCACTCGACGAACGGCTCACCGGGGTGGAGAATCTGCTGCTGTTCGGCCGGTTGTTCCATCTCGGCCGGCGGGCCGCGCGGCAGCGGGCGACCGAACTCGTCGACCGGCTCGGCCTCGGCGAGGTGGCCGGTCGTCCGGTAGGGACGTACTCCGGTGGCCTGCGTCGGCGCTTCGACATCGCGGCGGGTCTGATCGGCGCACCGGCGGTGCTCTTCCTCGACGAGCCGACCACCGGTCTGGACGTCCGGGCCCGGCAGGAGGTGTGGGCGGTGGTGCGGGAGCTGGTGGCGGCCGGTACGACGGTCCTGTTGACCACCCACTACCTCGAGGAGGCCGACCAGCTGGCCGACGCGATCGCCGTGCTCGACCGGGGCCGGGTTGTGGCCGCCGGCAGCCCGGCGGAGCTCAGGTCCCAGGCCGACGAGCATCAGCTCGAGATCAGGGTGACCGAACCGCAGCGGCTCCCGCAGGCGGTGGCCGTGGTCCGCCGGCACATCGACGACGTCCGTGACGACGGGCAGTCCCTGGTCCGGGCACCGCTGCGCGGCGGGGACGGCGCCCTGGTCTCCCGGCTCCTCGGCGAGTTGCACGCCGCGGAGGTGCCGGTCGAACAGCTTCTCGTCCGGCAGCCCAGCCTGGACGACCTCGTGTTGTCGCTGACCGGTGACCGGGTGGCCGCCGTGGGCTCTCCGCGGACCGCCCAGTGAGCGGCCGGGTGGAGCCGGCCATCGGGACCGGGCCGGTGGCCGGGGTCGGACACTGGCTGGCCGACGCGGCGGCGCTCACCGGCCGGGGGATCCGCCTCACGCGGCGCGACCCCGGCACCCTCTTCGCGCTGACCGTCATGCCGGTGATCTTCTTCGTCTTCTTCAGCTTCATCCTGGGCTCGGGCATGAGCGTCCCGGGTGGGTCCTACCGCGACTACCTGTTCCCGGGCCTGCTGGTCGCCACGATCACCTTCAGCACCGTTCCGGCCGTCATCGCCGGCCTGCACGACGACCTGCGCAACGGCGTCGTCGACCGGGTCCGGTCGTTGCCGGCGAGCGTCTCGGCCGCGCTGGTCGGGCGGGCCGTCGCGGACAACCTGCGCAACCTCGTCGGCGTCGCCGTGCTGGTGGTGCTCGGCCTGCTGGCCGGGGTGGAGTTCACCGGGCGTCCCGTCGCGCTCCTGGGCGGCCTGGCGTTGCTGCTGGTCTACGGGTTCGCCATGGTGTGGCTCGCGGCCTTCCTGACCGTCTCGCTGCGCAGCCTGGGAGCGGCGCAGATGATCGGGACCGCGGTCACCGGTCCACTGGGTTTCGTCAGCTCGCTCTACGCCGACCCGAGCGGGATGCCGGGGTGGCTGCGTGTGGTCGCCGAGCACAACCCCGCCTCCGCCACCGGGGACGCCCTGCGGGCCTGGATGAGCGGACAGGCACCCGGTGGCGCGCTGTGGTACGCGCTCGCCTGGCTGGTCACCGCGATTCTCGTCTTCGCCGGTCTCACCATCCGGCGCGTGTCCCGGGGCCTCCCGGCGAACCCGCGCTGACGCGCGACGACGCTGACGCGCGACGACGCTGACGCGCGACGATCGCGACGACGGATGAGCAATCGGCGAGAAGGCCGGCCGCCGGCAGCTCGGTAACGTCGGCCGCGAATCCCACCCGAGACTCCGGGCGCCCGGTCCTCGCGGTGCTCCGTGCGGGCGCGCGTCGGGCGGGACACCAGTCGACAGGGAGGCCGCTGCGATGACCACGTCAGCCGACATGACGTACGACCCGTTCGATCCGAAACTGGTCCAGGACCCGCACTCCTTCTACCACCGGATCCGGCAGCTCTCGCCGGTGTTCCCCAGCACCATGTCCTCGGACATGTGGATGGTCAGCGACGACGCGACGACGGTGTACGTGGTCACCTCCTACGACGAACTGGCGTACGTGCTGGAGCACCCGGACCTGTTCCCGTCCGGCAACAAGACGGGGCCGGAGGACCCGCCCGAGGTCACCGAGGAGCTGGCCCGGGGCATCCCCAAGGCGAAGACGCTGTACGACTCGGACCAGCCGAACCACACCCGGCTGCGCGCGCTCATGCAGGGAGCCTGGTCCGCGCAGCGGGTCGAGAGCTTCGCCCCCCGGATCCAGTGGTGGGCCGACCGGATGATCGACCGCTTCGCCGAGCGTGGTGCCGCCGAGCTGGTCGCCGACTACGCCGACCCCGCCATGGACCACGCGATCCTGGACTTCCTCGGCATCCCGGAGGAGGACCACGAGCGGGTGCACGCCTGGGACAAGTTGTGGGTGAAGGTGTTTATCCCGGGTCACCCGCCGGAGGACCAGCGGGCGGCGGCCCGCGAGATCGTGGAGTACCAGCGCTATCTCGAGCAGCTGTTCGTCGAGCGACGCGCGAATCCCCGTGACGACGTGGCGAGCGCCCTGGTCCACGCCACCACGGAGGACGGCGACCGGCTCACCATGGCGGAGCTGGTGTGGGGTCTGATGGAGATGTACGGCGCCGGGTACGGCAACACGGCCGAGGCCCTGTCGAACATGCTGTTCCTGCTCCTGCACGAGCGGCAGCGCTGGACCGACCTGCGACAGCGGCGCGAGGCCCTGCCCGACGCGGTGGAGGAGGGGCTGCGGCTGGAGGGCCCGGTGCAGTGGCTGTCCCGGGAGGCCGCGCAGGACACCGAACTCGGCGGCGCGACGATCGCCAAGGGGTCCACCGTCATGGTGATCTACTCGGCGGCCAACCGTGATCCGGAGGCCTTCCCGGAACCGGACGAGTTCCGCCCGGAGCGGCGCGGGGCCACCAGGACGGGCGCCAAGCACGTGGCGCACGGCCGGGGCATCCACTACTGCGTCGGCGCGGGCTGGTCCCGGGTCGCGATCCGGGCCGGGCTGGCAGCGATCATGGATCGCCTGCCCGACCTGCGGCTGGCCGACGGGTTCACGCCCGAGTTCCACCTGCCCGAGCCCATGGTGCGCTGCGTCAAGACGCTTCCGGCGGTGTGGCCGGCGCGCTGACCCACGCCACCCGCGGTGGCCTCCCCGGATCCGGGGAGGCCACCGCTGCCGGGTCGGGGCTCACGACGGCGCGGCCCGGGACAGCACCGGCAGACCGGAGAGGATCGGCGGGTCGGTGGGGCGGGCCGGGGCGAGCCGGACCACCAGCGGACCGGTGCTCCGCCGCGGGCGCACCACCACTGGTACGTCGGCGGTCCCGACCCACACGTCGCGGTCGGGGGCGCCGGCGAGCACCTCGCCGACGGTGGCCGCCTCCGGGTGTGCGCAGGCCAGCAGGTGCCAGGTGCCCTCCGGTACACCGGTGACGGCGAACGGCCCGCCGCCGGTGACGCTGGTGCAGGCGACCGGCAGCCCCTGGGCCAGGGCGCTGGGAAAGAGCCCGAGCAGCACCAGCCGGACGTCCTCGTCCGGGGTATGCACCGTGCCGGTCACCGTTCCACCCCGCGCCCCGGTCCTGTCGGCGGGAGCGGTCCCGGCGGGGACGACGTGCTCCAGCGGCCGTTCGCCGTGCTCGGCGTCCAGCCGGCGCAGCCGGCCCGGACCCACGCCGATCTGCTCGGTGAACTGGGTGGTGAAGGTGCCGAGGCTGCTGTAGCCCACAGTGGTGCAGATGTCGGTGACGTTCATCCGGCTGGAGATGACCAGCCGGCGGGCCTCGGCCATCCGCAGCGCGGACAGGAAGCGCCCGGGTGGGGTCCCGGTGACCAGCCGGAACACGCGGCTGAAGTGGAACGGGCTGAGGTAGGCCACCTGGGCGAGGCGGGCCAGGGTCCACGGCTCGTCGAGCCGGTCCCGCATGGCTCGGATGACCCGGGCGACCGCTTCCCGGTGCTGCTGGACGGTCGACCGGCCGCGCCGGTGCGCGGGCTCGGTGCGGTCGTCGCGGACTCCGGCCGGGCGGTCGTGGGCCGTCGCGGTCACGGCAGCTCCTGCCGGGCCCCGGCGCATTCCTCGGCCAGCCCCAGGGCGGCCCTCCAGGTGGCGGCGAAGCGGTGCCGCAGCGTCCGTTCCCGCAGGTCGCTGAGGCCGAGCCGGTGCCAGCCCTGATGGGAGACCGAGAGGGTGAGCCCGCGCCCGGCCGGTTCGGTGCGGACCTGGCAGACGGTGACCGTACGGGCGCCGGGTATCTCGACGGCGAAGTCCAGGCACCGGTCGCGGTCGAGCCGCCAGCCGTGCAGGGCGAACCGGCGCGGGCCCTCCTCGTCGACCACGAAGAACCAGCCTGGGCTGGCGCCGTCGGTGGCGATGGGGAGCCAGTCCACCACGGTCTCCTCGCGCAACGGGTGCCAGGAGCCGTGCGGCAGCACCACGGTGCCGTCGATCTCCTGCCGCCAGTCGTATCGGGAGGGCCGTCCGGTCTCCAGGTACCGGGCCAGCCTGGTGACGAAGTCCAGCCAGCCGGCCTTGAGCTGGGCCACCTCCGAGTCGGGGCGGCCGGGGCAGCTGTCGTCCACGGTCAGCATGGTGGCCCCCGCCCCGCCGGTCAGGGTCCAGCCCACTCGGCACTCCGGGCCGACGCCGAGGAAACGCCAGCGGAACAGCAGGCGGGCGGCGGGCTCGACGTGGTCGACGTCGAGGTCGAAGAAGTCGCCGTCGCCGAAGTCGACCCGGTTGGCCGTGCCGGCCGCCATCGGCGCGTCGAGGGTGCCGAACCACTGCGCGACCCGCCGCGGGTCGCTGATCGCCTCCCACACCTCGCTCACCGGGGCGGGCACGCTGACCATCACGCGAACCCAGTCGTCGGGCGGGCTCAGATATCCGTCGGGCATCGCTCTCACCTCTCAGCAGTGGGGGGTCGGGTCTCAGGTGGGGTTGGGCACCAGCCGGTAGCGGGAGCTGCGCAGGGCCGGACCCTCCGGGTCGGCTCCGGAGCGGACCACGCAGTCCACCCCGTCGCCGGTGACGGTGGCCCGTACCAGCAGCGGGGTGCCGGCACCGGCCGTCGGGTCCGGCTCAACGGTGGCGCTGCCGGCCGCCACCTCGGCCACCGTGCGCATGGCGGCGTCGAGGTTGTCGCCGGCCGGAACGACCAGCGCGGCGTCCACACCGGGCACTCCCTCCGGCCGGCCGGACCAGGCGCCCTGGCTACCGGGACGCTCGCCAAAGACGAGCAGCGAGTCGGGCGGCGCGTCGTCGGGTGGCGCGTCGAGCAGCGCGGCGAGCAGCCGGGTGGTGGCGGTGACGCCGGTGACCAGTGGCACCGGCACCATGCCGAGCTGTCGGGCGGCCCCCCGGGCGACCTGCCGGGCCATCCCCGCGCCCGACCAGAGCGACCATTCGGCGGTGCAGCAGCGGACTGCGGGGTGGGCGGCGGCGTACCGGGCCGTGGCCCGGTGCAGCAGCTCGTTGGCGAGCGCGTAGCCGGCGAGTCCGGGGTGCGCGCCGTGCGCGGTGAGCGAGCCGAAGGTGAGCACCGCGCGCAGCCGCTCGGTGCGGATCGTGTCGAGCGCCGTCTCCAGGGTGGCGACCTTCGCGGCGATCAGGGTGTCGATCTCGGCAGGCCCGAGCCGTACCCCGGTGCCACCGGCGATCCGGCCGGCGCAGTGCACGAGCGCGGTGGGCCGTGTCCCGGCCAGCGCGGTCCGGGCCGCCGCGGCGTCGGTGAGGTCGACGGTGTGCAGCTCGGCCTGCGGGCAGCGCCGGCGTAGCCGGGCCAGCAGGCGGCGGACGTCGGGTGGGGCGGTGTCGGGCGTACGCAGGTCGAGCAGGACGGGGACGGCGCCGGCGGCGGCCAGCGCGAGGGCGACCCGGCTGCCGAGACCGCCCAGCCCGCCGGTGACCAGGACGGTGGCGCCGGCGAAGCGCGGCGTCCGGCCGGGTAGCGCGGTGGCCCGCCAGCCCACGGCGTGCACGGTGCCGTCGGCGGCGACGGTGAGTTCGTCGGCGGTGGCGGGCGCCGCGAGCAGGCCGCTCACCCGGTGCAGGGCCGCCGGGGTGGGCTCGTGCAGCGCCACGGAGGTGGTCGATCGCCCGTCCCCGGCGGCGAGTCCGCGCAGCAGGCTGCCGCCGCCAGCTCCGGAGTGGACCAGGGTGAGCGGCCGGCCGGCGGCCCGGCGGTACGCGTCGAGCAGCTCGGCGGACCCGGCGGCCGGCCACCGTCCACCGAGGATGTGCACGTCGGTCTCCGGCGCGGCCGGGGGGTAGGGCTGCCGGCGCAGATGCCGGACGAGGGGGACCTCACCGGATCCGGTCACCCGCCAGCGGGCGGCGTGCGGAACGGTCCGGACCGGTGTCGGGACGGGCCGCAGGGCGCGCAGGATGATCCGGGAGGGGTGCGCGACGGGGTCGGATGGCATGGAGACCCTCCAGTTATTTGCTTGATAAAGATATATCGATCTCCGCTGTTGGGCAATCCTGAGGCTGAGCAACTTGAAAGAAATATAGATTAGCGGGAGGCCCTAGCGTCGAGACACGAGCCAGAAGGCGCCTAAGGAGGCAGCAATGGCAATCGATCTCTGTAACAAGTCGCCGGGTGCGCTCGCCGAGGGCGCGCAGGGGGCGTGGGAGGAGGCGGTCCCGGCGGAGGCCGCACCGGTCAACCTGGACGCGCTCACGGCGGACCAGCGCGACGCGCTCAACTTCTCCTACCGGACCACGTTGCCGGCGATGGACCCGCGCTTCGTCGCGGGCGACCCGGCCGCCTGGGCGAGTGACTTCGGGTACGCGCTGAACAAGGTCGCGGTCCGACTGGACAACCGCACCAACCAGGATCTGCGCGACGCCGCCCTGAACCACCCCGACCCGGCCATGCGCGAGCAGGCCCTGTTCGAGTACGCCGATCGCGACCTGCCGGACGCGATCGAGCTGCTCGGCCAGGCCGTACTGCACGACCCCAACCGTGAGGTCCGCTGGGACGCGCTGTGGGCCATCGAGAAGCTGGGCGGCGCCCACGCGGTCGCCACCCTCAGCACGTTCGCCAAGGACGCCGACCCGGAGATCGCCGAGTGGTCCCACCTGTTCCGCAGCGAGCTGCAGACGGGTGATCCGGCGTTCGACGGCCGGGCCGGCCAGTTCACGCCGGGCCGTACCTTTGACGAGACCATCTACCTGCTGATCCACTGCGACCTGTACGTGCGGCTGGACGACTCGAACCAGCACTGGGGCAAAATCTCGCTGGCCCCGCAGGGCCTGGCCCGGATCTACGGCCAGGCGCACGCCTGCCCCAACGTGTCGACCCGCGAGCGGCAGCTCGTGATCGCCAAGACCATCGACGGACTGCACGCCGACGGCTCGCAGCACTGCGACAACTACCTGTTCCGCGGGTTCACCGACCGCACCCGCCGGGACCGGGGCAACTTCTTCTTCGAGTCGCTGGTGCCCCGCACGTTTTTCAAGTCCGGGCACGCCGACGACCCGAGTGAGGGCACCCGCCAGGCGAACATCGGCTTCGCCCGGTACGGCACCTGGCACCTTGACCCGAAGTTCCAGATCCACGACGAGGCGGCCATCCGCTACGTCCGTGGCCGCTTCCAGGGCTGGGGCTACCTCAACCTGGCCCGGGTGGCCGGCCGCTCGATGGAGGAGATCCTCCAGCCGGGCAACGGCGTGCTGTCCACGCTGCACGACCCGGAGATCGGCAACATGACCAACGCGTTCATCCTCGGCACCTTCAAGGGGAAGCTGAACGACTGGGATGGCGACGGGGTCATCGACATGAACTCCCGCGACGTCTACTCGACCGTCGACGGCGAGATCGACATGAACCAGGACGGCGTGGCCGACCAGCCCGGCCTCACCTGCTGCGACCACACCACCTTGCTGCCGTAACAGAGGAAGAGGACATCTGAGATGAGCACTAAGAACGTTCTTTTCGGTCGTCCGGTCCAGACCGAGGGCGTACCGAACGTCTACGCCGGGGCCCCGGTCGTCCCGTGGACCCCGCCGGAGCCGGGCATCGACAACCTGGGCATCAACTCGATCGACACCTTCGCCGTGCCGGGGGTGGGCGAGTTCACCGTCGCCTTCGACGGCTGGGTGCGGGTGGTCCGGTCGCAGTCCACCTCCGGGGAGTGGGCCGACGCCGAGGTCTACACCAACCTCATCGACATGAAGATGGTCGGTGAGTGCGAGGAGCTCGGCAAGATCACCGTCACGCTCAACCCGGACTGCCTCTCGGCCGGCCAGATCCGCACCCCGTTCGATCCGTACGCGGGGGAGGGGCCGTCGGCCAAGGCCTGCCGGATGGCCGTCGGCGCGATCTTCGACATGCCGAAGCTCGGGCTGAAGCTGATGAACCGGGAGCCGATCATCCTGACCATCGACGACGTGCGGTCCATCCCGCCGGCGGGTGCCCCGGGTAAGGGGCAGATCTACCGGATGATGCCGTTGCTCGACGTCAACGATCCGGACGGCCAGCCGGTCGCGTACCTGACCAGCCTCCGGTTCAACATGGGCGGCTACCTCAGCCCCGACCAGATGTGAGTTGCCGCGCCGCGGGAGGCCGGCCCCGGCCGGCCTCCCGCGGTGGCGTGAACGCGCCGCACTCCGCGCCCCGGAGGCGGCGGCCCCCAGGAGCGACGACAGCCGGAGATCAGCATGCCCGTGGACGACCGGAGCGCACCCGCTCCCCGGCTCGAACCCCGACCGGGGTTCGCCGGGGTCGAACCCGACGACTTCCCGCTGCTGCACCGCAACGGCGGGTATCCGCTGGCCCAGGACCGCTGGGAGCGGCTGGTCAGCCAGATCCACATCCCCGCGCCCGCCGACCGGGTCTGGTCGGCGCTCACCGATCCGGAACAGGTCGCCCGATGGCTGGCGGTCTGCCGCGGTGGCTGGGCCACCGTCGACGGCGAGGCGATCCTCGACTTCGAGGACGGGGAGTTCTTCCTCTGCCGGATCCGCGACGTGCGGGAGCCGGCCTCCGGCGGCGAGGGCCGCCTGTCGTACCTCTGGCGCTGGGTGGGGGTGGGACCGGCCACCCAGGTGACCTGGCAGCTCACCGCGACCCCGGATGGCACCCTGGTCACCGTTGTGGAGGAGGCATTCAACCCTCCGTCGGACTGGCGGTCCTGGAACGGCATGGGCTGGCCGGGAATCCTCGACCAGCTCGCCGACTTCATCCGCACCGGGGTGCCGTGGCGCTGGCCCTGGCGCCGGATGGGCCCGTACGTGCAGACCGAGTTGCCGGGCACCACCTTCGAGGTGTGGGGGCTGCTCACGTCGACGCCGGCCACCCAGTTCTGGCTGAGCCGCACCAGCGGCACCCTGGATCCCGGCGGTGACGTCGGCCTGATCCTCGGCGACGCCAGCGGGGTGGCCACCCTGACGGTCACCCGGCACGTCGAGGCGTACCAACAGTTCCCCTCGTACCTGCCGCGGCTGGAATTCACCCTCCGGCGGCCGGGCTGGCCGGGTGAGCTGGAGGGGCACCTCTGGATCGAGCCGGCCGGGCTGGGCGGCAGCATCCTGCAGGTCTTCCACTCGAACTGGGAGGCGCTGAGCGCGATCGCGCCGCCGCTGGACGAGCGCAGGATCCTCACCGGCTACTGGGTGGGCGCGTTCGGCCGGGCGGCGCTGCTCTGCCAGCGTGCCTTCGGGGACGCGGCGCCGCCCGGCCGCGGCCCCGACGTGCCGGTCGATCTGAACGGCGGCGGGAACGGCCAGCGGGTCGACGCCGGCCCGCACGGCTGGAGCCGGTAGGCCCCGGCGAGGGGCGTGCATCAGGCCCTCCTCCGGAGGTCGGGAACGGTCGGATGTCGGATCAGCCGACCCGGCGCTGTGGGGCGAGGTGGGCGGTCGCGGCCGCGGCGCGGAGCAGCATCGGCCGGGCCGCCGCCTGGAAGTCGATGTCGGGGTCGAGGTCGCGGACGGTCCCCTCGATCACCAGCAGCGACAGCAGCGGGAAGATGAACTCGGACGCGGCGTACAGGCCGAAGTCCCGTTGCAGGGTGAACAGTTCGGTGCCGAAGCGGGTGAGCTGGAACTCGCGGGCCGGCAGGCCGGTGTTTCGCCCGACCAGCTCGGCCACCCGGCTGACGAAGCCCTCGACGTCGGCGTCCGGCGCCACCCGGACGGCGCTGTCCACCACCACCTGGCCGCACTTGCGGCCCTGCCCGAGCGCCAGGCCGAGGAAGAAGTCGGCGAACTGCCGCCGTACGGTCGCATCGAGCCGGATGCTGAACCCGGCGTCCAGGATCACCACCCGGGGGCCCTTGAAGTAGACGTTGCCCGGATGCAGGTCACAGTGGACGAATCCGTCGAGGAAGAGCATCTGGTAGACGGCGGACACGGTGCGGGCGGCCAGTCGGGGGCGGCGGGCCAGGTCGATCTCCGTGATCGGACGGGTCACCAGGTCCGGGATGTACTCCATCGCCAGGCACGTCGGCCGGCAGAGTTCCGGCAGTGTCTCCGGGATCCAGACGTGGTCGGCGCCGGCGAAGTTGCGCCGCAGCTGCGCCAGGTTCGCTCGTTCGCCGGTGAAGTCGAGCTGGTTGAGCACCGCCGCGCAGACGAAGCCGGTCAGCTCGGCCAGCGGCACTCCGCGCGCCGGGGGCAGCCTCTCGGCCAGCGACGCCGCGCCCCGGATTAGGGCGAGGTCGAGCGACATCCGGCGGCGGATTCCCGGCCGTTGCAGCTTCAGCGCCACCACCCGGCCGTCGGCGCGGGTGGCGCGGTAGACACCGGCGATGCTGCCGCTGGCCCGGGCCACGGTGTCCACAGCGGAGAAGAGCCGGTCCAGCTCCGTGCCGTACGCCACGCGCAGCGCGCGCCGGGTCTGCCGGTCGGTCATCGGCCGGACCCGGTCGTGCAGTCGACCCAGCTCGTCGCAGAGCAGGGGCGGCAGTAGGTCCCGCCGGGTGCCCATGATCTGGCCGAACTTCACCGGTGCCGGACCGAGTCGTTGCAGGTGCCGGACCAGCCGGCGATAGAAGAAGCGGGCCGCGGCGGTCCTGCCGCGCAGGGGCAGCAGCACCGCCGCGCCGGCCGCCGCCGGCAGCAGGTACGTGGCGCTGCTGGCCGCTACGGCCGCGCCACGGATGGCCAGGGCCAACCGGGTCGGCCGGGGGACCGGGTGGGGGAGTCCGGCGCGGTGATCGTTGGGGAGGGAGTTGCGGGGGAACATTGACGCCTCCTTCCGCGGGTGGCGGATGTGCGGTGGGTAATCCCAAGGTGGCGGATCGTCATGGACGGCGTTCTATGGGTCTTCTAGCCTCGTGGTGGGGGAGGCGACATGGACACCGTCCGAATCAGGTTGCTTGGCCCGGTCACCGCGTACCGCGACACCGTCGAGATGCCGTTGGGGCCGTCGCGGCAGCGTGCGGTCCTCGGCTACCTCGCCCTGCACCGCGGGCAGCCGGTGCCGCTCGGCGCGATCACCCGCGCGGTCTGGGGCGACGACGCCCCGGTCAGCGGCGAACACCTGGTGCGCACGTACGTGGCGCGGCTGCGCCGGGCACTCGAACCGGGCACGCCGCCGCGCGCCCGGACCAACGTGATCGCTTCGGTGCCCGGCGGCTACCGGCTCGACGTGCCGCCCGAGCGGGTCGACGCCTCGCACTTCCGGCACCTGCTCGGCGCGGCCCGCAGCCGGCAGGCCGCCGGCAGCCCGCACGATGCCTTCCATCTCCTCACCCGGGCGCTCGAGCTCTGGCAGGACCCGACGCTTGCCGACCTCGGTGGCCTGCTGGCCAGCCCCCGGCACCTCACCGCGCTGCGCCGCGACTGGGTCGACGCGGGCCTGCGGCACATCGAGGTGGGCCTGCGCCTCGGCCAGGCCTCCGCGGTGCTTCCGGTGGGCGAGCGGCTCGCCGCCGTGGAGCCCCTCCAGGAGACGGTGCAGGCCCGTTACCTGGAGGCGCTCACCCGCAGCGGGCAGCGGGCCGCCGCCGTGCACCATTTCCTCGACGTCCGGGCGCGGCTCCGCGCCGAACTGGGGGTCGAGCCCGGCCCGGAGCTGCGCCGGCTGTACGCAGCCCTGCTGCACGCCGGGGACGAGCCGCAGCCGCCCGCCGGAGCCCCGGCGACCGTGGCCGTGGTGGAACCCGACCCACGCCATCGCTGGTGCGGCCCCGGCCCGCCCATCGGGCCGTTGATCGGCCGGGAGGACGACCTCTCCCGGTGTGCCACCCTGCTGGTCGCGCACCGGCACGTCACCGTCGTCGGCCCGGCCGGCTGCGGGAAGTCGGCGACCGGCCTGACGGTCGCCGAGCGGGTCGCCGGCGCGTTCCCCGACGGGGTGGCGACCGTCGATGCGGCCGAGGCCCGGGACTGCGGCGAGGTGCTGCGGCTGCTGGCGGAGACGCTGGAGCTGCCGCCGGACGCCGACCCGCTGCACGCCGTCGGTCAGCAGCGCGTGCTGCTGGTACTCAACGACGTCGAGCACCTCGGCGCGCGGGCCGGCGAGATGGTCGACTACGCGCTGCGCCGCTGCCGGGGCGCCGCCATGCTGGTCACCTCGCGCCGCCGGTTGGGGCTCACGCACGAGGCGGTGTTCCGGCTGGCGCCGCTGGCGCTGCCCGACCTCGACGCGCCGGAGACTCTCGCGGACAACCCGGCCGTCCGCCTCTTCGCCCACCGGGCCGGCCTGATCCGGCCCGGCTTCCGGCTCACCCCGGCCGACACCGTCACCGTGGCGCGGATCTGCCACGGGCTGGACGGGCTGCCGCTGGCCGTCGAACTGGCCGCCGCCTGCCTCTACACCGACAGCCTCGACGGCGTGCTGCGCCGGGTCGACCACCCGCTCGACGAGTTGCGGCCGCACCGCCGTGGCCACCCACGGCACCATCGGTCGCTGTCCGCCGCGCTGCACCGCAGCCTCGCCATGGTGCCGCCGGTCGACTTGGCCTGCCTGGCGCGGCTCGGCGTCGGGGACCGGTCGTTCTCGTTGCAGGAGGCGGTCACCCACTGCGCCGGCCTGGTCTCTCCGGACCGGCTCCCCGCCGTGCTCGACCGGCTGGCCGAGGAGTCCCTGCTGGCCGTACGCCCCGGACCGGACGGCCCGCGCTACCGGATGCTGCGTACGGTGGCCCTGGCGGCGGTCGCCGCACGGGGGAGCGGGCCGGGCGAGGGCCATCAGGAGTTCCACGGCATCGCCGGGAACCAGCCGTAGCCGAACATCGCCGGCAGCCGGACGTCCCAGTAGAAGACCAGGAGGGCGCCGAGCACCAGGAGGCTGATCCCGGCCAGCAGCCGGACCGGCAGGCCGTCACCGACCGTCCCGGTGGAGAGTTGCGGCAACCGCGAGCCGATCAGGACGGCCAGGAAGCCGTACGCCGCCGCCACCGAGACGAGGCCCAGGCCCAGCCAGCCCAGCGAGGCCAGGGTGGCGGTCAGGCGACCGCGCAGGGACCCGGCGACGCGCCGGCGGGCACCGGGGACGGAGGCGGTACGGGGAGAAGAGCCCGTGAGGGCGGCCATGGGCAGTCCTTCCGATAGCTCGAACCATGGAATAGTGAAGGGATGGGATGCCCGACATGGAGCGAGCGATGGGGCAGCTGAGGGACCGGCGCACCTACGACCAGCAGTGCGGACTGGCCTATGCACTGGACGTTCTCGGCGAGCGCTGGACGTTGCTGATCGTCCGGGAGCTGCTCATCCGGCCACGTCGCTACGGCGAACTCCTCGATGCTTTGCAAGGAATCGGCACCAATCTGCTGGCCGATCGGCTCGGCTTCCTCGTCGAAGCGGGGCTGGTTCGGCCGCTGGACCCGCAGCGGCGGACCGCGGGCTACGCGCTGACCGAGCTGGGTGAGCGGATGCGGGAACCGGTGCTGAGCCTGGCCCGCTTCGGCCTCACGTACGCCGCCCACCAGCCGCCGCCGGCCGCCGCGATCTCCCGCCCGGCCTGGGCGATCCTGGCCACCGACGCACTGCTCGACGGCAGCCGGGTTCCGGGGGTCGACGAGGTCTACGGCTTCGACGTGGACGGGGAGCAGTTCCACGTGGTGGTGGACGGTGGCCGGGCGGTCCTGCATCCCACCGCGGCACGGGAGCCGACGCTGCATGTCAAGACGGACGCGGAGACGTTCTTCCAGCTGGGTGCGCGGCGGCTGGATCCGTTGGAGGCGGTGCTCGGCGGCTCCGTGCAGGTCACCGGCCCGCCGGCGGCCATGTCGCGGTGCCTGCGGCTGCTCGGTCTGGCCGGCCCCGTGCGGTGAGCCGGTCAGCCGGCCCGGCACGCCGTCTCCCGGGTCACGGCGTCGCCACCCGGCACACCGATGTGGATGCACACCTGTCCGCGCAGGTCCTGCCGGTCGCTGACGGCCATCAACAGCCCGGTCAGCGCTTCGAGGTGCCGGGCGGCCCGGACGCCCCCGGCGTCCAGCGGCGCGAAGCCCAACGCCCGGGCCAGTGTGGACACCTCCCGCAGCGCCGCCGGATGGTCGGTGGCGACCGGTAGCGACACCGGCAGCCCGTTGACCCGGCTGCGCGCGAGCACCCCGGCCGGCACCGTGTTGAACGCTTTCGCCACCCGCCAGCCCGCTCCGGCGTGGCCGGGGCCGGCCGCCCGGTCGGCGGCGATCTCGGCCAGTAGTTCCCCGCCGGAGCGGCCGGGTGGCACGAGGGCCGGCTCGCAGAGCACCGGGTTGGTCGGGTCGACCAGGGTGCGTCCGCGGCCCTGCCCACCGGCCGGGCCGCGCAGGAACTCCACGGCGGCGGGGAACGGCACCGCGAGGACCACCACCGCGGCCGGAGCGAGCAGCCCGCCCCACTGGAGCGGGTCAGCCCGGCCGGGCACCAGCAGGACCCGGCCCCCGGCCTGCCGGACCGCCGCCGCCAGTGCCCGGCCCATCCGGCCGCGTCCCAGGATGCCGACGGTCATCGGGTCACCGTCGCGTACCGGTCCAGCGCCCGGCGCAGCTCGGCCGGCACCTCCACCGGCTCCAGGCCGTGCCCGCCCCGGCGCATGCACGCCACCGTCTGCCGGCCCCGGGCCAACAGCGTCGGTGGTCCGGGCTTCACCCGCAGGTAGTCGAAGGACATCACGATCCGGTGTCCGTCGAGCCGGTCCAGCATCATCCGGATCTCGATCTCGTCGAAGGCGCCGCCCTCGGCGTAGAAGTCGGCGTGGCAGTCCACCGTCACCAGGGCCAGCCCGTCACCGAGCGCGGCCACCACCCCCGGTGCGTGGTCGGCCAGGAAGTGCTCGCGGCAGTGCCCCTGCCAGTGGAGGAAGTGAGCGAAGTAGACGTTCCCCACCAGGTTCGTCTCGTCGAAGGTCACCACGTGCCGGTGGACGTAGCTCTCGGGCATCTCCTCACGCCTCCCGGTCGGAGTCCGTGGCGACGGCCAGGCTCACCACGACCGGCCCGGCCGTCGTCGGGACCACGGTCCCGTACACCGCGTGCCGGCCGGCGTGCAGTGCCACCCAGCCGTCCGGTCCGGTCTCGTCGCGCAGCACCAGCGGAGCGTCCACGGCGGTGCCGGCCTTCATCAGCGCCTCCAGCGCGGTCCAGACGCGGGTCCCGGCGGTGGCCGGATCCTCGCCGGTGAGCCGGGCCACCGCATCGGCGACCCGGGCGGCCGGGGCGGGCAACGGCGGCGTGGCCGCGACCACCTCCCAGTCCACCCCGACCGGGCGGTCCGCCGCGGCGGCCAGCAGGTGCCCGTCGAGGTGGCTGACGCTCACCCCGCGCCATCCCGACGGGATTGCCGCCGCCACGGGCCGCGGGCGGCCGGTCGCGTCGGCCCGTACCGGCCCGTCGAGCAGCCAGCCCGCCAGGATCCGGCCGCGGTCCCGGTCGGCCCGCCCGGCCGTCGCGGCGGCGAGGTCCACCCGGAGCTCCGGACGCCAGCGGCGCAGCCGCCGGGCGACCAGGGGCCCGAGCAACTCGACCGGCCAGACCGGATTCTCGACCGGCCCGACCGCCCGCAGCCGCAGCCCGGTCCAGCGCTCCACCGCCGTGCCGTCGGCGTCGATGACGGTGAGGTCGAAGCGGAACTCGTCACCGGTCTCGGCCACCTGCCGAGCGTGTACGGTCAGGGTGCCCTCCGGGCGGGCGTGGACGTCGATCCGGTCCACCTCGACGGGTAGCACCCGGCGGTCCGGCACGCAGGCTTGGAGCAGGTGCAGAAAGGCGTCCCGAACCCCCGGGTCGCCCAGCTGGAGCCGCTGGTCGTAGAACCCCCCGAACCAGGTCCCCGGCTCGGCGTGCACCTCGGCCACGCATCGGTACGCGCTGAGCCCGTGGTAGCCGGCCACCCGGCGGAACCTCGGGCCGTGGAAGAAGGCCGGGCCGTACAGCGGGGCGCCGGGCACCGCCAGCCCGGCGGCGGGCGGCGGCACCGGCTCGCCCGTGGTCACGGTCCCGCCGTACGTGGCGGTCAGGTGGTCCACCGCGAAGCTGGTCTCCGCACTGCGCACGGCCGCCCGGACCGTCCCGTCCGGACCGGTCAGCGCCGCCACCCGGATCGACCGGGGCTCCCGGTCGCCGACCGTCACCGGGCGGGTCAGCGCCACGTCCCGGATCACCGTCGGCACCTGCTTCGCGCCCAGCCCCGCGGCGGCCTGCGCCATCGCCTCCAACCCGAGCACCGCCGGGAGCACGGGCGCGCCACCGATCCGGTGGTCGTCCAGGTAGGGGTCGGCACCCAGCGAGAGTCGGGCCTCGCTGACCAACTCGACGGAGGGTGTGCCGGTCAGCCGGGACTCCAGGAAACGACCGCTCTCCCCGGCGCACTCGTCCCACTCCAGGGTGTCGCTGACCGGTAGCCGGCCGGCCACCAGCACCACCGGCGGGAGGGCGGGCCGGGCGAGGAGTTCCAGCAGCAGCCGGGTGCCCTCGTCCGGCGGGATCGGACTGACCCCCCGCCGCAGCAGCCCGTCGAGCACACCCAGGCGGACACCCATACCGGTGCCGGACCAGACCGACCACTCGATGCTCAGCCAGCGCACCTGCGGGGCGACGGCGGCGAGCTCGGTGCAGCGCCGGGAGAGGTACTCGTTCGCGGCGGCGTAGGCGGCCTCCCCGGGCAGGCCGGCCCGGCCGATCACCGAACCGAAGGCGACGGCGAATCGCAGCTCGTCGAGGTCGAGCGCGGCCACCAGGTGGTCGAAGCCGTACGCCTTCGGCGCGAGGGTGCGGTCCAGCTCCTGCGCGGTCAGCTCGGTGAGCGGGGCGGGCTCGTTCCGCCCGGCCGCATGCAGCACGCCGCGTACGGGGCCGTGCTCGGCACGGACCGCGGCGAGGGCCTCCGCCACCGCGGCCCGGTCGGTCAGGTCCACCCGCCGGTAGGCCGCGCCGCTGCGGCGCACCGCCTCCACGACCTCCGGATCGTCGGCGGGACTGCGGCCGACGAGCACCAGCCGGGCTCCGGTGGCCGCGCCGAGGGCCGCCGCGCAGACGGCCCCGATCCCCTTGGCGCCCCCGGTCACCAGGCAGACCTCGCCCGGGCCGAGCGGGATCCGCTGGCCGGCACGGGGTTGGCCGTCCAGCAACCGGCTGACCGGTACGGTCCGGACGCCGTCCGCGCTGTACACCACCTCCTGGTAGCCGGACCAGGGCCGGGACGCCTCGACGGCGGCCAGCCGGACGCCGGCCGGCCCGGATGGGGTCTCCACCACCAGCACCGGTACCTCGGTCTCGGCGAAGAGGCTGCGGCCGACGGCCCCGCCGATCCCGCCGTGGTGCACCACCACCAGCGGCCGGCGGTCGGTCGCGGCGCCGCCCAGCGCGGCGGCGACGTCGGCGGTCGGGATGTCGGCCAGGCCCGGCGGCAGGACGAGCAGCCGGCCGGCGGTCGCCGCGGCGTCCGTCCGGAACTCGGTCCGCACCACCTCGGCCTGCGGGTGCTCGGTGAGATCGCCGATGACCTCCCAACCCGGCGGTTCGGCCGGCGGGGCGGTGCGCGCCGCCCGGGGTACCAGATGGTGGCTGAAGACCCGCACCCACGGGCCGACGCCGGTCGCGGGCAGCTCGGCGGCCGGCGTGTCGGCCGCCGGCAGCCCGTCGATCGCGGCGGCCAGCTCGCCGACCGTCGCGTGGGCCAGGGACAGCGGCGTGGCCGGCAGAGCCCGGCCGAGCTCACCGGCGATGTCTGCGGTGAGCTGCCCCACCCGCAGGGAGTTCAGGTGCAGGTCGGCCAGGAGGCGGGTGTCCGGATCAACCTCGGCGGCCGGCAGCTCGGCCAGCTCGGCCACCCGAACGGCGACCAGCTCGGCGGTGTCCCGGTCGTCGCCCGCGACCGCAGCCGCCGGAGTCCGCCGGGGGAGCGGATCGGGCACCGGGGCTCGGGACGTCGGCGCCGTCGTCGGGGCCGCGGGCGCCGTGGTGACCGGTTGCTCCCGCTCGCACGGGTTGACGAGGAACTCCCGCTCCCGGTCCAGCGCGAACGGGCGGACGAACCGTCCCGCGAACCAGGGCTCCACCTCGGGGACGGCCCCGGCGGCGAAGAGCGCGGCGGTCCCGGCGGCCGCGCCGGCCGCGCTCGCCGCACCGACGTCCAGGCTGACCGAGGTACGCCCGGCCGCCTCGGCCAGCGCGGTCAGCATCTGCCCGGGGCCGACCTCGACCAGCAGGTCCGCGTCGAGCCGGCCGAGCGCCTCGCGGAAACGGACCGGCTCGGTGAGCTGCCGGACCAGTACGTCGGCCGGGTCCTCGCCGCCCCACCAGTCCCCGGTCACCGTGGAGGCCACCGGCCGTTCCGGCCGTCGCCAGGCCAGGTGCCCGGCGGCCCGGCGCAGCGCCGTCGCCGCCGGGGCCATCAGCGGGCTGTGGAAGGCGTGTGAGACGGCCAGCGGCGTCACCTCGACGCGCTCGCGTCGGGCCGCCGAGGCGACCCGGTCCAGGTCCGGCCGGGTGCCGGCGACCACCACGTGCCGGGCCCCGTTCTCCGCCGCGACGACGGCGCCGCTGCCGGCCACCAGCCTGCGGGCACCGGCCAGGTCGGTCCGGAGCGACAGCATCCCGGACGGCACCGTGCTCGCGGTGGACATGGCCGCGCCCCGGGCCCGCGCCAGGCTCAGGGCGTCCTCGGCGTCGAGCGCGCCCGCCCAGCTGAGCGCGGCCAACTCGCCGAGGCTGTGCCCGAGGGCGCCCACCGCCCGGACGCCGAGCCGGGTCAGCCAGCGGATCCCGGCGAGGCTGCCGGCGATGATCGCCGGTTGGGCCACCGCCGTGTCGACCGGCTCGGCCGGCACCGGCAGCTGTTCGGTCCGGTTCCCGGCCTCGTCGAGCAGGTGTCCCAGCGCGCCGTGGCCCGGATGCACCGGGGCGGCCTGTCCCGGGAAGAGCAGCCCCACCCGTAGCGTGCCGTCGGCCACCAGGAACACCCCGCGCGCGGCGTCGAGCAGGCGCCGCCCGCCGCCGGCCAGGTGCCCCAGCGCCCGGTCGAGCGCGACGACCAGCTCGTCGGCGTCGTGGACGGCTGCGGCGAAGCGGGCCGGGGCGTCGCCCCGATGGGTGGCGGCCAGGCCGGCGGCCAGGTCGGTCAGCTCCGGGCGGGACAGTGTGGTGGCGACCGTTCGGACCCGGGTGAGCAGGCCGGCCAGCGCCGTCGCGTCCGACGCCCCGCACACCACCAGTTCGTGATCGGGGTGGGGCCGGCTCAGCCGCCGGACGTGTGCGCTGAGCGGCCGCGGCGCGGCGGGGGTGGCGCCGCCCAGAACCACGTGGGTGTTGATCCCCCCGAACCCCATCGCGCTGACCGCGGCGTACTGCTCGCCCGCCGGCCAGGGCTGCGCCTCGTCGGCGACCCGGAGACGGTTCCCGTCGGCGAGCAGCGGGTGCGGGCTGCGGCAGCCGGTGGTCGGCGGGAGCACCTCCCGGTGCACCGCCAGGACCGCCTTGATCAGCCCGGCGACCCCGGCGGCGGCCTTGGTGTGCCCGATGTTGGCCTTGACGCTGCCGAGCACGGCCGGTGGCGCGTCCGGTCCGCGTACCCCGAGTAGGGCCCGCAGCTCGGCCTCGTCGCCGACCGCGGTGCCGGTGCCGTGTCCCTCGACGAGCCGGACCGCGCCGGGGTCGATGCCCGCCCGCAGGTACGCGCGGCGCAGCGCCAACCGCTGGCCGCTCTCCTCCGGCCGGGTCAGCCCGCCACCGCCGTCGGACGAGGACGCCCAACCGAGCAGCCGCCCGTACGGGCGCAGCCCGCGTTCGAGCGCGTACGACGAGCGGGTGAGCACCACCACGCCGCAGCCCTCACCGGGGAGGAACCCGGTGGGTTGGGCGTCGTACACGCGCATCTCGTCGCAGGCCAGTGCGCCGACCCGGGAGAAGCCGACCAGCTCCAGCGGATCGAGGCTGAGGTCCACCCCGCCGGCGAGCGCCACGTCGAGCTGGCCGGTGGCCACCGCGTCGGCCGCCGTCAACACCGCCAGCAGCGACGAGGCGCAGGCGCCGTCCACCGTGTAGCCGGTGCCGTGGAAGTCGAAGTGGTTGCAGATCCGGCCGGCGATGGTGTTCGCCAGGGCGCCGGCCAGGGTCTCGTCGCCGGGAACCGGGAACGGGGCCTTGAACCGCTGCTCGACCCGTTCCAGCAGCGCCGCGACCTCATCCCCTGCGAGCCCGCCGTCGGAGAGTCCGGCGGCCACCGCCCGCCGCACGTACGGCCAGCGGACCCGCATGGCGGACGCCCGGGAGAACTCGCCGGTCAGCGAGTTGCCGATGACCACGCCGACCCGTGAGCGGTCGGCGCCGGACCCCTTCGGCAGGCCGGCGTCGGCCAGGGCGTCCGCCGCGGTCTCCAGCGCCAGCCAGTGAGACAGGTCCACCGCGCGGAAGGTGCTGCCGGGGATCCGGAAGCGGGCCCGGTCGAAGCGCCAGCCGTCCAGCACCGCGGCCCGGCGGACCGTGGTCTGGTCGGGGCCGTCGCCGCCGTACTCGGTCAGGGGCAGCCGTCCGGCCGGCAGCGGGCGGAACGCCTGCCGTCGGTTGAGGACGTTCTCCCACAGCTGGGCCGGGTTGTCCGCCGCCGGGTAGCGGCAGGCCAGACCCACGATCACCACGTCGTCGTCGACCATCGTGGTCTCCTTGCTCATACGATGAGGGGTGCGGTCAGCCGGCGGAGCGGGCGGCGGCCGGCTCCGGCAGCGGGCCCGCGCCGGCGCGGGCCTCGTGGGCCGGCGGACTTCCGGCGGGCCGGTCGGGTCCGGGCGCGGGTGCCCCGGTGACGCGCTCGCGCACGTTCGCGCCGACGATCACCAGCGCCCGCAGTCCACAGACGATCACCAGCGCGAAGAACAGGCCGTAGGTGATGTGGGCGAGCACCAGCAGCCCGTAGACGGCCGCCGTGGCGAGCCCGAAGGCCACCTGCCGCCGGGGGGCGGCCGGCGTCGTGCCCGGATCGGTGATCATGTAGTTGGTGAAGAGGATGAACGCGATGCCGGTCATCGGCAGCAGCGCGGCGGCCAGGTGCGCGTCGAAGAACGCCCAGCGCAGCACCGCCTGGAGGGCGAAGCCGCCCACCCAGCCGAGGATCAGCGGCAGCCGCCGGGTCAGCTTGCCGTTGAGCATGGTGCCGGCCGCCAGGATGACCAGCGGGATCACCACGTCCCACGGCCCGTCCACGTCCTCGCTGAAGTGGTACGGCGGGGCGATACTGACCCAGCTGAACAGGATCAGCGTCACGCTGATGCCGAGGTTGCTCGGGTTGAGCACGTGCCGCAGGGCGCCGCGGATCCGCAGCCGGACGACGTACTTGCTGCCCACCGCGACCGAGGTGGCGAACATGGTGGGTGCCAGGCTCTGGTTGCCGTAGAGCAGCATGGCGCAGGCCAACCCGGCGATGTGGGCGGGCAGCAGGAAGTTCAGCAGCGCCACCGGGCCGCCCTGGTAGCGCTCCGGGCGGCCGGCGGTGCGCGCCTCGACGGTCTCCAGCAGCAGGTCCACCGCGTACGCGGTGAGCACCGCCACGACCGGCGTGATGTACGCCTGCTCGAAGCCGAGCACCAGGTGCCCGAGGATGTTGAAGACGGTGATGGAGAGCGCGAACCGGCGCAGCGCCGTGATCCGCGGGTCCGGTCGGTTCGCCGTACGGGTAGCGGCCTGTTCGGACACGATCGACCTCCTCAGGCGTCGACGGGCTACGCGGTCGGGGTCAGCACGAGGGTGTGCCAACCGGGGGTGAGGGACCGGGTGAGTGCCTGCTGGCCGGCGGCATCGCGCCAGGTCACCGTCACCGTTACCGGGCCGGACGAGGCACCGAGACCGAAGAGCAGCTCGGGGGAGTTACCGCCGGTGTGGCCGTTGGCCGGGTAGAGCTGGGCGGTCAGCGGGGCGCCGTCGGCCCGGCGCACCTGGACGGTCGCGCCGACCGCCGGGCGGGGCCGGGCGTCCGGCCCGGTGGCCGGCAGCAGCAGTCGCAGGCCCAGGTGTGCGCGGGCCGGACCGGTGTTGTGCAGGAACTGGGACCGGGCCCACTGGTTGGCCACCACGAGGTCGGGCCGGCCGTCGTGGTCGGTGTCGCCGACGGCCAGGGCTCGGGTGGTGGCGTGCTGGCGGAAGGCGAGCCGTTCGGAGACGTCCACGTACCGGCCGTCGTCGCCCCGGACGAAGAAGGGGTTGCGCTGGTGCCCGGCGATGTCGTCGCCGTCGCGGAAGTTCGGCCAGGCGTTGGGATACCGGAGGAACACGTCGTTGCCCATCGCCAGTTCCTGGAGTTCCGCCCAGCGGTTGACCCGGCCGCGCAGGAAGCCCAGGGCCTGGACGATCTCGTCGGTGCCGTCACCGTCGAAGTCGGCGGCCTTGACGTCCCAGCCCCAGCCGGTCCGGGCCAGGCCCAGCCGCTGGCTCTCGTCCCGGTACGGCGCCCGGTCGGTAAGCGGTGCGGTGTCGGTGCTGACGAACGCGAAGTTGCTCTCCTGCAGCGCGTACGGGGTGGTGATGTTGCTGACCAGGATGTCCGGCCGCGCGTCGGCGTTGAGATCGGTGAAGGCGACCCCCATGCCCTTGAAGGAGTCGTTGCCCAGCACCTTGGACTTGGGCATGTCGGCCTCGCGCCGTCCGGGCAGTTCGGCGAACCGGATCCGGCCGGGCCGCGAGAGGTTGCGCAACAGGTGGTCCCGGCCGAAGTCGTTGGCCACGTACACCTCGGGCCGGCTGTCGCCGTCCAGGTCCTGGGCGCCGATGGCGAGGGTCCAGGCGCGGGCCTGCTCGTCGGTCAGGGCCGACGAGGCGTCCTCGTACCTCGGGCGGGGTGGGCCCCCGCCCACCGGGGTGAGCCCGGTGAAGCGCAGGATCCGGTTCCGGCCCGCGTTGCGGGCCCACGACATGGAGTCCTGCATCTGCATCCGCGGGTCGTCCCGCGCGGCCGGGTCGAGGACCCGCGCCCCGTCCGGGAAGTAGTTGCCGACCAGGATGTCCAGGTGACCGTCCCCGTCCAGGTCGAGCACGTTCGCGGTGGTGCTGTTCCACACCTCGTCGGAACGGTCGGTGACGTCGGCGGCGGTGAACGCGGCCGGGCCGAACGGCACGTCGGCGCGTTGCAGGTGGACCAGCGGCGCCCGGCCCCAGAAGTAGACCAGGACGTCCAGCCGGCCGTCCTCGTTCAGGTCGGCGAGTGCGCAGCCCATCGGGGCGGTGGTCCGGACGTCGTACGGCACACCGGTGGGAAGCAGCGGGAAGGCTTCGTACCGGACGGTCGGGCCGGGGGCCGGGGTGACGCTCACCGAGTCGTCGCGGGGGTCCACCAGGCAGGTGTCGTTGGGCAGGCCGTCCCCGTCCAGGTCGGCCAGCGCCGCGCCGGCGCCCACCGAGGAGATCCAGGCCCGGAGGCGCTCCAGCGCGGGCTGCACGGCCCGCTGGGTACGGCCGCCGGCCGGGTCGCCGTTCAGGTCGCTGACGGCGAAGGCGAACCGCCCGGCGAGCGTCCGGCGGTCGGCGGCGCTCGCGTCCGGCAGCCGGGTGGCGAATCCGAGGCTGACGGCGATCAGGAGGGCCAGCAGCGGGGCGGCGATCCTGCTCACGGCGGGCGGGCGGGACATGGCGGCTCCTTGTCGCGGGTTCGGCGGGAGGGGCGCGGGCCGGCGGCGGGCCAGCGGCGGGTCGTCGTGCTCAGCGAGCTCCGTGTGAGGCGGCGATCCGCTGGACCCGGGTGCGCCACTCGCCGTAGTCGGCGGGGGTGGCATCGGCCCGGCCGAGTCCGTGGCGGGCCTGCCAGGTCCACTCGGCGGCGGTGTCGGCGGAGGCTCCGGTCAGGATCCGTGCGGTGGCGTCGACCGCCGGGCCGGCGGTGCCGTCGGCCCGGCGGGCCTCGGCGGCGAACGCGGCACCCTGCGCCAGGGCCGCCCGGTGGTCACCGGCGAGCCGCCGTAGGAGCGCGTGGTCGTCGGGAGAGACGCCGTTGGCGTACGTGGCGGCGAGGCCGACGCCGCTCCACACGTCGCCCCGGTGCACGGCCGGCATGCCGGCGATCCGTCCGGCCACGGCGGCCGGGTCGCCGCACTCGCGGAACCACAGGCTGCGGCCGAGGCCCTGGTAGCGGATGGCGCAGGTGGGATCGCAGGGCGCGGGGTGCCGGCGCCAGCGGGCGAGGGTCGGATCCCGGAGAAAAAAGACCTTGAAGAATCCATAGCCATCGTACGCCAGCCAGCGGAGCAGCCCGCTTTCGGAACCCAGCCGACCCAGCCGGCCCAGGGTGCCGGCCGACACGGTGTCCAGCTTGGCCAGCGCCCAGCCGGCGCCGACGTGCAGCAGGTAGTGGTGTCGCGGGTGGGCGCGAAGCTGGACGGCGAAGCGGCCGTGTCTCGTCGGCGACAGGCGGTCCAGCAAGACAGCCGACATGGCGGCGCCCTCCGCGCGGAATCCGCGCAGCTCAGCAGGAAGCCCGTCCAGAATGGTCGGTTGTCCGTACGGCGTGTCGAGGCCGCGGTTGTAGCCGTCGAGGAAGGCGGTGGCGGCGCGCTCCAGCACGGTCCTCGTCTGCGGGCGGTCGGTCCGGAACCCGCGCCTGGCGAAGTCCACCAGGTCCGGGCTGAGGGCCAGTTTCCTCCGCCAGCCACCGGGCCGGTGGATCCCGGCCCACGTCAGCGTCGATGTCATCTCTCCCCCTTGGTCTGCCTCGGCCGAAAGTTCCACGCCGGGAGCGGCAAACACGAAGCAGCCTGACACGATCGGTATGCAGCATTCTTGAAGCACATATAGTGAAAAGATCACGATCCGCAACGGTCCATGTCTGGTAAGTGACAGCTGCGATGCCTAGTCTTCGGGGAAGACAGGCCAGCGGAAGGATCACCTAACCCGTGAAACGTCACCTGTCCGTCACGTTGCTCGGCACGGTCCAGGTCCACGACCGCGCCACCGCGGTGGATCTCGGCCCTCCGAAACAGCGTGCACTGCTCGCCCTCCTGGCCTGCCAGGTGGGCGAGGACATTCCCGTCGACTCGCTCGCCCTGGCCCTGTGGAGGGACTCCCCGCCACCCAGTGGCGGCTACCTCCTGCACACCTACGTGGCGCGGCTGCGCCGGGCACTCGAACCCGGCGCGCCCCGGCATGCCCGGACCAACATCATCGTCTCCTCGCCCCGGGCGTACCGGCTGCAACTCTCCGCCGACCAGGTCGACCTGACCCGCTTCCGCCGGCTCACCGGCGCCGCCCGGGAGTTGGCCCGCCGGGGCCGGCGCTCGGCCGCCTTCGAGCTGCTGGCCGCCGCCGCCGGCATCTGGACCGACCCCGAGCTGACCGACCTGGCCGCCCTGCTGCCGGGGGAGGAGACGGTCGCCGCGCTGCGCCGGGAATGGGTCACCGGCTGCCTGGACCTGGTGACACTCGGTCTGGAGCTGGGCCGGCCCGGGGAGGTGCTGGTCACCGCCGACCGGCTCGCCGCCGCCGAGCCGCTGCACGAGGCGGTGCAGGCGCGGCATCTCACCGTGCTGGCCCGCACCGGCCGGCGGGAGCGGGCCCTGGAACGGTTGGCCGGCATCCGCGCCCGGCTCGCGGCCGAACTCGGCATCGAGCCGGGGCCGGAGCTGGCCGCCGCGCACCGGGAACTCCGACACGGCCGGGCGGCCACGCCGCCGGCGTCCCCGCCACCCCGGGTGGTTCGTCCGCCCAGTCCGCCCAGTCCGCCCTGGCGGGGCGGTGACCCCGGAGCCACCGAGCTGATCGGCCGGGAGACCGACCTGGCGGAGGTGACCCGGTTGCTCGCCGACCACCGGGTCGTCACCGTGGCCGGGCCGGCCGGATGCGGAAAGTCCGCGCTGGCGCTGGCCGTCGCGCGCCGGTCCCGCGCCGATCACGCCGACGGCGTGCTCCGGGTCGATCTCGCCGGGGCCTGCACCCCGGCCGACGTCACCCGGCAACTCCGCCGTCTGCTCCATCTGCCCGGCCATTCGCGGGGAGGCATACCGCGACAGCTGGCCGACCGGGACCTGCTCCTGTTGCTGGACAACGTGGACCACCTCACCGACACCTGCGCGGGCCTGGTCGACGCCGTTGCGCAGGTCAGCCGGCGGGTGTCGGCGCTGGTCACGTCGCGCCAGCCACTCGGGCTGGCGTACGAGTCGGTGTGGCGGCTGCCGCCGCTACCGGCGCTCACCACAGGGGCGGGCGGCGTCCGGGCGATGCCGGCCGTCCAGCTCTTCGCCCGCCGGGCGGCCGAGGCCCGCCCCGGCTTCGAGGTGGGCGCCGCGGAGGTCGGCACCATCGCCAGGATCTGCGGGCTCCTGGACGGGCTGCCGTTGGCGGTCGAGCTGGCCGCCGACCGGATGGCCGACGAGAGCCTGGAGGAGCTGGTGCGCCGGCTCGACGACCCGTTGGCCACGCTGCGCCGGCCCGGGCGACGGGGCCGGCCCGCCCACCAGATGTCACTGTCGGCCGCCCTGCACCGCAGCCTCGACTGTCTCAGCCCGGCGGAACGTTGGTGCTTCGTCCGGCTCGGTGCGCTGCCCCGGCTGTTCGGCCTCGACGAGGTGAACCGAGTCTGCGGTGCCGCACCCTGGTGGCGGCTGCGCACCCAGGTGGTCCTCGACGGCCTGGTGGCCAAGTCACTGGTGACCCTCCGCCACCACGCCGGCCGGCGGACGTACGCGATGCTGCGCACCGTCCACCAGTTCGCTGCCCGCCTGCTCGCCCACGAGCTCGGTCGCCCCGGAGCAGCCGTCTTCCCGGTTGGCCGGCTGACCTGACCGGCGTGGTGGTCGACGTGTGCGGGCCGGGGGTTCGTACGTCGGCGACCCGACCCTGGCCCGGGCCGGCGACGACGAAGCGCTAGCTGGTGATGACGCTAACGACAATACCGAGGGTCGCAGTGTTGTAGATGAACGATAGGATGGCGTGTGAGAGCACCTGTAGCCTGATCGTCGAAGTTTGCGTTTCTACATCCGGGATCGCAAAAGTTGCGCCGATGCTGAACGACAGATAGGTGAAGTCAACGAATCCTGGTCGATCCGTGTTGGGGAAGACTAGTAGTTGCTTCGGCAGGGCGGCATAATAGCTCTGCGCGTACCGTTCGGCATAACCAAAATGAAGGATTCCCCAGGCAAGCAGCACGGTGGGAACGCCGACTATCTTGGCGGCCAGTGTGTCGTCCTGACTGTCGCCGCCGATCACGATCACGAGACCTGCGATGATTCCGACCATACTCGCGAAGATGGTAAACAGCAGGCCGAGGCGGGGACCCAAGGTCCGCTTGAGCCACGCATCACTCTCGTCCAATCCTCTCTTGCCCCGAAGGCGACGGATGCGGATTGCGAGGTAGAGTATTCCGATAAAGTCCCAGAGTATGATGTAGCTCATGGTGTCCGAGACGAAGATAAACGCGCCCAGGATAATGAGGGCTGCTTCGATCATCCGAGACACCGCGAACGTAATTCTGGCCATGGCAATCCTAAAGGGGAAGTAGGAAAGAGTTCACCGACGGCTTTTTGAATGCCTGCGGCGGTCGAATGCTACGGCATGGTGTTCAACGTGGACGCAGGGGGTCGACGTGGGGTACACGGATCCTGATACGGCAGCGACCGGCTTCCTCTAAAGGTAGGCCGCCAGTTATGCGTACGCGGCGGCGAGTTCCGCGTCCGGAACGTCGGTGACCAGATTCAGGATGCCCCGCCTCGGGATGCCGAGTGCGCGAGCGAGAGCACCAGCTCATCGACTCCGATCCTCGTAACGATCGCATGGCGGCGGACTGCACCGTACTTCCACAGCCTGTTCCGCGGCATGCGTGCGGCTGCCGTCACGGCGGCTGGGTCACCGGGTTCAGCTGTGTTGAACCCACAGGTTTTCTTCGACATACAGTCCGCGGTCCCGTTCCCGATCGATCAGCACGAGGTTGAGGGCACCGGGGACCACATACTCCCGGGTCGCAGGAAACAGCATGCCCGCCCAGCTTTCCCAGTCAGCGACGCTTCCTTCAATCACCATCGACCTCCGGGCTGGACCCAGCACGCGGGCTCCCATGCGTTGGTGGGTGCGGATCCACGGATCGATAGAGAGCCCGTCCGGGCGGGTCCATCCGGCGTACTCGGCCATCGGCACCATCGGGTACCGGTCCTTCCAGGTCGGTCGGAGCGGAGCGACCACATGTGCGAGGCCGTCGCTGTGTGCCCGTCGCGCCAACTCCTCAAGTACGACGCCGGCCATGCCGCGCTTGTCATGCGATGAGTCGACGGCGACCGCCATGAAGCTCAGGCTGGTGGGCTTGATTCCCGCTTCGTGGCCTTCCACCGCACGTATCATCGTGTCGTCGTAGCCGGACGGTAGGTCGCCGAGGGTGCCATCCCAGGCTATCGGCACTCCCCATCCACCGGCGACTACCTGGCCCTCAGCAAGCATCATGACGTCGTATCGCGCGAAATACTCCTCGACCCGGCTCATGTATCTCTTCGGGACGTCGTCGTGGAAAATGAACTCCGGCCAGCGTTCTTGGAACGTGGCGGCGGCCGCCTCGTGCAGCTCGGGCCGGTCGATGCGCGTGACGATCTCCACGCCGGCAAAATATCGACCCGCTCAAGTGGATGCAACGCCATTTTTCGCGCGAGCCCAGGCACTCAACGGCGGGTCACCGCCGACACGGCAGATCGGCCTCGCACCGGCCGCCGCCGCAGCTGCCGACCGTACGGGCCGATACCGCCGGGCGAACGTCACCGGTAGGCGGTCGCCGCCGTAGCCGATGCCCGCTCAATACCGGCAGAATGCGAAACTGACCAGATGGCCGACCCACTTGCCCGTCGCATCTATGACACGTGCCACCTGACCGGACGGTTCCGTCTGCGCTCCGGGCAGGTCAGCACGGAGTACTTCGACAAATACCTGTTCGAGGGTGAGCCGAACCTGTTGCGCGAGGTCGCCGAAGCGATGGTGGACCTGCTGCCGGAGTGCGACGTACTGGCGGGAATGGAGATGGGCGGCATCCCCCTGGCCACCGTGATGTCACAACTGACCGGGCTGCCCACGGTCTTTGTACGCAAGCACGCCAAGGAGTACGGCACCAGCAAGGTCGCCGAAGGTGGCCGCGTGCACGGGCAACGGGTCGTCCTGATCGAAGATGTCGTGACCACCGGGGGTGCCCTACTGGCGTCGTGCGGTCAGCTACGCGCCATTGGCGCCCAGGTAAACACGGTGGTCTGCGCCATCGACCGCGAGCAGGGCGGTCCGGAAAATCTGGCCGCCGAGGCGCTACAGCTTCGCGCCGCCCTTTCCCGCCGTGACCTGGAAGCCGCTCAAACGGAGTTAACCCCCGCGCGGGTTGATCTACGGTAGATATGTGCTCCGGTCGGGGGCATCTGGGAAGATGGCCGCATGAGGTCGGTCTACTCAGACGGCGACAGTGGCGACGGGGAGGCCAACCCGGAGTCCGTGCCCGGCCTGCGCCCCAGAACCGACGCCGCCTCGTCCACACTTGACGTCGATGGCGAGATATTCGCCGTGCGCAGTAGTGATTTCGCTGGGACCGACTACACGTGGCTCAGTGGACCGAACTCCGGCTACGGCTTCGGTTTCTTTCCGGCCCGGAAGCTGTCGCTCGACGAACACCGGGAGGAAATCCGCAACTTCCTGGCCACGGTCGACCCCAACGCGGGGTGTATCGAAGACTCCTGAGCAGCAGCTGGCAGTACACTTTTGCACGGGTTTGAGTGATGGGTGGACCGCAGGGTGGCAGAGTTAACCTACTGGCCACCAACCTGTCCCCGGAATGTGGGCCGGTCAAGGCCCTGGTCGTCACGCGGACGGCCGGCGGGCACATGAATGCTGTTTTCCGGCGTTCCTGGTTGCGCTGTGCTAAACCCTGGGTCACCCTATGGGTGTGACTTTCATATGCATCGATGTGTTGCTCGCGAGGAG
>NZ_JABZED010000036.1:0-277 GCF_013416675.1 Salinispora sp. H7-4
TGACCCGGGTGGCCCGGGAGGTGGGTACCGAGGGGAAGTTGGGTGGTCAGGCCCAGGTGAAGGGGGTCTCCGGGACCTGGCGGGACCTGACGGACAACGTGAACTCGATGGCGTCGAACCTGACCTCGCAGGTGCGCAACATCGCCTCGGTCACGACCGCGGTCGCGCGGGGTGACCTGGGGCAGAAGATCACGGTTGACGCGCAGGGCGAGATTCTGGAGTTGAAGAACACCGTCAACACGATGGTGGATCAGTTGTCGTCGTTCGCCGATGAGGT
>NZ_JABZED010000037.1:0-3277 GCF_013416675.1 Salinispora sp. H7-4
AAAACCCGCTCGCGCTCTTCCACCGACAGGTACGACGCCATCGCATCACCATCAGCATCCGTCGCCATCGACTCGAGCACCCGCCGGTACAGGCCCACCAGGGACTCCGCCGACTCCCGTGACAGGGCGTGCGTATGCGTGGTGAGCAGTAGGTAGCCGCCGACAGCGGAGACCGCCAGGCTGAACTCGGTCGCGCCCTCGCCCACGCTCTGCTCGGAGTCCACCAGGTCGGTGTCGACATGGTCGAAGTCCTGGTAGCTGAACCGGACGTCGAGCAGCCGGTCTACCGCGGCGAGGCGCTGCACGGCCGGCATCGGGTAGCGGCGGTGGCCCCAGACCTCGGTCTCTCTGAGGAAGACCCGGTGGACGAGATCGTTCCAGGTGCGCGGGCCGCGGTCGAAGGCGAACGGCAGCGTGTTGAGGTACATGCCGTACACCTGGTCGGCGCCGGGCGCCTCGGGCCGGGCGCTGAACACCAGGCCGGTGAAGAACGCCTCGTCGGGGGTGAGGATGCTCATGACCTTGAGGTGGGCGGCCAGCAGCACGCTCTTGAGTGAGGCGCCAGACTGGACGGCGAGGCCACGCAGTCCCGCTTCGAGGTCGCGCAGCGGCACGGCGACCCGGTACCTCTCGCGCGGCTGCGACGCATCCCCGGCCCACGCGGCCGGCAGAGTGAACCGGGCGTACCCGTCCAACACCGACTGCCAGTAGTCCCGGTCCTCGTTGGAGGCCAGGGAGCGCACCTCTGCCGCGATGAAGTCCGCGTACCGCACCGCTGGGGCGGACCGCTCGGTGACCGGCTCGCCGTCGCGGAGCCGGGCGTACTCGGTCAGCAATTCCATCAGCAGTGCACGGTGGCTCCAGCCCTCGGTGATGGCGTGACACACCGTCACGGTCAGCCACCAGGCGTCGTCCTCGAGGTGGGCCGTCATGCGTAGGAGCGGGGCTTGCTCGAGGTCGAACAGTGTGGCGCGCTCCCGGGCAGCGAAGGCGGCCTGCGCCTTGCGGCGCGCGTCCTCGTTCAGCCCGCGCAGGTCACCGACCGCCACCGGGATCTCCGCGGTAGCGCGCACGACCTGCAGCGGAACCGACCACGAGTCGAGGTGGAAAGACGTACGCAGCATTTCGTGCCGCTCGGTCACGATGGCGGCCGCGGCGCGCAGTGCCTCCTCGTCGAAGGGTGAGCCGTCACGGACTCGGAACGACGACACGTTGTGGTAGGCGTGCTGCTCGCGGTCGGCGAACATCTCGACGAGCATGCCGAGCTGCACCTGCGACAGCGGGTACGCGTCCACCGCGTCTGCCGGCAGCTTCGCCCGGTCGTCGTCGCCGATTTGAGCGAAGGGGGCCACGCACTCCTCGACCTCGGCGGCACCGGGCCGTCCGGTCAGGAACTCGCAGAGCTCGGCGACCGTACGGTGCTCAAAGACCTCCCGGACCCCGACGTCGAAGCCGGCGCCCCGCAGTGCGCCGACGAGCGCCACCGCGCGGATCGAGTGGCCGCCCAGCTCGAAGAAGCCGTCGGTAACGCCGACCCGCTCCCGGCCGAGGACGTCGGCCCAGATCTGCGCGACCCGCTCCTCGGTGACCGTCCGGGGGGCGACGTAGCCGTCGTCCGCTCCGGGAACGTCGTCCGGGGACGGTAGGGCCCGCCTGTCGACCTTGCCGTTGGCGTTGAGCGGGATGACGTCGAGACCGACAAACGCGGACGGGACCATGTACTCCGGCAACCTGACCCGGCACCACTGACCCAACTCACCGACATCCACCGCACCGTCGTCCACAGATACCACATAGGCCACCAGACGACGATCACCCGGCGTCGGCTCGAACACCGACACCACCACATCCCGAACACCACCGTGCTCGGCCAGAACAGCCCGAACCTCACCCAACTCCACTCGATAACCACGAATCTTCACCTGATCATCGGCACGACCCAGAAACTCCACATTCCCATCCGGCAACCATCGCACCAAATCACCCGTGCGATACAACCGCCCACCCGACCCGAACGGATCCGGAACAAACCGCTCCGCCGTCAAATCAGGACGACCCGCATAACCCCGAGCCACCCCCACACCACCCACCAACAACTCACCCACTACACCCACCGGAACCGGCTCCAACGCCGAATCCAGAACAAACATCCGCATATTCGGCAACGGCTGACCGATCGGCACCACATCACGCCCCGACACCGACACCACCGGGAACACACACGTCCCCACCGACGCCTCCGTCGGACCATACTCATTCACCAACCGGCCAGGCCCCAACACATCCAGACCCCGATCAGCCAACACCCCCGGCAATGCCTCACCAGCCACCACCAGAACCGACGCCAAACCCTGCGCCTGCTCCACCGACAACTGCGACGTCAACACCTCCAAATGCGCCGGCGTCAACTTCACAAACGAATAAGGGCCACCCGCCGCCAACACCGCACCCAGATCCGCGACATCCACCCCCTGACCTACCAACCGAACCGCCTGACCCGCCACCAACGGACCCCACAAATTCGGCACCACCAAATCAAAAGCAACCGACGAGAACAACGGCGCCCCACCCACACCCCGCGACGCCAACACATCCCTCGCCCACACCACATGATTCACCAAACCGGCATGCGAAACCTCCACACCCTTAGGCCGCCCCGTCGACCCAGACGTGAAAATCACATACGCCAAACTACTCACCACATCCACCCGCGACACCGGGCCGGCGGGTCCGTCCTGCACGGAGCCGGTGAGCAGCAGGTCGGTGGAGCCGAAGCGGTCCGCATACGGGCCGGACGTCACCGCGACCGAGACGCCTGCGGTATCTACCATCGCGGCGATGCGCTCGGCCGGGTAGGACGGGTCGACCGGAACGTAAGCGGCTCCGGCCTTCCAGACGCCGAGCAGCGCGGCGACCAGGTCGGGGCTGCGGTCGAGCAGGACGGCGACGCGGGACTCGGTGCGGACACCGCGTTCCAGGAGGGCGTCCGCGAAGCGGTTGGCACGCTGATCGAGGTCGGCGTACGTCACCGTTTCGTCGTCGGACCGCAGAGCGACGGCGTCCGGGTTCTGCGCGGCCTGGGCCTCGAATAGCTGCAACACCGTTAGCGGCTTCACCTCCACCGCCGACTCGTTCCACCACTTCAAAACCCGCTCGCGCTCTTCCACCGACAGGTACGACGCCATCGCATCACCATCAGCATCCGTCGCCATCGACTCGAGCACCCGCCGGTACAGGCCCACCAGGGACTCCGCCGACTCCCGTGACAGGGCGTGCG